>NZ_JBEOTA010000008.1:0-317801 GCF_040303265.1 Streptomyces sp. NPDC096040
ACGCCCGGTTACATTCCGAACCCGGAAGCTAAGCCTTACAGCGCCGATGGTACTGCAGGGGGGACCCTGTGGGAGAGTAGGACACCGCCGAACAAATATTGGGAAAGAGCCCCACACCTCACGGTGTGGGGCTCTTTCGCGTTTCTGAAAGTTTCAGGATGCGTGGAGTAATCGGCAGGCCCAACGGGCGAGCCTGCCTCGTTGTTTCCGCGTCCACGGAGCTTCAGAGACGACCCGCCGCTTTCAAGGCCAGATATGCATCGGCCAATGCGGGTGCGAGATCTTCAGGCGTCGCGTCCACAACCGTCACACCATGCCGACGGAGTTGCTCCGCCGTGCGGTGCCGTTCGCTCTGCGCCTGTGCTGCTGCCGCCGCCTCGTACACCGCGTCGGTGTTTCCGCGTCCCGTCGCCATGCTGGCGACATGTGGGTCGGCCACCGAAGCGAGCAGGACCGTGTGCCGCTGGGTCAGTTGAGAGAGCACGGGAAGCAGGCCCTGTTCGACGGGGGCTGTGTCGAGCGTCGTCAGAAGGACGATCAGGGAACGGCGCGGAGCCGTACGGAGCGCCGTGGCCGTGAGTCCGCGCGCGTCCGTTTCTACGAGCTCGGGCTCCAACGTGGCCATCGCGTTGACCAGGGACGGGAGGACGTCTCCCGCCGCGCGGCCCTGGACGAGGGCGCGGACTCGGCGGTCGTAGGCGAGGAGATCCACGCGGTCGCCCGCGCGTGAGGCGAGGGCGGCTAGGAGGAGTGCCGCGTCCATCGAGGCGTCCAGGCGTGGGGCGTCGCCGACGCGGCCGGCGGAGGTGCGGCCGGTGTCGAGGACCAGGAGGATGTGCCGGTCGCGTTCGGGACGCCAGGTGCGTACGGCGACCGCCGACTGCCGTGCCGTGGCGCGCCAGTCGATGGAGCGGGTGTCGTCGCCCGGAACGTATTCGCGCAGACTGTCGAATTCGGTGCCCTCGCCGCGGGTCAGGACGCTGGTGCGGCCGTCGAGTTCACGCAATCGGGCGAGTTTCGACGGCAGGTGCTTGCGGCTGGTGAACGGGGGCAAGACACGTACAGTCCAGGGCACTTTGTGGCCGCCCTGGCGGGAGAACAGGCCGAGGGGGCCGTAGGAGCGGATCGTGAGGCGGTCTGCTTGGCGGTCACCGCGGCGGGTGGGGCGCAGGCGAGTCGTCAGGCGTCGGCGTTCGCCCGGTGGGACGGTGAGGCGGTGGCGCGAAGCCTCGATCTCCGTGCCGGGTTGCCAGCTGCTGGGCGGCCAGCCGTCCCTGAGCCGGGCCCGGAGGGTGCGTCCGGACGGGTTGGTCACGGTCAGGGTGACGTCGGCGGTCTCGCCGAGGCGCGCGGACGTGTCACCGGAGCGGGTCAGTACGAGGCGTCGTACCGGAGCGGCCAGGGCGAAGTCGCAGGCGCAGGCCAGGGCGAGTGGACCGTTGACGGCGAGGAGGCCCGTCCAGCTCGGTTCCCAGATGCCGATGGGGATCGATCCGATTGCCGCGAGGAGCGCGGCGCGTCCGGTGAGGGGCATCAGCGGGGGACTGGTACGTGGGCGAGGATCGCGTTGATGACGGAGTCGGCGGTCACGCCCTCCATCTCGGCCTCGGGGCGGAGCTGGACGCGGTGGCGGAGGGTGGGCAGGGCGAGGGCCTTGACGTCGTCGGGGGTGACGTAGTCGCGGCCGGTCAGCCAGGCCCATGCGCGCGAGGTGGCGAGGAGGGCGGTGGCGCCTCGCGGGGAGACGCCGAGGGTGAGGGACGGCGACTCGCGGGTGGCGCGGCAGATGTCGACCACGTAGGCGGTGATCTCGGGGGAGATGGTCGTCTTGGCGACCGCGGCGCGGGCGGCTTCGAGGTCGGCGGGACCGGCCACGGGGCGTACGCCGGCGGCGCGCAGGTCGCGCGGGTTGAAGCCCTCGGCATGGCGGGTGAGGACGGCGATCTCGTCCTGGCGGGAGGGGAGAGGGATTGTCAGTTTGAGGAGGAAGCGGTCGCGTTGGGCTTCGGGGAGGGGGTACGTGCCCTCGTATTCGACCGGGTTCTGGGTCGCGGCGACCAGGAACGGGTCGGGGAGCGGGCGCGGTGTGCCGTCGACCGTGACCTGGCGTTCCTCCATGGCTTCAAGGAGGGACGACTGTGTCTTGGGCGGGGTGCGGTTGATCTCGTCCGCGAGGAGGAGGTTGGTGAAGACCGGGCCGGGCTGGAAGGAGAACTCGGCGGTGCGGGTGTCGTAGACGAGGGAGCCCGTGACGTCGCTCGGCATGAGGTCGGGGGTGAACTGGACGCGCTTGGTCTCCAGTTCGAGCGCGGAGGCGAGGGCGCGGACGAGCAACGTTTTGGCGACTCCGGGGACTCCTTCAAGTAGTACGTGTCCGCGGCAGAGGAGAGCGACGACGAGGCCGGTCACGGCGGGGTCCTGGCCGACCACGGCTTTGGCGATCTCGGCGCGCAGGGCCTCCAGGGAGGCCCGGGCGTCGGCCGGGTTCCCGGTGTTCCCGGCGTTGTCAGTGGTCGGGTCCATCATGGACGGCGTACCTCTCTTTCGAGGGCGTCGAGTTGGTCGGTGAGTGCGATGAGGGCCGCGTCGTCGCCGGGCGGCGGTCCGAAGAGGAGGGAGTGCAGGGCCTGGCCGTCGCCGTGGAGGTGGGCGGACAGGGCGGGGAGCAGAGCCTCGGGTGCGTGCGCCTGGGAGACGGGGACGCCGACGAGGGGGGCGAGGCGGGTGCGAGCGGTGGAGCGAAGAGCGGCGGCGGCGCGGTCGCGGGCGTTGGCTTTGCGGTAGAGGCGGGCGCGGCCTTCGACGGTTTCGGAGGCGCGGATCGCCACGGGGAGTTTCTCGGGCACCAGAGGGCCGAGTCGGCGTGCCCGCCAGAAGGCGGCGAGGGCTGCGGCGACGAAGAGCTGAAGCGTGCCCCAGAGCCAGCCGGAGGGGAGCAGGTCGAACAAGGACTTCTGGTCGCCCGTGCCGGTCGCCGAGGAGTCGGAGAGCGAGGGGAGGTACCAGACCAGATGGTGGCGGGAGCCCAGGAGCTGAAGGGCGAGCGAGGCGTTGCCCTGCTCGTCGAGACGGTCGTTGAGCAGTATGTCGGGCGCGCCGAGGACGACGGTGTCGCCGCCTCCGGAGGCCGCGGGGACGCGGATCAGCGTGGCCAGGCGCTGGCTGGGGTAGCAGGAGTCGGCGTCGAGGTGGGTGGTGGTGTAGCGGATGCCACCGGTGTCGGCGCTGCCCGCGCGGCGGGCCTCGGCCAGGCTGCAATGGGGGTCGAGCGTGGACTTCAGGCTGGTGGCGGGGTCGGCGGTGACTCCGGGGGCGAGCCGTTCGACGGACGAGCTGCCGGCGGCGACCAGGATCGTGCGGCCGCCCGATCCGGTGGTCGACGCCCGCAGCTGGACCTGCTGACGCGGGGTGAGCAGGTCGGGGACGGCGACGAGCAGGGTGGTGTCGCGGCCGGTCGCGGCGCGGGCCTCGGCCAGAGTGGTGACGACGCGGGTGGACACGCCCCGGTCGGCGAGGAGTTCGGCGACGGCCCGGCTGCCGTAAGGGTCGGCGGAGCGTGGGTCGAGGTCGCCGTGTCTGCTGTCGGAGCGGACGACGGCGATGGCGACGGCGCCGGCCAGGAGGAGCACCATGGCGAGGGCGATGCCCCGGGTCCGGGTCCACACCTGGCGGATGGTGGGCGCGGTGGAGGTGGGCGGAAGGGCTACGCCGGTGGTCATTCGGCGGCTCCCTGGCGGATGTTGTGGGCCGTGCTCGCCGTGCTCCGGGTGCTGCTGGCGAGCATCGGTTTGGTGCGTTCCAGGTCGCGGTCGAGTTCGGCGATGCGCTCGTACGACGCCTGGGCCGCCCTGCGGCCGCCGTACGTCACGTCGTCGAACTCCCGGGCGGCGGAGCGCAGCCGGTCCGTGTGGGCGGGCAGGAGGCGGCCGGCTTCAGCGGCGGCCTCGTCGGCGGTGCGGCCTGGGCGGATGTCGAGCAGGGCGCGTTCCTCCAGGGCGCGGACGACGGCGCGCATGCGTTCCTGTAGGGCCTGGTTCCAGTGGCCCTGGGCGGCGTGTGCCTCGGCGGCCGCGCGGTGTTCGGCGGCGCTGCGGGGGCGGTCGTCGAACAGGGCGGCGGCGGAGACGGGCTGGCGGCGTGGGGAGCCCAGGCGCCACCACAGGGCGCCCAGGACGGCGACGACGGCCACCACCACGACGACGAGGCCCAGCGTGCCTCCGGGTGTCGCGGACGCGGCGGCGGAGAGCAGGCGGTCGACCCAGTCCAGGACTGCGTTCAGGGCACGCTGGAACAGCCCGGGGTCGTTCTCGTGGTACATCCGCTTGGACAGCTCACGCCGTGCCGCCTCCCGTGCGGGGTCGCGCGGGATCGTCACGGGCGGTTCGTCCCCCGAGCCGGCCAGCGACACCAAGGCCGTCTCCCGGGCTCGCAGCACGCCGTGTACGGCCTCGTCGGCGACGCGTGGCAGGGCCGCGGGCAGTGCTGTGAGGACTCCCCCCGTCGGGCTCACCGCATCAGCTCCCCGGGACGGTGCCGGGGGTGCTGGCGCCGTAGCTCTCGACACCGGCTGCGCGGGCCAGTTCGAGGTCGAGCGCCTCGCGGCGGATGCGCTGGTCGATGTAGAGGAGCACGGTGACGCCCGCGTTGATCGGGAAGGTGAGCATGGAGCCGATCACCGAGCCGATGCCGCTGACGATGAGGAACGTCCAGCCGACGTTGGCGTTGGTGCTCTCGAGGAAGCCGGTGAAGCCGTCGCCGCTGAGGAAGGCGGCGACTACGGCGAAGGGGATCACGGCGATCGAGGAGACGATGTTGGCGATGATCGTTGCCAGGATCTGGATGCCGAAGACCCGCCACCAGGAGCCCCTGACAAGTTTGGCGGAGCGCCCCAGCGACTTCGTGATGCTCTGCTTCTCCAGCATCAGGGCGGGGGAGGCCAGGGAGAGGCGGATCATCAGCCACAGGGTGACGACGGCGCCCGCGAGGATGCCCAGGATGAGCAGTGCGGCTATGGCGGCGCCCGGGCCGCCGGCGATCGCGACGACGATGCCGGGCAGCGCGCCGACGAGCAGGACGCCGACCGCGATGAGCCCCATCAGGAGGATGAGACCGAACAGCTTGATGACCTGTGGGCGGGCGTCGCGCCAGGCCTCGCCGGTGGTCACGGACCTGCCGAGCACGGCGCGGCTGGTGACGGTGGTCAGCAGGGCCGTCGCGATGATGGTGCCGACCAGCGAGATCAGCAGGACGGCGCCCGAGCTGAGCACGACCTCGCCCGCGGCGCGGGACACCTCGCTCAGGGAGGCGCTCGGGTCGTTGAGGGCGTCGGTGGTCTCGGTGTCGTTCAGGACGAGGCCCTGAAGGAGGATCACCGCGACCCGGGTGACGACGGCGACGGTCAGCGAGATGCCGAGAACCGTGCGCCAGTAGGTGCGCATGGTGGAGACGGCGCCGTCGAGGATCTCTCCGACGCCGAGCGGGCGCAGCGGGATCACGCCGGGCTTGGCGGCGGGCGGGGGACCTCCCCAGCCGCCGCCCCAGGCTCCGTAACCGCCGGGCGGGCCGTAGCCCCCCGGGCCGCCGTAGCCACCGGGGCCACCGAAGCCTCCGCTGTATCCGCCGCCGGGGGGCTGGCCGCCCCAGCCGGGGCCGGGAGGTGGGGGCGGCGGTGCCTGGCCTGGTGCCGGGGCGCCCGTGGGCGCGGACCACTGGCCGGGCGGTGGCTGCTCCGTGGACCACTTCGAGCCGGAGCCCTGTGGGTCCGCACCCGGCTGACCGGAAGGCTGATCGGCGGGTCCTGCGGGGACGGGGCGGTCGGCAGGGGCGGACGCGCCGGGTTCCCGCCCGTCGGACGGGGCGGATCCGGGCGAGGCCCAGCCCGGAGTGTCGTTCATCGAAGCTCCTTCACGGTGCCCGTCCGCGGTCGCGGTGGCAGGTTGGCTGCCATCGTGCCATGGGGCGGTCGCCCAGTGACCTGCCGCGGTACAGGCTCCGTACCTTCAATTGTCCGCCGGATACGGGGCAGACTGACCGCATGGCTGATCAGTACGCGCAAACCGGCGAGGACAAGCGGCCGACGGGAATGCCAGTGATCCAGTGGGAGGAGCCGCCCGAAGGGCCGGTTGTGGTCCTTCTCGACCAGACCAGACTGCCGGCCGAGGAGGTCGAGCTGGTGTGCACCGATGCGTCGGCGCTGGTGGAGGCGATCCGTACGCTCGCGGTGCGTGGGGCACCGCTGCTCGGGATAGCCGGGGCGTACGGCGTCGCGCTCGCCGCCGCGCGGGGTTTCGACGTGGACGACGCCGCGGCGGCGCTGGCGGGTGCCCGGCCCACGGCCGTGAATCTTTCCGTCGGGGTGCGCAGGGCCGCTTCGGCGTACCGGTCCGCCCTGGCCAAGGGCGGTGACACCGGGGCGGCGGCCGCGGCGGCGCTGGATGCGGCGCGGGCGCTGCACCGGGAGGATGCCGAGGCCAGCGCTCGGATGGCCGGGCACGGGCTGGCGCTGCTGGAGGAGTTGCTGCCGGCCGGAGGGCACCGGATCCTCACCCACTGCAACACCGGTTCGTTGGTGTCGGGAGGGGAGGGAACGGCGTTCGCGGTGGCCCTCCGGGCGCACCGGGCGGGGCGGCTCAGGCGGCTCTGGGTGGACGAAACGCGTCCATTGCTGCAAGGTGCTCGCCTGACGGCATACGAGGCGGCTCGCAGCGGCATGGCGTACACCTTGCTCACCGACAACGCGGCCGGTTCGCTGTTCGCGGCGGGGGAGGTGGACGCGGTGCTGATCGGGGCGGACCGGATCGCGGCCGACGGTTCGGTGGCGAACAAGGTGGGGAGCTATCCGCTCGCGGTGCTCGCGCGGTACCACCATGTGCCGTTCATCGTGGTGGCGCCGGTGACGACAGTGGATCCGGAGACGCCGGACGGGGCCTCCATCGAGGTCGAACAGCGCCCCGGATATGAGGTGACCGAGATCACAGCACCGCAGGTGCCGGTGACGGGAGCGGGAGGCGGGATTCCGGTGGCACCCCTGGGGACCCAGGCGTACAACCCGGCGTTCGACGTGACGCCGCCCGAGCTGGTGACGGCGATCGTCACCGAGGAAGGCGCCGTTTCGCCCGTGACGGCTGAGGCTCTTGCCGAGCTGTGTGCCAGGTCACGCCAGGTAACGATTAGCTAATGGGATGATGTCGGCTCGACCGACGGGAACGGCCCCTCCACCTGCGGTGATTCGCAGGCCAAGGGGCCGTGACATCCAGCGGCTACATCAACGAGCGTCGGAGTCGAACTGATCGGCTCCCAGCTCCCGGATCCGAGCCGGCTGCCGAAGCAGGTGGTCGAGTTGGCCCACCGCCGCGATCACGTCCGGATCCAGGGCTTCAGCGTAGATGTCCATCGTCGTGGCGATCCGGCTGTGCCGGAGAATCGCCTTCACGATCCTCGGGTGGACCTTGAGATGCACCAGGAGTGTGCCGCAGGACTTCCGCAGCCCCTTCGGGTTCATCCTGCCGAGTCCCTCATCCTTGATCACGCGCTGCATGGTCAGGTAGAGGTTCGAAGCCAGAAGCGGGTGTCCCGTCCGCGAGATGAACACGTGCCCGTCCGGATCTTCGAACCACGGGCGCCCCATGCTCAACGCGCGCTCACGAAGCATGGCCGTGCGCATCCGGGTCCAGCGCAAGGGCGCGATGCACTGAGCCGGCAGCGGCAACGGCGCCTTCGACGTCTCGGTCTTCAGCTCCAGGTCGATCGTGCCGGCGCTCGACCGCTGCCGTTGCTGCTCGACCCAGAGGACCCGGTTATCAAGATCGATGTTCTCCCACCGCAGCCCGCACACCTCAGCCCGCCGAAGACCGAGCAGGCACAGCAGCAGGAACGCCGGGTAGTAGACGGTCAGTCGGCGAGCCGCAGCCAGGAACCGGAGCACCGTCACCGCGTCCCAGCTCTTGCCACTGTCGGTCGTCGCACGGACGTGCACGAGCTTGGCCACGTTCCGAGTCAGCCCAATGTCTTCGACCATCGCGGCCGTGAGCGCCGCCGAGAGGACGCGGAGAGCCTGTCGAGCTGTCTTGGCCCCCTTCTCCTCTGCAAGTCGCTGCATGACCCCGCGCAGCTCCGCCACACCCAGCTTCGCCATGACCTTGGAGCCCAGACGCGGACGGAGGTAGTAGCGAACCCCTTGCTCGTACGTCCGGTAGCTCATCGGCTTCAGGTTCGGCTTCACGACGACCTCTAGCCAGTAGTCGAACCACTGCCCCAAGGTCATGTCCCGAGTCGGTGTCGGAATGCCGCCCTTGGACCGTTCGATCAGCTCCCGGCGCTTCGCGTCGCACTCGTCGTAGGTCTTCCCGTACGCGTACTTCCGCTTGACGGTGCCGTCCGGCTGAGGGACATACACCGCTGCCTGGTACCGGCCGTCGGAGCGTTTCGTGACCGTGCCCGAACCGTTCGGGTTCCGCTTGCGCTGAGGCATCAGGCAGCCTCCTCAAGACCTGCGCGGATGTAGTCCTGAACCGCACTCTCGGGAATCCGCCGGCATCGGCCCTCTTTGATCGAAGCCAGCCGTTTCGTGCGGATCAGGTCATAGACCTTGGAACGGCTGTACTTGAGCCGCGCCATGACCTCAGGGACCTTCAACAGCACGGGAGTCGGAGTGGTCATGTGGCGGCTCCTTCCAGGGCGAGCACGGCGGGTAGTTCTTCGCGGGCGGTGTCGCGGTTGAGCTGGATCTCCCGGCGGATGTTGGCGGCGAGCCAGGATTCGCCGGGGGTGTGGCCGTGGCCGGCGTAGGACCAGTGCGCGAGGGTGAGCGTGGTGGCCTCGGTGTCGTCGTCCGGGTCGAGAAGGCCCAGGGAGCGGCGTTGCTGCTGCGCGCGGTAGTCGGCGCGGACCTGGCGCAGGGCGCCCAGGGTGGTCGAGTAGCGGCGGGACTTCGTGGAGAAGTGGCCCCGGAAGCCGAGCATGTGAGCCCAGTCCCGCAGCTTGCGATCCGGATAGACGGGGTGCAGGTCAAGACAGGCTTCGATCAGTCGGCGCGGGTGGTCCGGGACGCCGAGCAGCAACAGGGCTTCCTTGTTGCCGACGCGGCGGTCGACGGTGCCGGTGGTCTCGGCTGCCTTGGTGGCGTACTTGGCGACGTAGGAGGCAACGGCAGCTTCGGTGATCTCTTCGCCGTGACCGAAGGCGCCGATCGGCTGCACGTCGAGCTGTTTGCCCCAGCGCAGCACGCGGGCGGGCTCGTCTCCCGCGGGCGGTACGTCGACAGCAACGCGGGCGGCGGCGGCACGGATGGCGTCGGTGAGGACGTCGAGGGTGGCCCAGGCCGGCGGCGAGCTGTCGGGTCCTTCGGGTCCGTCGAAGCGGATCACGGCGTGGAAGTGGACGGCACCGCGCTTCTGGTATTCGGCGACCTTGCCGAAGGCGACCCGCGACTGTTCGTGGGCGGCTTTCTGGGTGAGGCCGGCGCGGCGGGCGATCTCGCGGCGCAGGTAGATCGTGAAGTACCGCCACAGTTCCGAGGCGTGGTTGTTCCACAGCACGGCACCCGTGTAGTCGTACGTCGCAGGGTCGAGCGGGGTGCCGAGTTCGGGCGCGTCCTCACCGTGACGGGTGCCGCAGCGGCAGGGCCGGTTGCCGGGCCGGTTGTGGACCGGGCCGAACGAGGGCGCGGTGAGGGTGGCGAAGACCCGGGGGTGGTCCCGGATCGTCTCGGGGGTGCCCTTGGCGGGGTCGCCGACGAGGCCGGCGCGGATGAGGTGGTAGGTGTCTCCGGCGTAGGTCCAGGCGCAGGCGGGGCAGCGGGAGGCGCGGCGGTTGCCGCACGCGATCCGTAACCGGCCGCCGGGCTCGGTGTCGGTGTCGTAGGTGTGCAGGATCTGGCCGGTGATGCGGTCGCGGGTGACGGTGAAACCTTGCAGGTGGATGGGGTCGGAGCAGCCGCCCGTACGGCGGATCTGGTCTTGAATGCGGTCGAAGCCGGGGGACCCGGCCAGCCTCAGCACGTCGGTGAGGGTGGCCGGGTCCAGGCCCGCCACGGTGGCGGTGTTGGTCACCTCTCGTCGTCCTTCCGGGGGTGGGCGTCGATCCACTCCTCAGCGCAGACCTTGTGGCAGGGCTTGCCGCGGTCGGAGCGCAGCGGGGTGGGCTTGGTGCAGATCACGCAGGGCTTGTCGCCGCTGTGGTCGAAGTGCTCCGGGGAGCGCCAGTCGAGGAGAGCCATGCCGGTTACCTCCCGGCCCGCGCGAGGGCGGCGGGGGCGGTGTGGCCGGTGCCGTGGCAGGCCGGGCAGTCGACGGGGAGGGTGGTGCGGGTGCCGTCCGGGTTGTGGGTGCCGGTGGTGATGGCGACGCGGGCGAAGCCGTCGCAGTCGGAGCAGACGCGCGGGCTCGGGGTGTTCCGGGGCATGATGGGGCTTCCCTTTCGGGTCCGTTGGATCAGGAATGGGTGCAGGCGCCGGGGCGGCGGAAGTTTGGCGACCGAGGCCGCTCCGGGGCCGTTCAGCGCTGGTTGTTGAGGTCCTTGAGCAGCGACTTGAGGACGACCGCCACCACGGCCACCGACGCGGCGGTGATGGCGACGGCGAGGAGCATGGAGACCAGGACCGCGCCGACGACCAGGACCACGGCGCCACCGCCGGCCGCGAGGGCGAGCGCCGAGCCCGCGGTGAGCTGAACCGTCGGCCGGGCCGGGACCGGCGCCATCTGCGCGACCGGGGCCGCGGCGGGAACGGTCGGTACGACGGGGGCCGGGGCGGTGGTCTGGGGCATGGTGGGTGCCGGGGCCGGTGCGGTGTCGGGGGTGGGGTACTTCGGGGTGAACATCGGTGGATCTCCCTTCGGGTCAGTGGCAGGTGTGGGTGCGGGCGGCGAGTTCGGCGGCGGATCGGTCGAAGTGCTCGGTGGAGAAGCCGCAGTTGGGGGCGGTGCATGCGGCGATGTGTTTGGTCTGGCCACGGCCGTTGTTGAAGGTGGCGACCTTGACCGGCCCGATACGGATCACGTCGTAGAAGCGGTTGGGTCGCATCTCAGTCGTCCCGTCCGGTGAAGTCGTCGGTGTGGTCGGCGAGCCACTGCCGGACCTCGGGCTGTTCGTCGTCGGTGGCCTGGTTGATCGCGGCCTCCCCGAGGGCGAAGCCGTCGACCAGGCGGTTGTTCCGGGTGAGTTCGGCGGCCTGTTCCAGGGCCGACCGGATGGACGGGCGCATACGGATCTCCTTGTCTGTCAGGCGAGTTGGGCGACGATGGCGCTGGCCAGGTCTTCCGGGACGCCGAGGCGGGCGCGCAGGGTGGCCGCGTCGATCTCGGTACCGGTGCGGGCGCGGTGGTCGGTGGCGACCTTCCGGGCGTGGTCGATCAGCGCCGGAGGCACGCTGACAGCGGCCTTGGGTAGCGCCGGGACAGGCTCCGGCTCGGAGATCTCCGGAGCGGGTTCGAGTGTCTGGGGGCGGTCGACTTCGACCACCGCACGCGACTCCGGTTCTTGCTCGACAGCGGGCTCCGGTGCCGGGTCGGGGGTGTGATCGGTGTGCTGGTGGGCGAGGAGGGTGCCGCCGAGGAAGGCCAGGGCCGGCCAGCCCGCGACGCCCAGACGCAGCAGCGCGGGCGGGTGTTCCATGTCGAGGAAGCCCGCGGTGGCGATGTTGGCGCCGAGCGAGGCGACCAGAGCGACCAGGAACCAGCACCAGGCCAGCCGAGACCGCTGTACCCGCAGCCGGCGCCACGCGGCGACCAGCAGGAGATCAACGCTGATCGGGTAGGCCCAGGCCTTCCATCCGGTCTGCCCGGCGGCTTGGGCGAGGTCGTGCAGGTGGGCGAAGGACAACGCACCCGCGATGACAGCCTGAATCAGGACCGCGTCCGGACGGATGGAGCGCTTCATGTCTTCACCTCCTTCGGGTCAGAACAGGGGCAGTTGGGCGTGGGACGCGGCCGGGCACACAGCCGCGGGAGTGATCGGGCTCGGAGGAGCCGGAGCGGCGGACCGGGCCTTTTCGAGGACTCGGGTACGCCAGCCGAGGGCGTAGTCGATGCAGTTCGCGCAGTTCTTGTGCGGGTGGCCGGGCAAGGCGGGCCGGTGTCGGGCGTGGGAGCTCCAGGCAGCGGAGTCCGACGAGGCGAGCAGGTGCCCCACCTTGGCCAGGCCCAGGGTTTTGAAGCCGAAGCCGTGCAGCTTGAAGCCGTGCGCGGCCATGGCGGTGACGATCTCTGCGCCCTTGCGGGTGGACTGGAGCCGGCACACGGAGCCGAGGCCGACGACCGGTTCCGCCCGCAGATCGACGCCAGCCATCTCATACAGCTGCACGCAGCGCTGATAGGCGGGCACGTTGTCGCCCTGGAGAACGGGGGCAATGCGCAAGTCAGGAGCGAGGGAGCGCAGTTCGAGGAAGTTGGCCACGGTGCGGCGCTGGTGCTCTTCGACGCTGAGGTGGGTGCCGACGAACACGGTTTTGCCGACCTGGCCGCCGTGGATGATGAGGTCTTCGCACATCCAGTCCTGCGGTGCGGCCCAGTCGTAAGGGCCGACGTGCTCCCAGATACGGCGCAGGTCATCCACGTACTGCCGCGGTGTGCGGGTCCACTGGCCGTGACGCTGGAGTTCGGTGAACCCGCCGGAGTCGACCGCGTACGGACCGAGCGCCGGGTAGAGCTTGACGGCGACCGCGAAGTGCTCGGACTTCAAGAACAGCGGCACGTCGGTGAGCTTGATCCAGTGCCGTTTGTGGGTGGTCAGGTAGAACCGCATTGTGGGAGCTCCCTCAGTTCGCCGGGGCGGGGGCGTTGCCGGAGCCGAGGCAGTTCAGGCACAGGCCCGTCTGCTCGCCGACCGTGCGGCGCTTGCGGCCGACCCGGACCGTGCGCGAGACCTCACCCGCGCCCTTGCAGACCGGGCACGTGGCGGGCTTCGGCTTCGGGGTCTTTGTCCTAGCCATGAGCGATCTCCTTCCGGTTTTGGGCATGGAGCGGGTAGGGACCTGGCGCGAAGCGGTCGCGCCGACCGGAGAAAGCGGGGGATTACTCGCCGGCCGGCAGGGCTTCCACGAGCGGCGGGTGTGTCGGCATCGGCGGGATGACGGTCTGCTCGACAGGGCGGAACGGGGCCAGGAACGGCAGGTCGGGGGTCAGGTGGGCGAAGTCGCGGCAGACCGCGGCGGCGTCGGCCGGGGTGATTTCGGGGGTGCGGATGCGGGACCAGTAGCCGGAGGCGTCGCCGGCCACCGCGACACCGGGGCGATCGGCTCGGATCCCGGTCACGGAGACGACGGCGTCGGGGGCGATGTCACCGAGGCCCATTTCGGCGGTCTGTTTGTCGTTGACGCGGTGGACCACGCGGCCGGTGAGTTGGGCACGCAGGGCGGTGGCGCCCCTGCCGAGGTCGGAGCCGAAGCGCTGCCCGCAGACCTCCAGGTAAATGCCGATCGCACGGGCCATCTGCCCGAGCCGGACCAGTTGCATGACGGTGTGGTCGCGGTCGGCTTCCTCCTTCTTGGAGGTCACCAGGAACAGTTCCGCCACCTCATCGATCAGCACGACCAAGGGCACGGGCCGGACGTCGTCCGGGAGTTCCCACAGATCGGAGACGCCGTAAAGGGCGAGCAGGTCGAAGCGGTCTTCCATCTCCTGTACGAGCGCGTCGGCCAGGCGGCCGGCGGTCTGCCGGTCGGTGGCCAGGCCGGACAGCCGCGGGGCGTAGCGGGACTGCTCCACACCGCGCTTGCAGTCGATACCGACCAGCCCGACCGGCAGCTGAGCAAGGCCCTTGATCAGGTTGCGCTGGTACATGGATTTGCCAGACTGGTTCGCACCCAGCGTCAGAGACATGGGCATCTGCCGGTAGTCCCGCTCGAAGACTGTGCCGTCCTCGCGCAGCGCGACCGGGACGACCAGGTCACGCGGGCGAGCGGTGCGCGGCATCCGGACCCGGCGGAGCACGTCGTAGCCGGTCATCCGCAACTCGACGTATCCGGGCTTGGTCTCCGACACGGCGACCGAGTGCACGCCCCACGCGTGACGCAGACGCTCGGTCGCGGCGGCGATGTCCGCGGGCTCCAGGCCGGCGGGAAGCCGGAGGGTGACCCGCAGACCGGTAGGTGTCGGGCGGACCCGGCGGACCTTCGGCGGAGCCGGCCGTACCTCGGCATGGGTCAGGTTGCGCTTGACGAAGGCGCGGAAGCCGGACGGCCGGACCGTCAGCCCGCACACCTCCATCGTGTCGCGGTAGGTCCAGGTGAACCGGGTCCAGGTGACCGGCAGACCGACCAGCGACCAGTACACGCGCGGCGCGCGGACCTTCGCGTAGCCGATCCCGCCGGCCCCCGCGGCTAAGCCGCTCAGCTCCAGCCAGGGCGTGACGTCGGTCATGGTCAGACCCCGGCCGTGAGCGCGACCGCGCGGAACGAGATCCCGTGCCGCTTCTCGCCGTTGAACGTGTTCTCCCAGTCACGGGCCTTCAGGCCGACGACGCGGACCGGCATGCCCGGCACCAGACCCTCGGGGAGCCCGGTCTCCGGAACGGTCACCTGGTAGAGGTTGCCCTCTCCCTCGTCCGAGACCAGCAGACCCACGGTCGACAGGCTCGCGTTGGTCTCCCGGTCCACGGCCCGTTCACCGGTCTTCTTGTTGACCATCTTGGGTTCCGGCGCAGTCGCCACGAACACCACCGCGGTCGAAAGGTCGATCTTGAAAGACGGCATGAGCGCATCCCTCGCTTCAGGAGATCGCCTTGCGCGACCTCTCTAGACATCTCCATTGGAGCGCAACCTGTATAGAGACGTCAAGAGAATCTGTATAGAGATGTTGTTCGGAGCGCGATTCGGGCTACCCGGGGCGGGGTGCACGTGGAGCTCCACGGGTGCGAGGGTAGATACATGCCCTAGGCTGTCTAGAGAAGAGAGGAGGCTTCCGAATGGCCACCACCGACGACGACCGTCGGCCGAAGTACCAGCGGATCGCAGACTCTCTGCGCGAGGCGATCCAGTCGGGCGAATACGGTCCCGGTGATCGGCTTCCGGGAGAGAACGAGCTGATGGCCGCGCACGGCGTGGCGCGCATGACTGCCCGTCAGGCGTTGGGTGTGCTCAAGGACGAAGGCGTAGCGGAGGCCCGCAAGGGCGCCGGCGTTTTCGTCCGGTCCTTCCGGCCGTTGCGACGCCGTGGCATCCAGCGGCTTGCCGAGGAGCAGTGGGGAAGCGGTCGGTCCATCTGGGCGGCCGACACTGAGAACCGCACGCTGGAAGTGGACCAGGTGGCGGTGTCGGAGGAAGCCGCCCCGGAGAACATCGGGCGCGTGCTGGGGCTCGCAGACGAAGAGACGGTGTGCATCCGCCGGCGGCGGTACGTCCTGGACGGGAAGCCCGTGCTGCTGGCCACCAGTTATCTCCCCACCTCGGTGGTGGGAGGCTCCGCCATCACGCAGATGGACCCGGGGGCGGGTGGGATCTATGCCCGCCTTGCCGAACTCGGTTACAAGCCGGTGCACTTCCGTGAGGAGATTCGCTCGCGCATGCCCTCGAAGGATGAGGCATCGCAGTTGGGTATCTCGTCCGGCACGCCCGTCATCCTGATCTGCCGGACCGCGTTCGCGGACGAAGGGCGCCCGGTCGAGATCAACGAGATGACCTTGGACGCGGCCTCCTACATCCTGGAGTACGACTTCGACGCGTAGGTCTGCGCGGAGCTGTTACAGGTTTCTCTACCTCATCAAGCCCCGGCTGCGCTCCGCTCCGCCGGGCGCGCTTCCCGGCTCTGGCCGCGCCCGCGCTCCTGCCTTCGGCCCGCTCGGCGCTGCCGCCGCCGACGCGCGCCCACATGTGGATAGGGCCGGTAGCCATGAGTCGATCACCGCATAGAGCGGCCCACGGTCAAGACGATGCCTCCGGCGGGGGATCGGCCGGCACCGGGATGGAGGGGGCGCCGTTCCCGACTGCGAGTCCGCAGTGGCGTGCGCGGGGAGCTCCCATCCCGCCCGCCATCGACCCAGGCAGAGCCGAGCAGACGCGGCCCACGGCGTCCAGGTCGTTCGTACAGTGGCGCGCTCCACCTGGACGCCATGAACCACGCCCGCTCCACGGTGTGTGGGTCGACGGCGGACGGGATGGGAGCTGGGGTGAGTGGTGGGTTGAGGTGAGGGGCAGGCGCCGTGCGATCGCTGGGTAGCTGGCGCTAGGGTGCCGCTTGAGGAGGCGAGATGGCAGACAAGAACAATCGGTGGAATCACCCGCACTGGCACCTGGTGTTCGTGATGCCGCTTCTCGTCTTCCTAATCACCGAAGACGACGTGATCACACGATGCTTCCTGGCCTCGGGGCTCGCACTCGCCGCTGCCCGTTACGGGCATGAGTTGGCAACGTGGACCCGTGCCAAGGATGCCTCCGCTCCTGACACCAGCAGCTGACACCAACAGCCGCGAACGACAGCGCTCGAGGCCGAACCGCAGCGACCGACCAGCCGAGGCCCAGCACACGTTGACCGACGCCGACAGCTCCCCATGATCGACCTGATAAGGATGAGGACCGAGGGCAAAGCATCTGTGCGCAGCCTGGATCAGTCTTCGGCGTCGTAGTAATAGACCGTAAGGCTCGGCCGATCCTCGTCCGCAGTGATCTCCGTATGCATGACAAGATCCTGAACCTTAACCGGGCCGAGGTTCTCGATGGTGTCTGCGACTCTGCGGAGCAGTGCGGGCACGTCAGCCTGCCCGGTTCCCTCGGGGTTGGCCTGGCAGAAATGTTTGATCGTCCACGATTCCATGTGCTGATGATCGCGCAAGCGCCGTCCGTCGGCTGTCTTGTTCAGACGGACCGCCCAGGGGTTCGGTACAGCAGCTTCTGAAGCTGCTCGTCCAGGTCGACCTCGCCGCGGGTGACGGCGTTCTCGATCCAGTCGGCCGCCGCGCGCACCCGGGCCAGGCCGCGTCCGATGGTGTCGCTTTCGGCGACGTCGTAGTGCTCGCCGCGCAGGTTCGGCACGATCCTGCCGGCCGTCGCGACGAACTTCGTACGGAGAGTGGCCTCGCCATCCTGGTCAGGCGAGATCTGTCAGGTCCTCCGCGAACACCTGCGACAGAGGCTGCGGTCCCACATACTGCTGGCAGTTGCACTGACCAGCCTCGTAACGCAGCGGCTTCTTGTTCTCATCCCAGGCCACTGGCACCTCGACGCGCTCATGGCACTGGCCCTGCTTGTCGTGTTTGGCGAGATGATGCGTGCATCCGCACACTGGCTCCGGAGACTTGTTCGCTGCTTCGACGGCCAAACGTTCCTGCCTCGCCGCCTCCAGCAACTGCAACTTGCGCTCATGCCGATTACGCAGTGCGGTGCGGACGTTGTCAGCTGCCCACGCGAAGCCACCCGTCCAAAAGACGATGAGAACCCACCAGAACCAGTCCATCCGCTATCCCTTCCCCCTGTGATGCTGCGGACCAGCATAGATGGCTCATCGGAAGGGCGTTCGTATTGTCATGCAGGTCTCAGACACAGCCTCTAAGGAAAGCTCTGGCGTCGGGGTGCTCCGTCCGTCATCGTGTTGAGCACCCGCCGGGCCGTCCCTGGGCCGTCCGAGGGTGCTCAACGACGACCAACGCTGACAACCGTCGACGGCTAAGCCGCAGGTCACAGCGTTGATCGATTGCAGGGGTGCAGGTCGGAGACCCGGCCCCGCACTTCTTCGGCTACTGGGTCCGAGGTCCGCCCATAGACTGCTCGGCCGGCGCCCCTGACCGTCGCAGTACAGCAGCGAAATACAGCAACCCGACGGACCGGCGCCGACCGTCTTCGCCCGAAGTTAGGTACGCCACCAGCCCAAGAGACCTCAGCGACTGCCGTGCCCGTAGTTCGCATCGAGAGGGCCAGGGCGGAGCGGGCCAGCACCGTTCACACTCATGAGGCCCGGTTGAGGGCATACCTGACTCGGGAGTGCGCATGGCCCCGCGCCTTAAGAGACTTGGCAACGGCCTGATGACATGTATCGCCGTGGTTTGGTTTGGCTACCAGGCCCTCTACGGCACGGGGATGTTGTGGGTCGTGTCCATCCTCTTCTTGATCATTGGCGTGGTGACGGCTGCGGGCGCGGTCCTCGATTACGTCCGCCCTCGTCCGAAGCGGCGCCGAGCAGGCGAGCGGCATGCCGGTGATTGAACAGTGCGTGCCGCTGTAGCCGGACCATCTAGATCCAAATCGACCAGGCGCCTGCCACTGTCGCGACTACGACACCCGCGCCGGCGAGCCAGGCCGGACCACGGAGATCTTCCATCGCCTGTTCCCAGACGAGACGCTGCGCCCATTCGTAGCTGTACGCCAGGCGACCCATGTTGAAGGCAGGCTGGCGGACGCCGCTCATAGCCGCCGAAGGATCTGGGTAGGTCCCCTCGGGTGCCTGGATGATCTGGTCGATGGCTGTGAGGTCGGCTACGAGGCGTCGGTAGTCTCGCCGCAGAGATACACCGCCCCAGATGACGGCCGCCAGTGGCAGAAGACCGCCACAGATGGTCATCAGGGTCAAGGTCAGTTTCATGGCCAGGACCGGCTCCTCCGCTTGATGACGTGGCTGGCAAGGACGGCACTGCACGCTCACCCCGTGAAGATGCTGACATCCGTCACTGACATCAACGTCGGCGGACGGGGGCAGACAGTGACCGCCCAGTACGACTAAGGTCACTGGCCGGTGACCCTGGTCACCTGCGGAACCTTCACTGTTATGAGAATGGGATGATGTCGTTTATGAAGGGACGAGTCCTTGTCGTCGACGACGACACCGCACTGGCCGAGATGCTCGGCATTGTGCTGCGTGGTGAAGGTTTTGAGCCGTCTTTCGTAGCCGACGGCGACAAGGCGCTGGCCGCTTTCCGTGAGACCAAGCCCGATCTGGTGCTGCTGGACCTGATGCTGCCCGGTCGGGACGGTATCGAGGTGTGCCGTCTGATCAGGGCGGAGTCCGGGGTGCCGATCGTGATGCTCACGGCGAAGAGCGACACCGTCGACGTGGTCGTGGGCCTGGAGTCGGGCGCGGACGACTACATCGTGAAGCCGTTCAAGCCGAAGGAGCTGGTCGCCCGGATCCGGGCCCGGCTGCGGAGGTCGGAGGAGCCGGCGCCGGAGCAGCTCGCCATAGGTGACCTGGTCATCGACGTGGCGGGGCACTCGGTGAAGCGGGACGGGCAGTCGATCGCGCTGACCCCGCTGGAGTTCGACCTGCTGGTCGCGCTTGCCCGCAAGCCGTGGCAGGTGTTCACGCGTGAGGTTCTCCTGGAGCAGGTCTGGGGCTACCGGCACGCGGCGGACACCCGTCTCGTCAACGTTCACGTCCAGCGGCTGCGCTCCAAGGTCGAGAAGGACCCGGAGCGGCCGGAGATCGTGGTGACCGTCCGTGGTGTCGGATACAAGGCCGGGCCGAGCTGACATGTCCGGTGACAGCGCCGCTTCGGCCCCCGGCCGGTCCGGGGACCGCCCGGGGCGGCCTGTCGGCGGAAAGCGGCCCGGTTCGCGCTGGCGGCTGCTCTTCGAGGGCGGACTGCTCCAAGGCGGGGTTCAGGGCAGCCCGGTCCTGCGGCTGTTCATGCGCTGGGTGCGGCGACCGCTGCTGCCGGTCATGCGGCTGTGGCGGCGCAACATCCAGCTCAAGGTCGTCGTCACGACCCTGCTGATGTCGCTGGGCGTCGTTCTGCTGCTCGGATTCGTCGTCATCGGGCAGGTGCGCAACGGCCTGCTGGACGCCAAGGTGAAGGCCTCGCAGAGCCAGGCCACCGGCGGTTTCGCGGTGGCCAAGCAGAAGGCCGACGAGGCCGCGACCGGCACCGGTGACACCTCCGCGTCCGCGGACGGACGGCAGGCGCAGAACGTCATCCAGTGGATGAGCGACCTCGTGGAGTCTCTCTCCAGCGGCGGTCAGGGTGCCTTCGACGTGGTGACGCTGCCCGCTGGCGACAACAGCGGTGGCGGGCGTGGACCGCGCGCCTCCGGTCAGGTCGATCCGACGTCCAGCGTGCCGGACGACCTGCGCACGCGGATCAACGGCGGTACGACGGCCGCGCAGACCTACACGCGCATCGTCTACAAGGACAGCGACAAGGAGTCGCAGCCCGCGCTGGTCATCGGCAAGCAGGTCAACGACCCGAACGGCGATCCGTACGAGCTGTACTACCTCTTCCCGCTCACCCAGGAGGAGAAGTCGCTCAGCCTGGTCAAGGGCACGCTCGCGACCGCCGGTCTCTTCGTCGTCGTACTGCTCGGGGCCATCGCCTGGCTGGTGGTGCGGCAGGTCGTCACGCCCGTGCGGATGGCGGCCGGAATCGCCGAGCGGCTGTCCGCCGGGCGGCTCCAGGAGCGGATGAAGGTCACCGGCGAGGACGACATCGCGCGGCTCGGCGAGGCCTTCAACAAGATGGCGCAGAACCTCCAGTTGAAGATCCAGCAGCTGGAGGACCTGTCGCGGATGCAGCGCCGGTTCGTGTCGGACGTCTCGCACGAGTTGCGTACGCCGTTGACGACCGTGCGGATGGCGGCCGACGTCATCCATGAGGCGCGTGAGGACTTCGACCCGGTGACCTCGCGGTCCGCGGAACTCCTCGCCGACCAGCTGGACCGGTTCGAGTCACTGCTCGCCGATCTGCTGGAGATCAGCCGCTTCGACGCGGGCGCGGCGGCGCTGGAGGCCGAGCCGATAGACCTCAGGGAGGTCGTACGGCGGGTGGTCAGCGGCGCCGCGCCGCTCGCGGAGCGCAAGGGCACGCACATACGCGTGCTCGGCGACCTGCAGCCCGTGGTGGCCGAGGCGGACGCCCGGCGCGTGGAGCGGGTGCTGCGCAACCTGGTCGTCAACGCCGTGGAGCACGGCGAGGGCAAGGATGTCGTCGTCAAGCTGGCTTCGGCCGGCGGGGCGGTCGCGATCGCGGTGCGCGACTACGGCGTCGGGCTCAAGCCCGGCGAGGCGACCCGGGTCTTCAGCCGCTTCTGGCGGGCGGACCCGGCACGCGCACGTACCACCGGCGGTACGGGCCTGGGGCTGTCGATCGCCCTGGAGGACGCGCGGCTGCACGGCGGCTGGCTGCAGGCGTGGGGGGAGCCGGGCGGCGGTTCGCAGTTCCGGCTTACGCTGCCGAGGACCGCGGACGAGCCGCTGCGGGGGTCGCCGATACCTCTGGAACCCAAGGACTCCCGGCGCAACCGGGGGCTCAGTGACGCCGGTCTGCCGGGCGGCAGCGAGGACAAGCGGGCCACCGTGCCGGTGCAGTCCGGCGGTGGGCAGACGTCGCAGCTCGCTCCCATGGCACAGCGGATGGCCACTGTGGCCCCCACCGCCGACCCGACCGCGCTGCCCGGCAACGGCGCGCGCGTGGTGCCCAGGCCCAGTGGCGGCGCTCGGCGCCAGGAGGGCATGCCCGGGACCGGCCCGGCTGACAACGGGAGCGTCGGCGGCCCGGACGAGTCGAACAAGCCAGGGGAGGCATTTCGTGGTCGCTGACCGCGAGGGGGGCGTCCGGCCCAGACCGGTGCGCGCGGTGGCGTACGCCGCCTGTGGGGCCGTACTGCTGGCTGGCTGTGCTTCCATGCCGGACAGCGGCGACCTGCGGAATGTCGAGTCCACGCCACGGCAGGACACGCAGGTGCGGGTGTTCGCCATGCCGCCGCAGCAGGACGCCTCCTCCACCGAGATCGTCCAGGGCTTCCTGGAGGCTCTGACCAGCGACGATCCGCGCTATGACACGGCGCGCAGGTATCTGTCCACGGCCGCCGCGAAGACCTGGCAGCCAGAGTCGCAGGCGACGGTGCTGGCGAACGGGCCGAGTGTCCAGACCGACCCGCGCCCGATCGGCCGGGAGGACACGAACAGCATCACCTACTCGCTCCAGGGCAGCCGGGTGGCCACCGTCGACGCGCAGCAGGCGTACACGCCCGCCGACGGGACGTACCGCAGGACGGTGCATCTGACGAAGGACACCAAGAGCGGGCAGTGGCGGATCGACTCGCTGCCGCAGGGTGTCGTGATGGGCAGGTCCGACTTCCAACGCAACTACACGTCCGTCAACAAGTACTACTTCGCCTCGGGCACCTCGGCCGGGGAGACCGGGCAGCCGGTGGCGGTCGCCGATCCCGTCTTCGTCCGCAGCCGGGTGGATCCGACGACCCAGCTGGTGCGTTCGCTGCTCAACGGTCCGACCGCCTGGCTCGGCCCGGTGGTCCGGTCGAGTTTCCCGACCGGTACGGCGCTGAAGAAGGGTGTGTCCGGGCTGACACCGGACGACCAGAACCGGCTCACCGTGCCGCTGAACGTCAAGGCGTCCCGGATCGGCCTGTCCAAGTGCACCGAGATGGCGACCCAGTTGCTGTTCACGCTGCGGAACCTGACGCCCACCGTGGACTCGGTCGCGCTGCAGTCCGTCAACGGCGGCCGGATGTGCGACGTCACCGAGGACCAGGCCGAGGCCACCGCCTGGCGTCCTTCCGCGAAGCGGCCCGACTATCTGTACTTCCTCGACAGCAAGCATCGCCTGGTGCGGATGACGACCGGCGGTACCGGCACCAGGGCGGTCGCCGTACCCGGCCCGTTCGGCGCGGGTACCAGGCCGCTGCGGTCGGTGGCGGTCGCCCGTGACGAGCGGACCGCGGCCGGGGTCACCAGCGACGGCAAGACGCTGTACGTCACCTCGCTCTCGTCGGACGGTTCGCTGGGCGACGCGGTGCTGACCAGCCACGGTGCGACCGAGCACGACCGGCTGACGGCACCGAGCTGGGACGCCCGGGGCGACCTGTGGGTGGCCGACCGTGACCCCGGCAAGCCGCAGCTGTACATGCTTGCGCAGGGCGTCGGCCAGCCGCTCGCCGTGCAGATCCCCGAGCTGAACGGCCGTATCGAGGATGTGCGGGTCGCCGCCGACGGGGTGCGGATCGCGCTCGTCGTGGAGAAGGACGGCAAGCAGTCGCTGCTCGTGGGGCGGATCGAGCGCACCAAGTCCGATGACCAGCAGGAGGTTTCGGTACTCGAACTGCGGTCCGCCACCCCCGGCTCCGAGGAGGTCACCGCGATGTCCTGGGCCGGGGACAGCCGGCTCGTGGTGGTCGGGCGCGAGCAGGGCGGAGTGCAGCAGACGCGGTACGTCCAGGTCGACGGCTCCACGCCGGACGGGCCGGCGCCCGCAGCCCTCACGGGTGTCCTGGCGATCGCCGCGTCCGAGGACGACCGGGTACCGCTGGTGGCCCGCTCGCAGGACGACGGGATCGTCCGGCTGCCGTCCGGGGCGCAGTGGCAGAAGGTGGTCAAGGACGGTTCGGCGCCGGTCTATCCGGGCTGAGCGCGGAGCACGGCGTAAGAGCGGCTGTCCCGGCCCGGCGCAGAGCCGGCGGGACGGCCGCTTTGTTGTGCGGGGCAACCGTGGTTTGCGCGTGTCAGGGCGACCGTTCTCGGATGGAACACCGGTCTCCCTACCCAGGTGGGTGACGCGTTGTGCGTGTCCCCTGGAGTTGTCCACAGGCAGTTGTCCACAGGGGTGGCCGGTGCGGCCGGACATTGGCACAGTGGGCACATGCGGGGGTGGTGGCAGGACCTCACCGACCTGGTGCTCCCGGCCGAGTGCGGAGGCTGCGGGAAGCCTCGCACGGTGCTCTGTGGCGAGTGCCGTGCCGCCCTGAGCGGGGACGCACCGGGCCGGGTGCGACCGGTGCCGGAGCCGTCCGGGCTGCCGGCGGTGTACGCGGCGGCGCCTTATGCGGACGAGGTACGGGCGGCTCTCCTCGCCCACAAGGAACGGGGCGCGCTGGCGCTCGCCGGAGCCCTGGGCGGGGCTCTGGCGGGAGCGGTGCGGGCCGGACTCGGGGAGGACCGGACGGCTCGCACGGCGCCCACCGCTCGCACGGCCCGGACCGTCAGGATCGTGGCGTCCTGGTCCGACGACGCGACGGGCGGTGTCGGTGTCGGCGGCGGTGCCCGTGGCGGGACCGGTGACGTGATGGCAGGTGACCGGAGCGGCGGTGCCCGTGCCGGCGGCCCCGTGCTTCTCGTGCCGGTGCCCTCCGCGCCGTGGGCCGTGCGGGCACGGGGACACGATCCGGTGCGGCGGATCGCCCTCGCGGCGGCCACGGAGCTGCGGCGCACCGGGGCCGCGGCCCGGGTGGCCCCGGTGCTGCGGCAGCGGCGGGCCGTGGCCGACCAGTCGGGCCTCAACTCCCGACAGCGGTTGGCGAATATCGACGGCGCGCTGGAGGTGTCGACGGGCGGCGCCCGGCTGCTCGCGGGCGGCCGCGTCGTCCTCGTCGACGACCTCGTCACGACCGGCGCCACCCTTGCGGAGGCGGCGCGTGCGGTACGGGAGGCGACGGGATCCGGAGGGGCAGGAGAGGAGACAACGGCTGTGTATCGGCGCGCGGCTTGGGAAGGAAGTGAGGAACGGACGGCCGGACCGAGGGAAGAACGAGCGAAGTGGACACGGGACGCACCGGGAATGGCCGAGGGGAACGCCCTCGCGTGGCCGATCCGTGCGGCTGTGGTCGCGGCCGCACCGGATTCTTTCGAAATGAACCGGAACTGACTGCCAACGTGCGTCGTTGCAGGTAGTGACTGGGTCAATTCACTTGAATGGAGGTACGCATCAGTAGAGGGTGACGACATCCGTCCGGGCGAGATATGTTCGGTTGTGAGGGAGAAAGCCGCAGGCCATCCCTCCCATATCCGAATGCCGTGCCGCGGGTTTTCCGTAATCATCGCGGTGCTGGGGTGCAGATCTTGCCCATGGGGGAGGAGGTGAAGTCGCCGAGTCCGAGGCTCCGGGGTTCACCGGAGTCGGGTGCAAAAAGGGAGATGCTCCGCCAGTGGAGCGGAGCGCTCCGGGAACGGAGTTCTGCGTGGACATCGTCGTCAAGGGCCGCAAGACCGAGGTGCCCGAGCGGTTCCGCAAGCACGTGGCCGAGAAGCTGAAGCTGGAGAAGATCCAGAAGCTCGACGGCAAGGTGATCAGCCTCGACGTCGAGGTGTCCAAGGAGCCCAACCCCCGACAGGCCGACCGTTGCGACCGAGTGGAGATCACGCTCCGCTCCCGCGGTCCGGTGATCCGGGCGGAGGCAGCGGCCAGTGACCCGTACGCGGCACTCGACCTGGCGGCGGAGAAGCTGGACGCGCGGCTGCGCAAGCAGCACGACAAGCGGTTCTCGCGCCGCGGCGCACAGCGGATCTCGGCCGCCGAGGTTCCCGACCACGTCCCGGGCGCGGCGACGCTCAACGGGGACGGCAGCCCCGTCCACGAGGAAGAGCCCGACGGCGTGCCCACAAAGAAGATGGGTTCCCTGGAGGTGAAGGGCGAAGGCCCACTCGTCGTCCGTGAGAAGACCCACGTCGCCTCCCCGATGAGCCTCAACCAGGCCCTCTACGAGATGGAACTGGTCGGACACGACTTCTACCTGTTCGTCGACTCCGAAACCAAGGAGCCGAGCGTCGTCTACCGGCGGCACGCGTACGACTACGGTGTCATCCACCTCAGCACGGACCCGATGGTCACCCAGGCGCAACCCCCGGCGGCGGGAGGCACACTGGGCGGCTGACCCGCCCGCCCGGCAGCTGGGCCTGTGCCCCTGGAAGCGTGTGTGCGCCCCCGGGGGCACCGGTGTGCGACCACTTCGCGCCCCGCTCTGTCACCGCGTTGTCGCCCGGGCATGGAATCATGGCCGCGACGGCCCAACCGATGGGTCGCTGCCTTGGGTTGGCGATGGCACAGCACCACAGGCCACAGCCTTCAGGGGGAGGAACGATGGCGGACAGCTTCGGACCGCTGCAGGACGATGCCGACGGCGGCGTCGTCGGCCTGGGCCCGGACGCGGAAGGCACTTCGCGCAAGGAACCGATCAGGGTCCTTGTCGTGGACGACCACGCCCTCTTCCGCCGTGGTCTGGAGATCGTGCTCGCCGCCGAGGAGGACATCCAGGTCGTCGGGGAGGCGGGCGACGGCGCCGAGGCTGTCGACAAGGCCGCCGACCTGTTGCCGGACATCGTGCTGATGGATGTCCGAATGCCCAAACGCGGCGGTATCGAGGCCTGCACCTCCATCAAGGAGGTCGCGCCCAGCGCGAAGATCATCATGCTGACGATCAGCGACGAAGAGGCCGATCTCTACGACGCGATCAAGGCGGGCGCCACCGGATATCTCCTGAAGGAGATCTCGACCGACGAGGTGGCCACCGCCATTCGCGCGGTGGCCGACGGGCAGTCGCAGATCAGCCCGTCCATGGCGTCGAAACTGCTCACCGAGTTCAAATCGATGATCCAGCGCACTGACGAGCGCCGGCTGGTGCCGGCGCCACGGCTTACCGACCGTGAACTCGAAGTGCTCAAACTCGTCGCCACGGGCATGAACAACCGCGATATCGCGAAGGAGTTGTTCATCTCCGAGAACACCGTGAAGAACCATGTGCGCAACATCCTGGAGAAGCTGCAGCTGCACTCCAGGATGGAGGCGGTCGTCTACGCGATGCGGGAGAAGATCCTGGAGATCCGCTGAGGCCGGCGAAGCCCGTCAGCGCAACGCGGTCATCAGCGCGCGGGTGACTTCCCGGACGAGCGGGTCGCGCAGTTCCGGGGCGTCCACCCGCTCCACCCGTACCGTCGTGCAGTTCACCCAGCTCGCCGCCTCGACGAGTGCTTCCGCCACCGCCGGAACCGCCTTCGGGCCGTCCAGCGTGACCTGGCGGGCCACCAGCACACCGCTCCCCTCACGCGCCGGATCCACCCGGCCCACCAGGCGGCCGCCGGCCAGTACCGGCATCGCGTAGTAACCGTGCACCCGCTTCGGCTTCGGGACGTACGCCTCCAGGCGGTGGGTGAAGCCGAAGATCCGATCGGTGCGCGCCCGGTCCCAGATCAGGGAGTCGAAGGGGGAGAGCAGGGTCGTACGGTGCCGGCCGCGGGGAGGCGCGGCCAGGGCCGCCGGGTCCGCCCAGGCGGGCTTGGACCAGCCCTCCACCTCCACCGGGACCAGACCCGAGTCGGCGATCACGGCGTCGACCTGCTCGCCCTTGAGGCGGTGGTAGTCGGCGATGTCCGCGCGCGTGCCGACGCCCAGGGACTGCCCGGCCAGCCGGACCAGGCGGCGCAGGCACTCGGTGTCGTCCAGTTCGTCGTGCAGCAGCGCGGCCGGGACCGCGCGCTCGGCGAGGTCGTAAACCCGTTTCCAGCCGCGCCGCTGGACGCACACCACCTCGCCGTACATCAGCGCGCGCTCCACGGCGACCTTGGTGCCGGACCAGTCCCACCACTCGCTGGTCTTCTTCGCGCCGCCCAACTCCGTGGCGGTCAGCGGGCCTTCGGCGCGCAGCTGCTTGATGACCTGGTCGTAGGCGCCGTCGGGGAGTTCATGGCTCCAGTGCGGGCGGCCGCGGTAGGCGCGGCGGCGGAAGGCGAAGTGCGGCCACTCCTCGATGGGGAGGATGCAGGCCGCGTGCGACCAGTACTCGAACGCGTGCGTGTCCGTCCAGTAGGCGGCCTCGACCGTCTTGCGGCCGACAGCGCCGAGGCGGGCGTACGGGATGAGCTCGTGGGAGCGGGCGAGGACCGAGATGGTGTCGAGCTGGACCGCGCCGAGGTGGCGGAGCACGCCCCGGACGCCCGAACGGCGGTCGGGGGCGCCGAGGAAGCCCTGTGCCCTCAGGGCGATACGGCGGGCTTCGTCCGCCGAGAGGGCGGCGGTGGGGCGCGGGAGGGTCGTCATGCCTCGGACGATAGAGGGTGGTACTGACAGTCCCGTCCGACCTGGGGCTTCATCCCTGAGAAGGGGTCGGCAGATAGGGCGCGGCCGAGGGCAGGCCCAGGTCCGACGGAAGCAGGGAGCCCACCCAGCAGTCGCGTCGTACGCCCTTGTTGTTGAGGGCGGAGCGCAGGGTGCCCTCGATGATGAAACCGGCGCGTTCCGCGACCGCGCGGGAGGCCTGGTTGCCGACCTCGGCACGCCACTCGACCCGGTCGATCGCCAGTCGCGTGAAACCCCAGCGGGCGGCCGTGAGGGTGGCCTCGGTGGTGTAGCCGCGGCCGCGGTGCTCCTTGGCGGTCCAGAAACCCACCTCGGCCGCCCCCAGGGAGCGCATGGTCAGGGCGACCATCCCGGCCAGCTCGCCCGTCGGCAGAAAGACGCCGAAGGTGAACATCGAACCCTCGGACCAGCCGTCGGGGACCATCTGCTCCGTGAAGCTCTGGGCGTGTTCCGGGAGGTAGGGCGAGGGAATCGTGGTCCAGCGCTGGATGTCGGGGTCCTGGACGGCCGTGTACACCGCTTCGGTGTCCTGCGGGCCGACGGCGCGCAGCAGCAGCCGGGAGGTGGAGAGCGTGACGGGTCTCATCGGCCGATTCTGCTCGTCCCGGCGCCCGGCGCGCCATACATTTCGCGGCCCGTGACCATGCGATCACATTTCGTGCAATTCCTCGTCTGCGTGCGGCACTATCCGCATGCCCCGGCCGTTGTCCCCTATGAAGCGGCAATGAAGCGGCAGACAACCTGGCGACACCCCCAGTACAACCGAATGCCCACCCGGAAGAGTCACACGAAGGGGGCTTACAGAGCCCTCGGGAAAGCGGCGGACGGTCGTCGGGCCGCCAGGCCTCCCGGCGCGGCCGGGTCCTCGCATACGATGGCCGTTGCTCAGTACGTCCAATGGAAACCGACCGTCCCAGGCCCGACCGGCAAGGAGACAAACCCCCGTGTCCGTCCTCTCGAAGATCATGCGTGCAGGCGAAGGCAAGATCCTGCGCAAGCTGCACCGCATCGCGGACCAGGTCAACTCCATCGAAGAGGACTTCGTCGACCTCTCCGACGCCGAGCTGCGGGCCCTCACCGATGAGTACAAGCAGCGCTACGCCGACGGAGAGAGCCTCGACGACCTGCTCCCCGAGGCGTTCGCCACTGTCCGCGAGGCCGCCAAGCGCGTCCTCGGCCAGCGCCACTACGACGTGCAGATCATGGGTGGCGCGGCCCTCCACCTCGGCTACGTGGCCGAGATGAAGACCGGTGAGGGCAAGACCCTCGTCGGCACCCTGCCCGCGTACCTCAACGCGCTGGCGGACAAGGGCGTCCACCTCATCACGGTGAACGACTACCTGGCCGACCGCGACTCCGAGATGATGGGCCGCGTCCACAAGTTCCTGGGCCTGAACGTCGGCTGCATCCTCTCCAACATGTCGCCGGCGCAGCGCCGCGAGCAGTACGCGGCGGACATCACGTACGGCACGAACAACGAGTTCGGCTTCGACTACCTGCGCGACAACATGGCGTGGTCCCAGGACGAGCTCGTCCAGCGCGGCCACAACTACGCCATCGTCGACGAGGTGGACTCCATCCTGGTCGACGAGGCCCGTACGCCGCTGATCATCTCCGGTCCGGCCGACCAGGCCACCAAGTGGTACGGCGACTTCGCCAAGCTGGTCCTGCGCCTGAAGAAGGGCGAGGCCGGCAACCCGCTCAAGGGTATCGAGGAGACCGGCGACTACGAGGTCGACGAGAAGAAGCGCACGGTCGCCATCCACGAGTCCGGCGTCGCCAAGGTCGAGGACTGGCTGGGCATCGACAACCTCTACGAGTCGGTGAACACGCCTCTGGTGGGCTACCTGAACAACGCCATCAAGGCGAAGGAGCTCTTCAAGAAGGACAAGGACTACGTCGTCCTCGACGGCGAGGTCATGATCGTCGACGAGCACACCGGCCGTATCCTCGCCGGCCGCCGCTACAACGAGGGCATGCACCAGGCGATCGAGGCGAAGGAAGGAGTGGACATCAAGGACGAGAACCAGACCCTCGCCACGATCACCCTCCAGAACTTCTTCCGCCTCTACAAGCGCCACGACCACAACGGCAAGGAACTGCCCGGCCTGTCCGGCATGACCGGTACGGCCATGACCGAGGCCGCCGAGTTCCACCAGATCTACAAGCTCGGCGTGGTCCCGATCCCGACGAACAGGCCGATGGTCCGCAAGGACCAGTCGGACCTGATCTACCGCACCGAGGTCGCCAAGTTCGAGGCGGTCGTCGACGACATCGCGGAGAAGCACGAGAAGGGCCAGCCGATCCTCGTCGGCACGACCTCCGTCGAGAAGTCGGAGTACCTCTCGCAGCAGCTCTCCAAGCGCGGCATCCAGCACGAGGTGCTCAACGCCAAGCACCATGAGCGCGAGGCGTCGATCGTCGCGCAGGCCGGCCGCAAGGGCGCCGTGACGGTGGCCACCAACATGGCCGGCCGTGGTACCGACATCAAGCTCGGCGGCAACCCGGACGACCTCGCCGAGGCGGAGCTGCGCCAGCGCGGCCTCGACCCCGAGGAGCACATCGAGGAGTGGGCGCAGGCCCTGCCCGCCGCCCTGGAGAAGGCCGAGCGCGCCGTGAAGGCCGAGTTCGAAGAGGTCAAGGAGCTCGGCGGCCTCTACGTCCTCGGTACCGAGCGGCACGAGTCGCGCCGGATCGACAACCAGCTGCGCGGTCGTTCCGGGCGTCAGGGCGACCCCGGTGAGTCCCGCTTCTACCTCTCCCTCGGCGATGACCTGATGCGCCTGTTCAAGGCCCAGATGGTCGAGCGCGTGATGTCGATGGCCAACGTGCCGGACGACGTGCCGATCGAGAACAAGATGGTCACCCGCGCGATCGCGTCCGCGCAGTCGCAGGTCGAGCAGCAGAACTTCGAAACGCGTAAGAACGTTCTGAAGTACGACGAGGTGCTCAACCGCCAGCGCGAAGTCATCTACGGCGAGCGTCGCCGCGTCCTGGAGGGCGAGGACCTGCAGGAGCAGATCCAGCACTTCATGGACGACACCATCGACGCGTACGTCGGCGCGGAGACCGCCGAGGGCTTCCCGGAGGACTGGGACCTCGACCGCCTGTGGGGCGCGTTCAAGCAGCTCTACCCGGTCAAGGTGACCGTCGAGGAGCTGGAGGAGGCCGCCGGCGACCGGGCCGGTCTGACCGCCGAGTACATCTCCGAGTCCATCAAGGACGACATCCACGAGCAGTACGCGTCGCGCGAGACGCAGCTCGGCTCCGAGATCATGCGTGAGCTGGAGCGCCGGGTCGTGCTGTCGGTCCTCGACCGCAAGTGGCGCGAGCACCTCTACGAGATGGACTACCTCCAGGAGGGCATCGGCCTGCGCGCGATGGCCCAGAAGGACCCGCTGGTCGAGTACCAGCGCGAGGGCTTCGACATGTTCACCGCCATGATGGACGGCATCAAGGAGGAGTCCGTCGGCTACCTGTTCAACCTGGAGGTCCAGGTCGAGCAGCAGGTCGAGGAGGTTCCGGTCGAGGACGCCGCCCCGGCAGAGGGCGTCCAGGACGCGGTGCCGGCGCAGGCGGGCTCCCGCCCGGAGATCCGCGCCAAGGGTCTGGAGGCGCCGCAGCGGCGGGGCATGCACTTCTCCGCGGCCACCGTGGACGGCGAGGGTGGCATCGTCGAGGGCGAATTCGACTACGACGACGAGGAGCCGGCCCGCTCCGAGGCGGACGGCCTCACCCGCGCCGAGCGCCGCAAGCAGGCGAAGGGCAGCCGCCGCCGCAGGAAGTGACGGCACCGACAGCGCTCCACCAGGGCCGGCATCCCGCAAAGGGGGCCGGCCCTTCGGTTTGTGGCCGGGGGCCTGGGCGGGCTTCCGGTTTGTGACCGGGGCCTGGCGGGCTCTGGGTTTGTGGCCGGGGGCGGTGGCTCCTTCGGCTTGTGGCCCGGGGCTTGGTGGCACTTCGTCCTCGGCCGGTCGATGAGCGGGCTGTCGGCGTGCAAGCGGGCGCGTGGGGGTCGTTCGGCCGGTGACCCAGGGTCGGTGAGCCCGGAGTCGGTGAGCCGGGGCCGGTGGGCCTTCGGCTCTTCGGCCCGGGCCCTCGGACTAGTCGCCGCGTGGTGCGCGCGGGCCGCCCAGTTCCACCGCCGTGCAGCGCCAGCGCAGGTCGGGGCTCTGTTCCAGGCGGAAGGCCATGGCGCGCAACTGGTCCCCCGCAGCGATGCGGGCGAAGACCTCCAGGGCGCCGGCTCGGGGGACGTAGTAACCGATGTCGCGGACGACGGGGTCGGTGCCGCGGGTGCGCAGGGGGCCGCGTTCGGCGAGGCGGGCCAGGTCGTCGTAGGCGGGTCCCGCCGTGTGCCGGAGCATCCAGTGGACGGGGCGGCGGCCGCTGAGGACGGCCAGCAGACGCTCCGCGAAGAGGTCGGTGGGGCGCGGGCTCGCCGGGGCCGCCGGCGGCGTCAGCGGCCTGCGGGAGGAGGGCGCGCCGGGGCGGCGGGAGTCACGGCGGCCGGGCGGGCGGGTGCCCGGGCGGAGCTGGGCGGTCCTGGTCATGACCTTGTTCATGGGATCCCCGTTCGGCGGGCCCGGCGGGTACCGGGCGGTAACTTGCGGTTGGGGATCTTGTACGGGGGCCGGGACGACGGCAGCAAGGCGGTGACGCCCCGTGTCGGGGGCCCAGGAGGTTCACCTATCCGAGTGATCAGGGGTGTGGATAAGCCGCTGGGCGGGCGGCGGCACCGGGTGAATCGCGGGGCACCGGGTGGACGCCACCGACGTCACCGCCCGGGACCCGAAAGGGGACGCCCGCACGTATCCTGAAGGCCCTCCGGGAGGCGCCAGGACCTTCGGGAGAGGCAGAGTCGAAGAGTCCAGAAGAGAGCGGCCAGCCATGCGCGTCTACGTCCCCCTGACCCTCCCCGGGCTCGCCGAGGCGCACAAGACGGGCGAGCTGGGGACCGGTCCGTTCGTGGCCTACGCCGTCACGCCCGCGCTGCGCGAGTGGTACCTCTCCGACGACATAGAGGAACTGGAGTACGCCGCGCTCAACCGGGCCGCGCTCGCCTCCCTGCGGCTGCTGGCCGCCGACCCGGGCGCGGTGCGTCGCCGGGTCGTGGTCGCCGTGGACGTTCCCGACGGCGCGGCGGCGGCCGACCCGGATCGCGGGCTCGACCCGGCGGCACTGGGCGAGGTGCGGGTGACCGGGACGGTGGCGCTGGCCAAGGCGGCCTCGGTGCACATCGACTCCGGCGACGCGGAGGAGGCCGTGGCCGCGGCGGCCGGAGCGCTTCAGGCGGCGGACGGCGGCGACGACGACGCGCAGTTCGTCGTGGACGGGGCCGAGGACCACGAACTGCTCTGGTACGCCACGCAGGAGATCCCGAACCTGGTGGGGCTCGGCGGCTGAGAGAGGCCGACGGTACCCAGCTGGACGTCTGTGACCTGCGGTGATGTGCCGTCGGTCTTGATTGTCAGTGGTGGCGGGTAGCGTTTTCGGCATGGGGAAGCACGGAAACGCGCACATCGTCTGGGACTGGAACGGGACGCTGTTCCACGACAACGACGCGATCATCGGGGCGACGAACGCGGCATCGGCCGAGCTGGGCCTGGCGCCGATCACGCTGGAGCAGTACCGGGCGCTGTACTGCGTGCCGGTGCCGAAGTTCTACGAGCGGCTGATGGGGCGGCTGCCGACCGACGCCGAGTGGGTGGCCATGGACGAGATCTTCCACCGGTACTACGCCGAGCACCGCGGCGTGTGCGGGCTGACCGACGGGGCGGTCGAGCTGCTGGCCGGATGGCGTTCGGCGGGACGCAGCCAGTCGCTGCTGAGCATGTATGTGCATGACGAACTGGTCCCGTTGGTACGGGGGTTCGGGATCGAGCCGCACTTCATACGGGTCGAGGGGCGGGTCGGGCCGTCCGGGGGCAGCAAGGCGGAGCACATGGTGCGGCATCTGCGGTCGCTGGGGGACGTGCGGCCCGGGAGGACCGTGGTGATCGGGGACGCGGCGGATGACGCGGTGGCCGCGCAGGCCGTGGGGGCGAAAGCGGTGCTGTACACCGGGGGGTCGCACGGCAGGGCGAGCCTGGAGGAGGTCGGGGTGCCGGTCGTGGACTCACTGGCGGAGGCGGTCGAGGAGGCGGAGCGGCTGGTGGCGTGAGCGGCGGGGGCGGGCCGGCGGGGGCTGAGGGCGGGGGCGTCGCTTAACCGGTGCCGGCAGGGTGCCGCTGCGCCCACCCGTGCCGCCTGGGGGCACCCCTCCCAGGCCCCTCAAGGCACCCTCAAGGCTCTGGGGGAGGTACGACCGCCCGCAGCCAGGCAGCCGACACGAGTGCGGCGCCCCGAAAAAACCGCCGGCCCACCCACCGTCGGCCAAGTCCGCTCCGCGTCGCTGTGCAGAACGTCAAAGTTCCACCCCCTGTTTTGTACACATACGGCTCATGACGGCCCCCGGGTGAGGAGCGATAGCCTGGTGGCGTGATCAGCGCGATAGTTCGCGGGGGCATCGGCGCCTCTGCCCTGCGCCCGGGGAGCACGGAACACCTCCGTGACCGGGCGGCGGTGGCTGGTCTTCGCGGGCGGAGGGCACCCAGGACAGCCCTGGTAGTGGCGTCGCCGAGAGAGACGTCACACCCTCGGGGCATGTCGAGAATGGCCGAATACCCCCCGCTCGTCTCACCTTGCGGCATAGCGTCGGAGCAGACCGGAGACCCCGGCCGTGGCGTCGAGCCGCAGGGGGAAGAGCCCGTACTTCCTTCTACGTCACGCAATGGCGCGCGACAGGAGCCAGAGGACAATGCAGACCAAGCTGGACGAAGCCAAGGCCGAGCTGCTCGAACGGGCCGCCCGGGTAGCTGAGAACAGCCCGGCAGGGGGGCACCTACCGACTGGGACGACGGGGACGGCGGACCAGGAGTCCGTGCTCGCGTTCCTTCAGCGCTACTACCTGCACACCGCGCCGGAGGACCTCGCCGACCGTGACCCGGTCGACGTCTTCGGCGCCGCCGTCTCGCACTTCCGCCTCGCCGAGACCCGCCCGCAGGGCACCGCGAACGTCCGGGTCCACACCCCGACCGTCGAGGAGAACGGGTGGACCTGCAGCCACTCCGTGGTGGAGGTCGTCACCGACGACATGCCCTTCCTCGTGGACTCGGTCACCAATGAGCTGACCCGGCAGGGGCGCGGCATCCACGTCGTCATCCACCCGCAGTTCGTCGTCCGCCGCGACCTCACCGGCAAGCTCATCGAGATGCTGCCCACCCCGGCCGTCGGCGCGGAACTGCCGCACGACGCGCACATCGAGTCCTGGATCCACGTCGAGATCGACCGGGAGACCGACCGCTCCGACCTCAAGCAGATCACCGTCGACCTGCTGCGCGTCCTGTCCGACGCCCGCGAGGCCGTCGAGGACTGGGAGAAGATGCGGGAGGCGGCCATCCGGATCGCCGACGGTATCGAGGCCGAGGCGCTGCCGACCGACCTGCCCGCGCACGAGACCGAAGAGGCCCGCGAACTGCTGCGCTGGCTGGCCGCCGACCACTTCACCTTCCTCGGCTTCCGCGAGTACCAGCTGCGCGAGGACGACTCCCTGGCCGCCGTACCCGGCACCGGCCTCGGCATCCTTCGCTCCGACCCGCAGCACGCCGGTGAGGAGGGCCACCCGGTCAGCCCCTCCTTCGAGCGGCTCCCCGCAGACGCCCGCGCCAAGGCCCGCGAGCACAAGCTCCTGATCCTGACCAAGGCGAACAGCCGGTCGACCGTGCACCGGCCGTCGTACCTGGACTACATCGGCGTCAAGAAGTTCGACGCGGACGGCAATGTCGTCGGTGAGCGCCGCTTCCTCGGGCTGTTCTCGTCCGCCGCGTACACCGAGTCGGTGCGCCGGGTGCCCGTCATCCGCCGCAAGGTCGACGCGGTCCTTGAGCGGGCCGGCTTCTCGCCCAACAGCCACGACGGCCGCGACCTGATCCAGATCATTGAGACCTACCCGCGTGACGAGCTGTTCCAGACCCCCGTCCCCGAGCTGGAGTCGATCGTCACAAGCGTCCTCTACCTCCAGGAACGCCGGCGGCTCCGCCTCTACCTGCGCCAGGACGAGTACGGCCGCTACTACTCGGCCCTCGTCTACCTCCCCCGCGACCGCTACACCACCGGTGTCCGGCTGCGGATCATCGACATCCTGAAGGAGGAACTCGGCGGCACCAGCGTCGACTTCACGGCCTGGAACACCGAGTCGATCCTCTCCCGGCTGCACTTCGTCGTCCGCGTCCCGCAGGGCACCGAACTGCCCGAGCTGTCCGACGCCGACAAGGACCGCATCGAGGCCCGCCTGGTCGAGGCGGCCCGCTCCTGGGCCGACAGTTTCGCCGAGGCGCTCAACGCGGAGTGCGGCGAGGAGCGCGCGGCCGAGCTGCAACGCCGCTACATCAACTCCTTCCCCGAGGGCTACAAGGCCGACCACACCCCGCGCGCGGCGGTCGCCGACCTGGTCCACCTGGAGCGGCTCACCGAGGAGGCGGGCAACGACTTCGCGCTCAGCCTCTACGAGCCGGTGGGCGCCGCCCCCGAGGAGCGCCGCTTCAAGATCTACCGCAAGGGTGCGGCGATCTCCCTGTCGGCCGTGCTGCCGGTCCTCAACCGGCTGGGCGTCGAGGTGATCGACGAGCGGCCGTACGAACTGCGCTGCTCGGACCGGACGACCGCGTGGATCTACGACTTCGGGCTGCGGATGCCGAAGACGGCAGGCGGTGGCAACGGCGACTACCTGGGTGACGACGGCCGTGAGCGGTTCCAGGACGCCTTCGCGGCGACCTGGACCGGCCTGGCGGAGAACGACGGCTTCAACGCACTGGTGCTGAGCGCCGGGCTGAGCTGGCGGCAGGCGATGGTGCTGCGGGCGTACGCCAAGTACCTGCGGCAGGCCGGTTCCACGTTCTCCCAGGACTACATGGAGACGACGCTCCGCAACAACGTCCACACCACGCGGCTCCTGGTCTCCCTCTTCGAGGCGCGGATGTCGCCGGACCGGCAGAAGGCCGGCCTGGAGATCACCGACGCCCTCCAGGAGGAGCTGGACGCGGCGCTCGACCAGGTCGCCTCGCTCGACGAGGACCGCATCCTGCGTTCCTTCCTGACCGTCATCAAGGCGACGCTGCGCACCAACTTCTTCCAGGAGACGGAGGAGGGCACACCGCACTCGTACGTCTCCATGAAGTTCGACCCGCAGGCCATCCCGGACCTCCCGGCGCCGCGCCCGGCGTTCGAGATCTGGGTGTACTCGCCGCGTGTCGAGGGTGTGCACCTGCGCTTCGGCAAGGTCGCGCGCGGCGGTCTGCGCTGGTCCGACCGGCGTGAGGACTTCCGTACCGAGATCCTCGGCCTGGTCAAGGCGCAGATGGTGAAGAACACCGTCATCGTGCCGGTCGGCGCCAAGGGCGGCTTCGTCGCCAAGCAGCTGCCCGACCCGGGCGTGGACCGGGACGCGTGGCTCGCGGAGGGCATCGCCAGCTACAAGACGTTCATCTCGGCACTGCTCGACATCACCGACAACATGGTGGCCGGCGAGGTCGTGCCCCCGCAGGACGTGGTCCGGCACGACGAGGACGACACCTATCTGGTGGTCGCCGCCGACAAGGGCACGGCGACGTTCTCCGACATCGCCAACGAGGTCGCCGGGAGCTACAACTTCTGGCTCGGCGACGCCTTCGCCTCCGGCGGCAGCGCGGGCTACGACCACAAGGGCATGGGCATCACCGCGCGCGGCGCCTGGGAGTCCGTGAAGCGGCACTTCCGGGAGCTGGGCGTCAACACGCAGGCCGAGGACTTCACCGTCGTCGGTATCGGTGACATGTCCGGTGACGTGTTCGGCAACGGCATGCTGCTCAGCGAGCACATCCGCCTGGTCGCCGCCTTCGACCACCGGCACATCTTCATCGACCCCACCCCGGACGCGGCCACCTCCTACGCCGAGCGCCGCCGCCTGTTCGACCTGCCTCGCTCCAGCTGGGGCGACTACAACACCGACCTGCTCTCGGCGGGCGGCGGGATCTTCCCGCGCAGCGCCAAGGCCATCCCGGTCAACAGCCACATCCGCGAGGCCCTCGGCATCGAGGAGAAGGTCGCCAAGCTGACCCCGGCCGAGCTGATGAAGGCGATCCTCGAGGCGCCGGTCGACCTGTTGTGGAACGGCGGCATCGGCACCTACGTCAAGGCGTCGACCGAGTCGAACGCGGACGTCGGCGACAAGGCCAACGACGCCATCCGAGTCGACGGCGCCGACCTGCGCGTCAAGGTCGTCGGCGAGGGCGGCAACCTGGGCCTGACCCAGCTCGGCCGGATCGAGTTCGCCCGCCGGGGCGGCAAGATCAACACCGATGCCATCGACAACAGCGCCGGCGTGGACACCTCCGACCACGAGGTGAACATCAAGATCCTGCTCAACGGCGTGGTCGCGGACGGCGACATGACGGTCAAGCAGCGCAACAAGCTGCTCGCCGAGATGACCGACGAGGTCGGCGCCCTGGTGCTGCGCAACAACTACGCGCAGAACGTGGCGATCGCCAACGCGCTGGCCCAGTCCAAGGACATGCTCCACGCCCAGCAGCGGTTCATCCGCCACATGGTCAGGGAGGGCCACCTCGACCGGGCGCTGGAGTTCCTGCCCACCGACCGCCAGATCCGCGAGCGGCTCGGCTCCGGCCAGGGCCTGACCGGCCCGGAGACGGCCGTCCTGCTGGCGTACACGAAGATCACGGTCGCCGACGAGCTGCTGCAGACCTCGCTGCCGGACGACCCGTATCTGAGCGGCCTGCTGCACGCGTACTTCCCGACGGCCGTGCGTGACCGGTTCGCCGCCGCGCTCGCCACCCATCCGCTGCGCCGCGAGATCACGACCACGGTCCTGGTCAACGACACCGTCAACACCGGTGGTACGACCTACCTGCACCGGCTGCGCGAGGAGACCGGGGCCTCCCTGGAGGAGATCGTCCGGGCGCAGACCGCGGCGCGTGCGATCTTCCGCTCCGCCCCGGTGTGGGACGCCGTCGAGGAGCTGGACAACAAGGTCGACGCGGCCGTCCAGACCCGGATCCGGCTGCACTCCCGGCGTCTGGTCGAGCGCGGCACCCGCTGGCTGCTCAACAACCGGCCGCAGCCGCTGGAGCTGATCGAGACCGTCGACTTCTTCTCCGAGCGGGTCGAACAGGTCTGGCAGCAGCTGCCCAAGCTGCTGCGCGGCGCGGACCTGGAGTGGTACCAGCACGTGTACGACGAGCTGACCGCGGCCGGCGTGCCGGCCGAGGTCGCCACCCGCGTGGCCGGCTTCTCCTCGGCCTTCCCGGCGCTGGACATCGTCTCGGTGGCCGACCGCACGGGCAAGGAGCCGCTGGACGTCGCCGAGGTCTACTACGACCTCGCCGACCGTCTCGGTGTGACCCAGCTGATGGACCGCATCATCGAGCTCCCGCGTGCCGACCGCTGGCAGTCGATGGCCCGCGCCTCCATCCGCGAGGACCTCTACGCGGCCCATGCGATGCTCACCGCCGACGTGCTCGCCGCGGGCGACGGCGCCGCTACCCCCGAGCAGCGCTACCAGGCCTGGGAGCAGAAGAACGCCGCCATCCTGGGCCGGGCCAGGTCCACGCTGGAGGAGATCCGCAACTCCGACTCCTTCGACCTGGCCAACCTGTCGGTGGCCATGCGGACGATGCGGACGCTGCTGCGCGCCCACTCGTAGTCGTACGACATGAAAGGCGCCCCGGGCCGGTGACGGCTCGGGGCGCTTTCTTTCCCGTCGGTGATTATTCTTGCCGATGCTTAGGGAAAAAGGGCGGCGAATTTTACCGTTTCCTGCTTGTCGAGACGTGTCGGATATTGTCTGCCGTGTGACAGTGCAACTCACGGTGGGCAATCCCGCGTCGCCCAGGCGGCGGCCGGTGACTCAGGTCCTGTTCGAGGTCGCGAAATTCGGGATCGTCGGCGGCAGCGGCGTGCTCGTCAACTTCCTGGCCTTCAACCTGCTGCTGCACGGCCTGCGTTGGCCTGCCATGGCCGCCACGGTGCCGGCCAGCTGTATCGCGATGGCGACGAATTACGTGGGCTTCCGCTTTTTCGCCTATCGCGACCGGGCCTCGCGCACACGACGGCAGATCGCACTGTTCTTCGTTTTCAGTGGTCTCGGTGTCGTGATGGAAAGCGGTCTGTTCTACGCCGGTTATCACGGTCTCGGTCTGGACGGACCGCTGGAATCCAATGCGGTGAAGGCGCTGTCGATCGTTTTCGCCTCCGCCTTCCGCTTTCTCGTCTACCGGACGTGGGTGTTCCAGACGGACACGAGCCGCACCGTGTAGGGACGGCGCGGCTCGTGGTCGTAAATCTGCTTCAGGAGGGCTGAGCGACCTTCGAAGCATCGGCCGGCTTCGGCTTCGCCTTGTCGCCGGTGAAGGCCTCGTACTCCGCGAGAACCTCCTCGGTCGGCCCGTCCATGCGCAGCACACCGCGCTCCAGCCACAGCACCCGCTCGCAGGTGTCGCGGATGGACTTGTTGTTGTGGCTGACCAGGAAGACCGTGCCCGCGTGCTGGCGCAGTTCGCGGATGCGTTCCTCGGAGCGCATGCGGAAGGACGCGTCACCGGTGGCCAGTGCCTCGTCGATGAGTAGGACGTCGTGGTCCTTGGCGGCGGCGATGGAGAACCGCAGCCGTGCGCCCATGCCGGAGGAGTAGGTGCGCATGGGGAGGGTGATGAAGTCGCCCTTCTCGTTGATGCCGGAGAAGTCGACGATGTCCTGGTAGCGCTCCTTGATCTCCTCACGGGACATGCCCATGGCGAGGCCGCCGAGGTAGACGTTCTTCTCGCCGGTCAGGTCGCCCATCAGGGCCGCGTTGACGCCGAGGAGGGAGGGCTGGCCGTCGGTGTAGATGGCGCCGTTCTCCACCGGAAGCAGGCCGGCGACGGCCTTGAGGAGGGTGGACTTGCCGGAGCCGTTGGAGCCGATGAGGCCGATCGCCTCGCCCTTGTACGCGACGAAGGAGACGTTCTTGACCGCGTGCACCTTACGGACGCCCGCCGCCTTCTCGGCGTTCTTGCGGCGCAGCATGCGGTTGAGGGCGGCGGTGGCGGAGCCGCGGCCGGCGCCGGTGCCGTTGACCCGGTAGACGATGTCGACGCTGTCGGCGACGACGGTGGGGATGCGGGTGTCGCTCACGTTCTCAGCCACGGCCGTACGTCTCCTCAGCCTTCCAGAAGTAGATGAAGCCGCCGACGCCGATGACGAGGGCCCAGCCGGTCGCGACCAGCCACACGTGCGGCGGCAGCTGGCTGGCGTGGAAGCTGTCGATCAGGGAGTAGCGCATCAGGTCGATGTAGACGGCGGCCGGGTTGTCCTTGAGTACCGGAGCCACCCAGCTCGGCAGACCCTTGTGCTTGCCGGTCAGCTTGTCGATGCTCCACATGACGCCGGAGATGTACATCCAGGTGCGCAGCACGAACGGCATCAACTGGGAGATGTCCGGGGTCTTGGCGCCCCAGCGGGCCATGATCAGCGACATGCCGGTGTTGAAGGTGAACTGCAGGATCAGCACCGGGACGGCCAGCAGCCAGGAGGCGGCGACCGGCACGCCGAAGCAGAGCAGGATGACGACCAGGGCGCACATGGAGAACAGCAGCTGCTGCAACTGCTGGAGGCAGAAGGAGATCGGCAGCGCGGCCCGCGGGAAGTGCAGGGCGCGGACGAGGCCGAGGTTGCCGGCGATCGCGCGGGTGCCGGTCATGATCGAACTCGACGTGAACGTCCAGATGAACACGCCTGTGACCAGAAACGGGATGTAGTCCGGCACGCCCTTCTTGGTGCCCAGCAGGATGCCGAAGATGAAGTAGTACACCGCGGCGTTCAGCAGGGGGGTCATGATCTGCCAGACCTGGCCGAGCTTCGCCTGCGCGTACTGGGCGGTGAGCTTGGCGGTGGCGAACGCGGTGATGAAGTGCCGCCGCGCCCACAGCTGGCGGACGTACTCCGGCAGGGAGGGACGGGCGCCGCTGACCGAGAGTCCGTGCCGGGCGGCGAGCGCCGCGAGGTCGTCCTCGGCCGTGACCGGGGTCGGGGGCGGTGTGTGGAGAACCTGGGTCACATCCGCATCTTTCACTCGGAGGGTGGGGGTGCGGCGTCCGGCTGGGCGCCGGGCCCGTCATCCGGCGTTTCCTTACGCTTCTCTTTGCGTTTTCTTGCGTCGGGACGGGACCGTATCGTCGCAACGGGAGCGTAGGCCGAGTTGGCGTCGGAACGCAACCGTTTCGTCGTCACGGACTGGTGTGCGCCGTAACACTTCCGAGGTCGGGGCGCGACCGATTCGTTGCGCAGCGACGAGTCGGGCTCGTGCTCGGTACGGCGGTGAGCTGCGAGTCGTTCAGTGTGGCTCTGTTGCGACGATCGGGTGGCGGGCCTCGTCGGGACGCAACCGTTTCGTCGTTACGCCCCTATGCTGGGAGACATGACGACGAACGCCGAGGAGTCCCAGACGCGTCCGCGCCGACGCTCCCCCGCCGGGGCGGCCGTCCTCCGCGAGGACGTGACCGAGGCCATCCGGGCCGCCGTCTTCGAGGAACTCGCGGCGGTCGGGTACGCCCGTATGTCCATCGAGGGCATCGCGCGCCGCGCGGGCGTCGGCAAGACCGCCGTCTACCGCCGCTGGCGCTCCAAGCTGCACCTGGTCCTCGACGTCGTCTCGGCCCTCGCCGTGCTGGGCCTGCCGGTGCCCGACACCGGCTCCCTGGAGGGCGACCTGCGGCTCCTGTACGAGGTCACCTCCCGTGCGCTGCGCCACCCGGTCGCCTCGCAGATCATCCCGGACCTCCAGGCCGAGGCGGCCCGCAACCCGGAGATCGCCGAGGCCATGCAGAAGACGCTGCGCGAGGGCCAGGACGGCGTCGCCAGCAAGATCATCGAGGCGGCCCAGCGGCGCGGCGAACTCGCCGCGAACCTCGACGACGACCTGGCCATGGACCTTATCTCCGGCCCGCTGTACTGGCGTTCGGTGGTGATCCGCACCCCGAAGCTGCCGAAGGGGTATCTGGCGGCGCTGGCCCGTGGCACCGCGGAGGCGCTCAAGGCGCTGTGAACCACTCCGCCGGGGATGTCACAGGCGGGGCCGCCGTCTCGTCGTAGGGGGCGCAGGCATCCTCGATCAAGGAGTGGACGATGAACCTCGCCCTGTGGATCGCAGCCGGACTGCTCGCCGCGGTGGCCCTGACCGGTGGGATCAGCAAGACGTTCGTACCCCGGGAGAAGCTGGCCGCGGCCCACGGCGGAGGCTGGACCGGAGAAGCGGGCGCCGGCTTCGTCAGGACGCTCGGCGTACTGGAACTCCTGGCCGCGGCCGGTCTGATCCTGCCCGCGGTCGTCGGGGTCGCACCGGTACTGGTGCCCGTGACGGCCGCCGCCTGGGTCCTGCTGATGGTGGGTGCGATGATCACCCACGGCCGCCGCGGCGAGCGGGCGTTCGTGGCGCTGAACCTGGTCTACCTCGTGCTCGCGCTGGTCGTCGCGGTGGGCCGATTCGGCCCCGCGTCCTTCTGAGCGGCCGGTTCACGGATGTCGAAGGGGGAGTGGACATGAACAGGACCGAGGAGTTCCAGGAACTGCGGCCGCTGCTGTTCTCGATCGCGTACCGGATCCTGGGCAGCGTCAGCGAGGCGGAGGACGCGGTCCAGGAGAGCTGGCTGCGGTTCGAGGGCTCACCGACGGAGGTCAGGTCGCCGAAGGCGTTCCTGTCGGCCGCGGTCACCCGGATCTCGATCGACGTACTGCGCTCGGCCCGCGTCCGGCGCGAGGAGTACGTCGGCCCGTGGTTCCCCGAGCCGCTGCTCGCCGATCCCTACGAGGACCCGGCGCGGTCGGCGGAGCTGGCCGACTCGGTTTCGATGGCGGCCCTGCTGCTCCTGGAACGGCTCAGCCCGCTGGAGCGAGCCGTCTTCGTGCTGCGCGAGGTGTTCGACTTCGGCTTCCCCGAGGTCGCGTCGGCGGTGGGCCGCTCGGAGTCCGCCTGCCGCCAGCTCGCCGTACGGGCCCGGCGCCACATGGCCGACGGCCGCACCCGCTTCGAGGCGGACCGGAGGGAACGCGACGAACTGGCGTCACGCTTCTTCGAGGCCCTCCACGAAGGCGACCTGGGAGGCCTGCGGGACCTGCTCGCCGCCGACGTGTCCCTGGTCGGCGACGGCGGCGGCAAGGCCCCGCAGCTGGCCCGGACGGTCGCCGGCGCCCAGAACGTGGCCCGCCTCCTCGCGGCCGTCTTCCCGGTACTGGCCCGGGTCGAGGTGACCTGTGAGCAGCACGAGGTCAACGGCCAGCCGGGCGCGGTCTTCCACGACCGCGACGGCAAGGTCCTCCAGACCTTCTCCCTGGACATCCTCGACGGCCGGATCCAGGCGATCCGCCTGGTCCTCAACCCCGACAAACTCACCCACATGGGCCCGGTGGCGGATGCCTGGGCCATCTCGGAGGAACTCAAACGAGCCCGCCGGTCCGTGGACTGACCACACCTCACGTACCCAGTCGCCGGGTCAGCGCCGCCAGGTCCGCCATCCGCAGCATCCGGTCGCCGTATCCCGGCAGCGGCACGTGCAGTACGTCCGTCCAACGCTCCGGTACGGCCTCGATGCCGTGAACGGCACCGGCCAGCGCGCCGGTGACCGCCGCGACGGTGTCCGTGTCGCCGCCCAGGTCGACGGCCGCTCGGACGGCGTCCTCCTGTCGGTCGATGGCTGTGGGTGGCGGCAGCTGGTCGGATCCGGGTCGGTAGGGCGGTGGGTCGGGCCCGGGCCGCCTCTGGGCCGGGGTGTGCCCGCTGTCGGCCGACGGGCGGGGGCGGCAGCCGCGGGCCGGATCCTGGCCGGCGGGCGGCTCAGGCCCGGGCCGCCTCCGGGTGGAGGCGGAGCCAGCCGTCCCAGGCTGAGGTGATCATGTCCTGGACGTCGTGTTTGGCCTGCCAGTCCAGTTCCTTGGCGATGCGGTCGGCGGAGGCGACCACGCGGGCCGGGTCGCCGGGGCGGCGCGGGGTGACGGCCGGGGGGCGGTCGTAGCCGGTGACCGTGTTGATGCGGTCGATCATCTCGCGGACCGAGACGCCCTCCCCGCGCCCGATGTTCAGGGTCAGTTCGCGGCCGGGCTCGGCCTGGAGGGCGCGGGCCGCGGCCACATGGGCCTCGGCCAGGTCCACCACGTGGATGTAGTCGCGGACACAGGTGCCGTCCGGCGTCGGGTAGTCGTCGCCGAAGATACGCGGCGGCGCGTCCTCCGTGAGCTTCTCGAAGACCATGGGGATGAGGTTGTAGACGCCCACGTCGGCGAGTTCGGGGCGGGCCGCGCCGGCCACGTTGAAGTAGCGTAGGCAGGCCGTCGAGAGGCCGGTCGCCCTGCCCGTCGCGCGGACCAGCCACTCACCCGCGAGCTTCGTCTCGCCGTACGGCGACATCGGCATGCACGGCGTCTCCTCCGTCACCAGCTCGACGTCCGGCATGCCGTAGACCGCCGCGGAGGAGGAGAACACGAAGGACGGGACCCCCGCCTCCGTCACCGCCTGCAGCAGGACACGCAGACCTTCGACGTTCTCCCGGTAGTAGTGCAGGGGGCGGTCCACCGACTCGCCCACCTGCTTCTTCGCCGCCAGATGGACGACCCCGGTCACCTCGTGCTCGGCCAGGGCGCGCGCCACCTTCTCGCCGTCCAGCGTGGAGCCCACCACCAGCGGGGCCTCCTCCGGCACGCGCTCGGCGAAGCCGGTGGACAGGTCGTCGTACACCACCGTCCGCTCGCCCGCCTCGGTCATCGCACGTACGACATGCGCCCCGATGTATCCGGCGCCGCCGGTGATGAGCCAGGTCATGTATGCCAGTCCCCTCCGTCAGTTGGCCCGTGGTGTTCGTCAGCCGCGGTCACTCTTCAGTGAAGCAGGTGCCGCCGACATCAGCGGACGGCTGATGCGACTTCTCGCACTCGAGGGGCGCGGACGGCGTCCTCCGGGCGGCGAGTGGCGCGCCACAGGCGGGTGAGGGAGAGGACGGCGGCGGTGGCCAGCAGGCCGTTGCGGGCGAGCATCAGCAGACAGCCGGTCCAGGTGCCGTGGACGACCTCGGCGTAGAACGTGGGGTAGGCGACGGCACTGAGCGCGGTCGCCGTCACGATCAGCGCGGCGACCGGGCGCTGGGTGGTGTGCCGCGAGGTCAGGCAGACGGCGGCCAGGCCGAGCAGCCAGATCATGTACTGGGGGCTGATCACCCGGCTGGTGACGGTGAAGAGGAGTACCGCGCTCAGCGCCGCGTCGTACGGGGTGGCCTCGGTCCAGTGCCGGGCCCGTACCCGCCACAGCAGCAGGAACGCGAAGGCGACGGCGGTCAGTGCGAGGGACGCGGTCGCGACCGCGTGCACATGGGGGCCGACCAGCTCCATCGCGCCGTACTGGTAGCGGGTCGTGCCCCGCCAGCCGGCGTGCCGGGCCAGACTGAGCGCGGTGCCGCCGAGGGACTCGACCTGCACACCCCGGCCGCCCTGCTGCCGGAGAAAGGCGAGCGGGTTGCGGAAGGAGAACAGGAACGCGGCGAGGGTCGCGGCCCCGGACACCGCCGCCCAGGTCCACGCCGTGCGCGTCGAACGCCCGCGCTCGACGCCCAGCAGCACCAGCGCCGGCCACACCTTCACCAGGGCGCCCAGCGCCGCGAGCGCCCCGCACGCGCGCGTGGAGCGCGGCAGCGCCAGCAGGGAGAGCACGGCGAAGGCGGTGACCTCCACGTCGTAACGGGCGAGCGGGAGGTGCAGCAGGAGCGGGAGGGCGCCCGTCCACAGGGCCGCGCCCAGCAGCGTGCGCCCGGGGCGCGTGCCCGCGCGCGCGAGCGCCGCCGTGATCAGCGCGTCGGTCGCCAGGGTGAGCGCCACGAACGCCTGGAAGTAGCTCAGCCAGGGCACCAGCCCCGGCGCGAGCAGCACCGCGCCGGCGCCCGGCGGGTACTGCCACAACGTGTCGTGCGCCGGGAACGCGCCGCGCGACAGGACGCCGTACCAGTGGAAGTACAGCCGCCACACTTCGCGCGCGACCGCACCGTGTCCCAGGAGTCGCTCGTTGTTGTGGGCGAGGAGCCACAGCATCAGCGCACGCGTGGCGACCCAGACACCGGCGAGGCAGAGGGGGCGCGCGAGACGCGGCGAGCGCGGGGGGCGTGCGGTGCACGCGGGGCGGCGCAGGCGCGGGAGTCGAACAGGCGGGGCGAACGGGGCGCTTGGGGGCGGGATGTACGAGCGGCGGTTCATCAACCGCGAGCGTAAGCCGCGCGGATGGTGTATCCATTCCGATACGCCGTCAATACCCGGCAAAGGTTGGCTAATCGCAAAAGATCGGGCCGTGGTGAGTATCGGGCCTCTCGTAAAAGCACATCCGCGGACATCGCGAACGACAGCAACCGGCCGGCCGACTCCGTCGAGTCGGCCGAAGCCGTGGGGAGGATCGGGGGGACCGGGCGGACCGCCCGTCGGGCCGCCGGGTCGTGCGCGCCGTGCCGTCGTCGTGGCCGTCCCGGCCGCGGTGATGCTCGCGGTCGCGCTCTGGGGGCTGCACCGCGGCGGGATGTGGCGCGACGAGGCCGTCACCTACCAGGTCGCCCGGCGCACTGTGCCGCAGATCTGGCAGCTGCTGCACGGCGTGGACGCGGTGCACGGCCTGTACTACCTGCTGATGCACGTCGTCCTCGCCGTCGCCCCCGGCCACCCGGGCGAGGTCGACCTCCGGCTGCCCTCGGTGTGCGCGGCGGTCGTCACCGCGGGCCTGGTGGCCGCCCTCGGCACCCGCCTGGCCCGGCCGCGCGTCGGCCTGTGGGCCGGACTGATGTACGCGGTCACCCCGCTGGTCGGCCACTACGCGCAGGAGGGCCGCTCCTACGCCCTGGTCGCCGCGGGCGCGACCGGCGCGACCCTGCTGTTCGTACGGGCGGCGGAAGAAAGAGAGGACGCAGGGGAGGCCGGAACGGAGGCCGGAAGGGGGCGGCGGGCCTGGTGGTGGTACGGCGCCGTCCTCGTCGTCACCTGCTGGCTGCACGAGTTCGCGGTCCTGCTGCTGCTCGCGCATGCGGGAACTCTGGCACTGGCCCGATCGTCGGGAAGGGTGTGGCGGGGGTGGGGCTGCGCGGCCGGGGGCGTGGCGCTGTCCCTGGCGCCGATGGTCGTCGTCTCGCACGCGCAGTCGGCCCAGCTGGCGTGGTTGCGGGAGCCGGACCTGGAGACCGCGCAGGAGCTGCTGCGCCAGTACCTCGGGCCGACCGACGGGGTGTACTGGGTATGCCTCGTGCTCGGTCTGCTGGGGCTGACCCGGCTGGTGGGCCGGCGCGGTGAGGTGACCCTCGCCGCGGTCGCGCTGCCGCTCGCGGTGCTGCCACCGGTGGCGTTGATGCTGGCATCGCAGCTGACACCGCTGTACGTCGACCGGTATGTGCTGTACGCGCTCACCGGGGCGCCCCTGCTGGTGGCGCTCGGCGCGGACCGGGTCGCCGGGGTGCTCGGCCGGCTCTGGTCGCACGGCACGGCGACCACGCCCAGGTGGCCCGCGCTCACCCTGGCCGGGGTCCTGGCGCTCGTCCTCGCCTTCACCCACCAGGTTCCGCTGCTGCGGCAGGACCGTGTGCCGGGCACACGGCCCGATGACCTCGGTGCGGTCGCGGAGGCGGTGGCGCGTGCGTTGCGGCCCGGCGACCCCGTGCTGTTCCTGCCGGCCCATGCGCGGGGGACGGAGCTGGCCTATCCCGCCGATTTCAACGGCACGCGGGACGTTGCACTGGCTGAACCGGCTTCGGTGTCCGGGACGTTGTACGGGCGTGAGGTGGGGGCGGGGACGCTGCGGCGGCGGTTGGCCGGGGTGGACGAGGTGTGGGCGGTGGTGGAGAAGTACGCGCTGGTGAGCGGGTACCGGCCGCGGCTCTCCACGGAACGCGCCAAACTCGCCGTGCTGAACCAGCAGTTCGTGCTGCGGGAGGAGATGGTGATCGATCGGATCGCGCTGCGGTTGTATGTGCGGCCGATTCGGGGTGGGTTCGGGTGAGTGCGGGCCGCGGGGCGGTGGGGCTGGTCGCGCCCACGCGGCGGTAGCCGCATATCGATACGGCCCCACGCCTGGGGCGCTTCAGCGCGCCTCATTCTCCAAAGCCGCCGAACCCGCAGCCCCAGCCGCCGAACCCGCAGCCGCCGAGACCGCAGTCGCCGAATCCGCAGTCGCCGAATCCGCAGCCACAGCCGCAGCCGTCGAACCCGCAGTCGCCGAATCCGCAGTCGCCGAATCCGCAGCCACAGCCGCAGCCGCCGAGCCCGCAGTCGCCGCATCCGCAGCCACAGTCGCCGCATCCGCAGCCGCGGTATCCACAGCCGCCGCGTCCAACGCCCCCGTCAGCTGGTCCAGCCGGGCCTTCAGGTTCCGGATCTCATCGACGTCGAAGCCCGTCGCGGCCATGATCCGTCGCGGTACCTCGAACGCACGCTCCCGCAGCTCGGCGCCCTGCTCCGTCAGCCGTACCTCCACCGAGCGCTCGTCGCGGGCGCTGCGCTCCCGGTGGACGAGGCCCGCCGCCTCCAGCCGCTTGAGCAGGGGCGACAGCGTGCCGGAGTCCAGGCGCAGGTGTTCGCCGAGCTTCTTGACCGGCAGGTCGCCCTGTTCCCACAGCACCAGCATCACGAGGTACTGCGGGTAGGTGAGCCCGAGGTCCTTGAGGATCACGCGGTAGACGCTGTTGAAGGCGCGGGACGCGGCATGCAGGGAGAAGCAGATCTGGCGGTCCAGGCGCAGCCACTCTGCCTCGGGGGCGGGGGTCGGGGTCGTCGCGGTCATGGCTCGATCGTACCTCTTGCGAGTCATTTAGTTGTGCACAATTTAATTGTGTGCTCTACTTGGCGTCGTGAGGGCGGTGGAACGGAAGCCGCCGGAACACCGAACTTCGAGAGGGATGGTCTTCCATGGACGCGATCTACACCGCAGCCGCCACCGCCGCCGGCCGGGAGGGACGGGCGGTCAGCTCGGACGGGCAGCTGGACCTCGCGCTCGCGTTCCCGCCCGCGCTCGGCGGCAACGGCCAGGGCACCAACCCCGAGCAGCTCTTCGCCGCCGGTTACGCCGCCTGTTTCGCCAGCGCCCTGGGCGCCATCGGCCGCCAGGCCAAGGTCGACACCGGCGAGATCTCCGTCACCGCCGAAGTCGGCATCGGCAAGGACGAGTCCGACGGCGGCTTCGCGCTCAAGGTCACCCTGCGCGTCGAGCTGCCCGAGGAGCTCTCCAACGAGACCGGCGAGAAGCTCGTCCACCAGGCCCACGAATACTGCCCCTACTCCAAGGCCACCCGGGGCAACATCCCGGTCGAGCTCATCGTCGAGTAGTCAGCCGAGCAGGTGGCCGAGTGGCCACCGGTACGTCCCTCGTCCGGGTGAGCCGCGCGAGCACCTCCCCGGTCCGCCGGCTCCAGTCCACGACCACCGCGTCTCCGGGCAGCCGCTCCCGCCGCGTCAGCAGCAGCCAGCGCACCCGGGGGCGGTGGTCGTGGGCGTCGGCCAGTTCGATGCCGTATCCGGGGAGCAGGCGGACGGCGTAGTAGGCGTCCGTGATCACCGGTTCCCCGGGGCCGATGTGCCGGGCGGCCCAGTCGTACGACGGCCAGCGCGGCGGCTGGACGAAGCCGACCGGATCCAGTGAACGCGGTACCACCGCTCCGGCCTGCGCGGCCAGAAAGCCCAGGCAGGCCCCGCCGGCCGCGGCCCAGCCGAGCGCCCGCCGCCGGCCCGGCCAGGGCCGCTCCTCCGCCAGCTCCACCGCGAGCGCGCACTGCGGCGCCAGGAGGGCAGGGCCGAGCAGCTCGCCGAAGCCGTGGCGGCCGCCGTACCCCGCCAGCAGGGACTCCAGGACGAACAGCAGTACGAGCGGATCGCGCCACCCCGCGGCCCTGGCCATGCCCCAACCCGTGACCCGAGTCGCCTGCCCGGACGCCTGCCGCGCCCGCAGCTGCAGTGCCGGCACCCCTAGCAGCGCCAGCCAGCACTGCCCGACCACACCGTCGTGGACCCCGTACGTCCCGTACACCCCGTACGCCTGGGGCAGCACCCGCCCGTGCGTCCCGAGGACGATCCCCCCGGCCGCCGCCGCGCACATCAGCCCCCACCGCCCCCACAGCGCGCCCCGCCACCCCCGCTGCCACCCCGCCACGAATGCCACCGCCCCGGCCGCCGCCGCCACGCCGATCACCGGGTCGACCAGCGCCACCACCCCGTACAGCACCCCGAGCGCCGCGTATCCGGAGAGGCTGCGCAGGCCGCTCGGACCGACATAGCGCACCCGGCGCAGATCGCGGGCGCGGGTGCCGGTCAGGGCCCAGGCCCAGAGGGTGAGGCCGAGGGCGAACGCGGACGGGTAGCCGAGGCTGCCGGTCAGGGGCAGCAGGGCCAGCGAGCCGCTGCCCCAGCCCGGCCGGGTGCCCCACAGCACGGACATGAAGGCAAGCGCCAGTACCGGCGCCCAGGGACGCGGGGTGAGTGCGCGGACCAGCCGGCCCAGGCCGGTCAGCAGCACCAGCAGGTTCAGCGGGCCGCACACCCGCAGCAGCTGCCACCCGCCGAGCCCGGTCAGCCGTGCCAGCGCGTCCTGGGTGAGCACGTACGGCGACGCGGTGACGTCCGCCAGGCCCGCCCGTAGCCGTTCCACCGCCGCCGCGTGCTGCGCGGCCTCGCAGCACGGCGGCACCCGCCAGTACGCCAGGGTCATCAGCAGCCAGAACAGCAGGCCGAAGACCTGGTAGGGGGTGAGTCTCCGGGCGCGGCCGCCCTGCAGGGCGGTGGAGCCGCGCGCGGCGCGCCGGACCAGGGCGCCGGTGCTCACCGGAGAGAACGGACAGGGTGGACCATTTGCCGAGTGTTCCCGCGCGTCTTGCCGGTGTCCCGGCGGCTCAGCCGCCCGTCACCTCATCGAGTGAGTCTCCGGCAGGCCCCCGCCGCTCACCTCATCGAGTGACCCCTGCACGGGAACGGGAACCACCCGGCGCACCAGCGGCTCCAACAGCAACGGCAGCCCCACCACCGGCAGCAGCCACGCCAGCACGATCAGCCGGTCGCCCCAGATGTTGATGTCCGGATGCCCGGCCTGGGTGAGGAACCCGGTGGACGCGGCCGCCAGCAGGAAGACCCCGAAGGCCGGCCGCCGACGCGCTCCCCACACCCCGGCCGCCAGCGCCGCCGGGAACAGCGGAGTCAGCAGCTGCCGGCGCAGCCACTCCACCCAGAAGTCCCACTCCAGATGGAGGAACTCCCGCCAGGGACGGACCCGGTCCGGGTGGGTGTAGTGGTTGGTCAGCAGGTCCTGCATGCTCTCCGCCTCGGAGGGATAGCGCAGCAGCCGGGCCAGGAGAAGGGTGCCGGCGACCGCCACGCAGCCCGCCGCCGTGATCGCCACCACCCCGCGCCCGGCCGCCCGGCCGTGCCGTCGCCGCCACACGGCGATCGCGGCGCCCGCCCCGGCCAGGCACACCCCCAGGAACAGCGCCTGTGCGTGCTTCACGGTGAACAGCGTGAGCAGCGCGCCCGCCACCAGCGCCGTTCCCGCCCGCGCCCGCCGGGTGAGGGCCAGCGCACAGCCCCACACCGCCGTCAGGGTCAGCGCCAGCATCAGGCCCTCGGTCATCGGCCGCATCGCGGTCGTGCCCACCGGCAGGACGTAGTACAGGGCCTGCCCGGTCAGCGCGAGCGGCACCGGTACCGACAGCGTCCGCAGGACCAGGAAGGCCAGCACCCCGCCCGCGACCGTGACCAGCACACTCGCCAGCCAGACCCCCCAGGTCACCCCGAACACGGTGACGAACGGCAGCAGGAACACCGGATAGCCGGGGCGTACCTCGAAGATCGCCCGCAGTCGGGGGGCCACGAAGGGCACGACGTGCCCGTCCGTCTGCCCGGCCGCCAACCGGCGCTCCACCCGCCGCAGTTCATCCTCCCGGCACTCCGCGAAGACCCGCCCCGCCGGGCTCGGCGAGTGGAAGTGCACCACGTTCACGCTCTGCGCGCGCTCCGCCGCCGACGCCTTGCCGGCGCACGCCCAGTCGACCGTCCTGCCCGCCGCCTGCCGTTGATCCGCCCCGCCCAGGGTCAGCGCGTAGGACACGTAGTTCTTGGAGTCGGGGGTGTCCCGGCCGGTGACGTTGGCGAGTTGCAGCACCGCGAACACGGCGGCCAGGACCAGCACCCAGGCGCGCGGTCTCATGTCGACGCCAGCAGGCCGTGACCCGCGGCAGGTTCCGGCACCCGCACACCGGCAGCCGGCATCGACTCGCCGAGCAGCAGCGTCCGTACGACCCGTTCGGCGGCCCTTCCGTCGTCGAACTCACAGAAACGGGACCGGAAGTCGGCCCGCAGCCGCGCCGACTCCTCGTCCCGCCAGCCGCCCGAGGCGAACAGCCACGCCAACTCCCGGTAGGAGTACGACACATGGCCCGGTGCCTCGGCGGTGATGTCGAGATAGGCGCCCCGGCTCGCGGTGTACGCGGCCCAGTCGTCGGCGTGCACGACGATCGGGCGGTCCAGGTTGGCGTAGTCGAACATGACCGACGAATAGTCGGTCACCAGCGCGTCCGCCGCCAGCAGCACCTGCTCCGCGTGCGGTTCGCCGGTCGCGTCGACCACGATCCCGCGCCGGTGCAGCTCGGCCAGGCCCATCCCGCGCGCCGGACCGGTCGCCAGCGTCGGATGCAGCCGGACCACCAGGGTGTGCCCCTCACCGAGGTCGGCGGCGAACCGGGCCAGGTCGATCCGGTCGACATGACCGCCCCGGACGTAGTCCCGGCGGGTCGGGGCGTAGAGCACGACCGTGTGGTCGGCCGGAATGCCGTACCGGGCCCGGAAGTCCGTGTGACCGCCCTCGACCAGCACGTCGTTGCGCGGGCTGCCCGTGCGGGCCGACGCGAAGTGGCAGGGGTAGGCCCGCTCCCACACCAGTTCGGAGTGGCGGTTGGCGACCAGGCTGTGGTCCCAGCGGTCGGCCCGGCGCAGCACCTGCGGTACGTCGAGGCCGAGCCGGGCGCCGGGCTTGCCCAGCAGGTCGGCGCCCAGGTACTTGAGCGGGGTGCCCTGGTGGGTGTGGATGTGCACGCTGCCGGGCCGCTTCACCAGCGTGCCCGGCCAGTTGACCTCGTTCACGAAGAACTTCGCGCGGGCGGTGAGCCGCCGGTACTCCGGGGAGTCCAGCAGCACATGCTCCACATCGGCGGGCAGCCCCGCCGCCACCTCCTCGTCCTTCACCACCCAGACTCCCCGCAGCCCCGGCGCGATCTCCCGGGCCTTGCGGTAGACGGCCGCCGGGTCGCCCATCAGGCCCCGGTGCGAGGACGCCGAGTACAGGACCAACTGCTCGTCCGGCGCCCGGTGGCCGCTCAGCCCGGTCAGCGCGCGCCGGACCCGGGCGCCCGCCGCCCGCCGCACCCGCAGCGCCTGCCGCCCGCCCTCCCGACCGATCCGCGCGGCCTGCTGCCGCATCCGGTACGACGCGTACGAGCCGCCCAGCAGCCCGAGGTCGGCACCCTCGGGCCGGTACGCCCGGTACAGCTCCGCCGTACGCCGGAAGAACTCACCCTTGCCGGCGGGCGGCAGCCGGTCCGGCTTGGCGAGGATGTCCAGGCAGTGCTCGCCCATCCTCCGGTGCAGATACGGCCGCCAACTCGCCAGATCCGGGCGGGAGTCGACGTACGCGAACACCCTCTTGTACTGGTCGTGGATGTCGAAGTGCTTGCGGCTGGTGGTGGAGAGGATGTTGCCCTGCCGGCGCTGGCGGTAGTTCAGGCAGATCTGGTCGAGGGTGGCGATCCGGCCGGCGCCGAGCAGGACCGGGAAGGTCCAGGGGGTGTCCTCGTAGTAGCCCGGCGGGAACCGGAAGCCGTTCTCCTCGACGAAGTCACGCCGGTAGACCTTGTTCCACACCACCATCAACAGGTCGAGGATCTCCGGGTGTTCGGACGCCGTGAACACGTCCGACCTCGCGCTGAGGACCTCGGCGAGGGCGTTGCGCCGTGTCCCGCCCCACCAGTAGGTGCGGGCGTAGTCGAAGACCAGCACGTCCGGGTCGCCGGTCTCGGTCAGCCGGTCGGCGATCGCGCTCAGCGCGCCCGGGGTGAGGGTGTCGTCGCTGTCGAGGAAGAGGAGGAAGTCGCCGGTGGCGTGGGGGAGTCCGGCGTTGCGGGCGCGGCCGAGGCCGACGTTCTCGGGCAGGTGCAGGACGCGTAGGCGCGGGTCGCGGGCCGCGTACTCGTCGAGGATGGCGCCGGAGCCGTCCGGGGAGCGGTCGTCGACGGCGATCACCTCGATGTCGTGGAAGGACTGCTCCAGGACCGAGTCGAGGCACTCGCGCAGAAAGCCCTGCACTTTGAAACAGGGCACGATCAGACTGAATCGTGGCACGGGTCAGCTCCTCACTGAGTCACGGAGTCACGAGTGACGCGACGGCCGGGGCGGGCAGGCGTTCGGCGAGGGGGATCAGCGGCGGGAGCGCGTCCGGCGACTGACCGAGGAACACCCGTCGTACGACCCGTTCGGCGGCCAGACCGTCGTCGAACTGGCAGAAACGGGCCCGGAACTCGGCCCGCAGCCGCTTGGACTCCGGGCCCCGGTAGGCACCCTCGCGGAAGATCCGGGCCAGTTCCTCCGGGGTGTGGGCGACCGGGCCCGGCGGCTCGGCCATCAGGTCGAAGTAGACGCCCCGGGTCTGCCGGTAGACCTCCCAGTCGTCGGCGTAGACGACGATCGGCCGGTCCAGGTTGGCGTAGTCGAACATGATGGAGGAGTAGTCGGTGATCAGCGCGTCCGCCGCGAGACACACGTCCTCGGCGGAGCGGTGCGCGGTGACGTCGATGATCCGGCCGGTGCCCTGGCAGGCCCCCCGGTCGTAGAAGTAGTGCGCGCGCAGGAGGACGACGACGTCCTCTCCGGCGGCCTCGCAGAACGCCTCCAGGTCGAGGCCGGGATCGAAGCCGGTGTGGTGGTCGCGGTGGGTGGGGGCGTAGAGCACGGCCGTCCTGCCGTCCGGGACACCCAGCCTGCGGCGGACCCGGATCACGTCGTGGGCGGACGCCGTGTAGTAGACGTCGTTGCGCGGATAGCCGTACTCCAGCGCCTCGTACGAGCCCGGGAAGGCGCGCTCCCAGGTCTGGGTGGAGTGGCGGTTGGCGGAGAGGTTGAAGTCCCAGCGGTCGACGCGGCCGAGCAGCTTGGTGAAACTGCCGGTCCGGGCGGCGACCACCGGGTACGCCGCCTGGTCGACGCCCATCTTCTTCAGCGGGGTGCCGTGCTGCGTCTGGAGATGCACGCTGCCGGGCCGCTTGACGACTCCCTCGGCGAAGTTGGCGTTGTTGACCAGGTACTTGGCGCGGGCCAGCACCTGCCAGTAGCGGCGGCTGCCGATCACCGCGTACTCGACGTCCTTCGGCACGGTGTGTTCCTGGCCGGCCTCGACCAGGAACACCGAGCGCAGCCACGGGGCGAGTTGGCGGGCCGTGGCGTGGACAGCGGCCGGGTTGCAGGCGTAACCGCGCCCCCAGTAGGCGCAGTACACGGCGAGGTTCTGGTCGAGCGGGCGGCGCAGGTCGAGGGCGTAACGCAGCCGGGTGAGCGGCAGACGCGGGCGGGGCAGCCGCTCGGCCGCCCCGACCGCCGCGCGGTTGGCCCCGCGCAGCGCCCGGAACGCGGTGTACGCGCCCGCCGCGAGGAGCCGGTGCTGCACCCCGAGACTCCCGCCCGGCATCCGGAACCCGGCCGGGCGGTACGTACGGTGCAGCCACCCCGCCCGCCGGAAGAAGGACCGGTGTCCGGACGGCAGCCGCTGCGGGCGTGCGGCCGTCCTCAGTACGGTCTCGAAGACCTGCTCGAACAGCGGCCGCGCCCGCTCGCCCGGGAGCCCCGCCGCCAACGACCGCGCCAGCACCAGCTCCACCTGGTCGAGGAGGTCCCGCTGATGCGGGCCCGGCAGGTTCAGCCGGCTGCCCTGCCGGCGAAGCCGGTGCCGTACGACCACCGAACGCAGCACCGCGACGCGGTCGGCGGCGATGCCGGTCAGGCCGGCCCAGCCGAGGTCCGTGAAGTGACCGTCGGGGAACCGCAGTCGGCGGTCCGCGAGGAAGGTGCGGTGGTAGGCCGCGCTCCACGCCGGCAGCGTCACTCCGGTCAGCGCGGGTGCCTCGTCCGGGGCGAAGGCGCCCTGCGGGGTGCCCGCCAGCAGCGGCGCCGCCGGGTTGGCCGGCTCGCCCTCCCACCAGGGCGCCCGCTCGTGCTCGAAGTACAGCACGTCCACGTCACCGGTCTCGGCCAGCCGTGCGTCAAGGAGCGCCAGCGCGCCAGGGACCAGTACGTCGTCGCCGTCGAGGAACAGTAGATACGTGCCGTTCGCCGCCCGGATCCCGGTGTTGCGGGCCCCGCTCAGCCCGGCGGACGGCGGTGAGTGCACCGGGGCCACCCGGGAGTCCCGCTCGGCGTATCCGTCGGCGACCGCGGCGGCCGGGGTGTCCGGCGCGTCGCAGACCGGGATCAGCTCCAGGTCGCCGAAGGACTGGGCGAGGACCGAGTCCAGCGCCTGGGACAGCCGGCCGGCGACCCCGTGGGACGGGACGATGATGCTGAAGCGGGGCATGCTGCTCTTTCTCAGGTGTCCATGCGACCCGGCCTCCCCGTGGGTCGCCAGGTGGACGGCCGCGACGGAGTGGGTCGCGAGGTGTTCGGGGGCATGAGGGAACTCCCTGAAAGGGAAACGGCGTTCAGCGCTCTAGGTGACGGGCAGGTGGCCAGAAGGTTGCGGAACGGTGGCCAGTGGGGAGTGGGCGAGCCCCGAAGCCGCCGACGGAACGGGATGCCGCGCGTCCAGCGGGATGAACTCCGGCAGCCCGGCCGTCTCGCCGAGCACCACATGCCGTACGACACGCTCGGCGGCGCGTCCGTCGTCGTACCGGCAGAACCGCTCGCGGAACGCGGCGCGCAGCTGCGCGGAACGGGAGCCGCGCCAGTGGCCGCCGGCGAAGATGTCGATCAGTTCGTCCTCGGTGCGGGCGACCGCGCCGGGTGGGGCCGAGCGCAGGTCGAAGTAGGTGCCGCGGGCCGCGTGGTAGGCGTCCCAGTCCTCGGTGTGCACGACGATCGGGCGGTCCAGGTTGGCGTAGTCGAACATGATCGACGAGTAGTCGGTGATCAGCGCGTCCGAGGCGAGGCAGAGGGACTCCACGCTCGGGTGGTCGCTGACGTCGATCACCCGCCCTCCGGCCGCCAGCGGGCCGCCGTGCCAGTAATGGGCGCGGGCCAGGATCACGAAGCGCGGGCCGAGTCGGCGCACGATCCGGTCCAGGTCGAGCGCGGGGCGCTGGGTGCGCCGGTAGTCGCGGTGGGTGGGCGCGTACAGCAGCGCGACCGTGCCCTCGGGGACGCCGAGCGACTCACGGATCCGGGTCACGTCGGCCGAGGTGGCCTGCTGGAAGACGTCGTTGCGCGGATAGCCGTATTCGAGGGTGGTGTAGCCGCCCGGGTAGACGCGTTCCCAGGTCAGGGTGGTGTGGCGGTTGGCGGACAGGACGTAGTCCCACTTGTCGACGCCCCGCAGGAGTTCGTCGAAGTCCATGTCGGCGGCGGCCGCCGGGTGTTCCTGGAGGTCGAGGCCCATGTGCTTGAGCGGGGTGCCGTGCTGGGTCTGCACGAAGACCTGGCCGGGGCGCTTGCGCAGCCGCCGGTCGAAGTTGACGTTGTTGACCAGGTACTTGGAGCGGGCCAGCGCGGTCCAGTAGCCGAAGGTGCCCGGGCGCAGCCGGCGCGGGCCCGGCGGGACGGTGTGCTGGTGTTCGGGGCGAGCGATCCAGGCGGTGCGGATGTGCGGGGCGTGGCTGCGGAACGCCGCCTCCAGAGCGCCCGGGTTGCAGCCGTGGCCGCGGTTCCAGTAGGCGGCGAAGACCGCGCGGTCGGCGCGCAGCGGCAGCCGCAGCTGGACGCGGTAGTGCAGCTGGAGGAGGGCCGAGCGCAGGCCCCGGGCGGACTTGACGCCGGCCTTGGCCGTGCGGCGGCCGGCGTACTGCGCTAGCTGGAGGGCGCGGTAGGTGCGGTGCAGACCGTAGTGGACGAGGCCGTGGCGGAGCCGGGTGCGGTGGGGGTGCCCCCACTCGAACGGAGCCGAGAGTGGGGGAGGGACGGGCGCGCCCTTGGCCCGGTAACGGCGGCAGTGGGCGCGGGCCCTGCGCAGGAACTCGGCGCGGGTGCCGCGGGGCAGCCGCTCCCGCCTGGTGAACACGGTCGAGAAGTGGTCGATCATCCGCCGGAACAGCACCGGTCGCCAGTGGGCCAGTTCGGGGCGCTCCTCGATGAACGCGAAGACCCGGTCGTACTGTTCGAAGATGTCGAAGTGACTGCGGCTGGTGGTGCCGAGGATGTTGCCCTGCCGTCGCTGCCGGTAGTGCACACAGACCCGGTCCAGGGTCGCGAGGGACCCGGCGGTCATCAGGACCGGGTAGGTCCAGGGGGTGTCCTCGTAGTAGCCGGGCGGGAAGGCGAAGGCGTGCTCCTCCACGAACTCCCGCCGGTACGCCTTGTTCCAGGCCACCATGAGGACGCGGAGAAGGCCCGGCCGGTCCTCGAGCCGGAAGGGTGCGGCGCCCTGCTCGGTCAGCTGCGCGGCGGCCTTGTTGCGCTCCGCCCGGCCCGTCCAGAAGGTCCGCGCGTAGTCGTACACCAGCACGTCCGGCTCGCCGGTCTCCTTGATCCGGTCGGCGACCGCCCGCAGCGCGTCGGGGGTGAGCGTGTCGTCACTGTCCAGGAAGAGCAGGTAGTCGCCGCGCGCATGCTCCATCCCCGCGTTGCGGGCGGCGCCCAGACCCTGGTTCTCCGGCAGGTGGACGGGCCGTACGCGCGCGTCGCGGGCCGCGTACTCGTCGATGATCGTGCCGCAGGCGTCCGGCGAGCGGTCGTCGACGGCGATCAGTTCGAGATCGGGGTACGACTGCGAGAGCACCGAGTCCAGGCACTCGGGCAGATACGCCTGGACCTTGTACGCGGGGACAATGACACTGAACCTGGGCAAGGGGCATCCATGGGTCGGTCGGCGCGGGCGTTCTGCCCGGGAACGGCCAATGGAGTGATTTGGTTACGGTTCGCTACGTCATGTGGGGGACCTTCCGTGAACGGCGGAGGGCGAGCCGGTGACCGACTCGCCCTCCTTTGATATGTCTCGTACGGTTATTTGACCGCGCCGGCCATCACCCCGGTCACGAACTGCCGCTGGAACGCGAAGAACACGGCCAGTGGGATCACCATCGAGATGAAGGCGCCGGGCGCGAGCACGTCGACGTTGTTGCCGAACTGACGTACCTGGGTCTGGAGCGCCACCGTGATCGGCTGGGTGCCCGACTTGGTGAACACCAGCGCGACCAGCATGTCGTTCCACACCCACAGGAACTGGAAGATGCCCAGGCTCGCGATCGCCGGCCCGCCGAGCGGCATCACCACCCTGGTGAAGAGCCGCAGTTCACCTGCGCCGTCGAGACGGGCCGCCTCCAGCAGCTCCCGCGGGATCTCCGCGAAGAAGTTCCGCAGCAGGAACACCGCGAACGGCAGACCGAAGCCGACATGGAAGAGGACCACGCCGAGGATCGTCCCGAACAGACCGATCTTGCCGAAGAGTTCGGCGATCGGGATCAGCGCCACCTGGACGGGGACCACCAGCAGGCTGACCACGATCAGGAACCACCAGTCCCGGCCCGGGAACTCCATCCACGCGAAGGCGTAACCGGCCAGCGCGCCGATGATCACAACCAGGACCGTCGCCGGGACGGTGATCAGGACCGTGTTCCACAGCGAGTGGGTGATGTCGCTGTTCTCCAGAAGCTTCTGGTAGCTGTCGAAGGTGAGTTGGGACGGCTTGGCGAACACGTTCCACCAGCCGCTCGCGCTCATGTCCTCCGGGGAACGGAGGGAGGAGGCGAGGAGTCCGATCGTCGGCACCAGCCAGAACAGGGCGACGACGATCAGGAAGACGCGGACCAGACCGCCGTTGATCTTCTCCAGCAGCCAGCTCATCGCCGCTCCTCCCGTCGCAGTCTGCGGACGTTACTGCGCCATCCCGGGGGACGACCCCCGGACCCCCAGCCGAAAGACAGGCGGTGCGCGCTCATCGCCGCTCCTCCCGTCGCAGTCTGCGCACGTTGAACCACATCACCGGGATCACGAGCAGGAGCAGGAACACCGCGATCGCGCTCGCGATGCCCGGCTGGTCCTCCGAGAAGCCCTTGCGGTACAGCTCCAGGGCGAGCACGTTCGCGTCGTCCTGCGAGGAGCCCGGCGCGATGATGTACACGAGGTCGAAGACCTTCAGCACATTGATCATCAGGGTGACGGTGACCACGGCGAGGACCGGCGCAAGCAGCGGCACGGTGACCTTGCGGAACACCTGCCACTCGGTCGCCCCGTCGACCCGCGCCGCCTCGAGGAGCTCGCGGGGCACGCCTGCCAGTCCGGCCGCGATCAGCACCATCGCGAAACCCGCCCACATCCAGATGTACGACCCGATGATGGCGGGCGTGACCAGGGACGGGCCGAGCCAGTCGACCCCGTTGTACGGCTGCTTGAAGTTGCTCGCGGGGAGCCGCAGCAGGGCCCCGTCGGCCGCGGCGGGGAGGGTGAAGGTGCCGTCGGCGGCGGCCTTGGCCGATGCCACCACCTTGCCGTTCTTCACCGCCTCGACGCGCATCCCGTCGTAGCCGAGCTCGGACGGGTCGGGGGCGCCGAGTCTGCCGACGCCCTTGCCGCGGGTGAAGTCCTGCCAGGTGGTCCCGGTGATCTTCCCGGGGTCGGGCTTGGCCGCCACGGCCTTCTTCGCGCCGCCGGGCATCTGGTCGGGTGCCACACCGACCAGGGGAAGGGTGACGGTCTGCCCGGTGTGGACGGCGGCCGTGGTGACGAAGCCGCCCTGGTCCGGCTTCAGGGGCGACTCGCGGCCCGGGTGGGCGTTCGGGAACGCGGAGGACTGGGCGAAGGTGTCGTGGATACCGACCCAGACCGCGTTGGCGACGCCCTTGTCCGGGTCCTGGTCGTAGACGAGCCGGAAGATGATCCCGGCGGCCAGCATCGAGATCGCCATCGGCATGAAGACGACCAGCTTGAACGCCGTCCCCCAGCGGATCCGTTCGGTCAGCACCGCGAAGATCAGACCGAGGGCGGTGGAGGCCGTCGGCGCGAACACCACCCAGATGATGTTGTTCTTCAGGGCGGTACGGATGCCGTCGTCCGTGAAGATCGCCTTGTAGTTGTCGAAGCCGGCGAAACCGTCGCCGGAGGCGTTGTAGAAGCTGCGGATCAGCGAGTACCCGATCGGATAGACCACGAGCGCGCCGAGCAGCACCAGGGCGGGGAGGAGAAAGAGGAACGCCACGCTCCTGCGGGTGCCGGTCACGCTCTTGCGGCGGCCCGGGGGAGCGGGGGCCGTGGTTGCGGGTGCGGCCATCGCCGGGTCAGCTTCCGCTGCCGTAGGCGGCCGCCGCGTCCTTCTCCAGCTGCGCCTGGGTGCCCGCGACGTCCTTCGGGTTCTTCAGGAAGTCCTGCAGGTCCTTCCACTCGCCCTTGCCCGGGGTACCGCCGAACGCCTGCGGGGCCTGGTCGGACATGTCGAAGCGGAAGTCGTCACCGGAGGCGATCAGGGACTGGGCGATCTTGCGCTGCACATCGTTCGGATACGCCGAGTTCGGCACGTTCTTGTTCGGCGAGAGATAGCCGCCGAGCTTGGCCTGGATCGTCGCCGCGTCCGGGGAGGCCAGGAAGGTGGCCAGCGCCTGCGCCCCCTTTGAGTCCTTCAGGATGACAGCCGCGTCACCGCCGGAGACCACGGGCGCGGCGGAGCCGACCGCCGGGAACGGGAACACCTTGGCGTCCGTGCCCACCTTCGCCTTGGTCTCACCGATGTTGACCTGCACGAAGTCGCCTTCGAAGACCATCGCCGCCTTCGGCTGGTCGCCGCCGGTGAAGGTCTGGGTGACCGAGGCCGGGAACTCCGTCTGCAGCGCACCGTCCGCGTCGCCCGCGATGTACCCCTTCTTGCCCCAGATCTGGGCGAGCGTGGTCAGCGCCTGTTTCACGGACGGGTCGGTCCACTTGATCTTGTGCTGGGCGAGCTGGTCGTACTTCTCCGGGCCCGCCTGGGAGAGATAGACGTTCTCGAACCAGTCGGTCAGCGTCCAGCCGTCGGCGCCGCCGACCGAGAACGGGGTGACGCCCGAGTCGTACACCGCCTGCGCGGTCGTCTGCAGGTCCTGCCAGGTCTTGGGATCCTTGGCGCCCGCGTTCTCGAAGACCGTGGCGTTGTACCAGATCAGCGACTTGTTGGCGGCCTTGTAGTAGACGCCGTACTGCTTGCCGCCCACCTTGCCGATGTCCTGCCAGCCCTGCGAGTAGTTCTTCTGCACTTCCTTGATCGCATCCGCGTTCAGCGGCTTCGCCCAGCCCTTCTGTACGGCCTGCTTGATCGCGCCGGGCTGTGGCAGCAGCGCGATGTCCGGCGGCTGACCGCCCGCGATCTTCGAACCGAGAAAGTTGATGATCGGGTCCTGGGCGGGCACGAAGGTGACCTTCGCGCCGGTGCGCTTCTCGAACTCCGCGAGCACTTGCTTGAAGTTTTTCTGCTCCTGCCCGGTCCAGACGGCGGCCACCTCAAGCGTGGTGCCGTTCAGTTTGGGGAGGGTGAGGGTGGAGCCGGACGTACTGGCACTGCTCTGGGAGCCGTTGTCGTCCTTCTTGTCGTCGCTGCCTCCGCACGCGGTGAGCGTAAGGGCTCCCGCGAGGAGTGCGGCGAGTGTGGTGAGGGCCCTGCCTGTCCGGATGGCGTTGCTCATGGCGCGCATCACTTCCCCGTTCGTCGTTCCTCGTTGAACGTCAGGACTCTGTCCCGTGCGCTCCGGTGTACGCGGGGGGCCGCCTGCGCGGCAAGGGTGCGTACAGGTGAGGGACGGGGATCGTGATCGCCTCGTGATCAACGACCCGGGGTAGGTGGGTGCCCCCGGGGGGGCGCCGACTACAGAAGCGAGGGGACCTCCGCCGCCGAGACCTCTCTTGCCGCCCTCTCCACCGCGCTTGCCAGCAGCGCCAGGTCCGTCGGGCCGTTGCCCAACTCCCGTACCGGTCGGCGGGTCGGGGGGTCGCCCATGCGGGGCCAGTCGAGGGGGACGACCGTGGGGCGCTGGGTTGCCGTGCGGGGGATGCGGCCTGTGACGCGGCCCGCCTGGAACGCCGTGGTGCGGCCGTCAGGTGTGGTCAGGCGGCCGCGGCCCGGAGCCGGTTCGTCGGGGCCTGCGGCCGGTGGGTCCAGTGTGATGCGCAGGGTGGCCTGCCGGGCCGGTTCCGTCTCCGCCGTACGGCCGCCCGTGCCGGCCGCCGCGATCAGGTGGACGCCGAGCCGCTCGCCCTCCTTCGCCACCGCCTCCAGCGCCCGCATCACGGAACCGGCGGCCGGGCGGCCCGGTGAACCGAGGGCGGGGGAGACCAGGGCGTCCAGGTCGTCGACCACGACGACCAGACGCGGCAACGGCGGCGGCGCCTCCGTGCGTTGACGGGCGGCGGCGGCCCCGGCCGACGGGCGCAGCCGGAGCGTCGAACTCGGCGGTGCCTCTATGTCGGCGGCGCCCGAGGCGGCGGGGCGGCCACGCTGGGCGACGATACGGCCCGAGATCTCCCGCTGGGCGTGCCAGTCGGTGAAGTCGGAGCGGCCCAACAGCTCGGCCCGCCGTTTCAGCTCGGCGCTCAGCGACTGCGCCAACTCGCGCATCCGCACGGGGTCGTTGGCGGTGAGGTGGGTGGTGACATGCGGTATGTCGGTGCACACCCGCAGACCCTCGCCGGCGCCGGCGCCGGTGCCGACGCCGTCGTGGCCGTCGATCAGGACGATCCCGAGCCGGTCGGGGCGCTCGGCGGCGGCCAGCGAGGCGACCATCGCCCGCAGCAGCTCCGTACGGCCGCTGCCGGGCGGGCCCTCGATCAGCACATGCGGTCCCTCGGTGACCAGGTCGGCGCCGAGCGGGCCGCGCGGTCCGGCGCCGAGCACCGCACGGGCCCGGCCGCCCAGCGACTCGGCGTCATCGGCCGCGTCCGCCCAACGGGCCATCAGCGACGCCGGGGTGGCCCGCGCCAGCCCCAACTCGTCCAGCAGACGGGCGGACTGGGGGAGCGGGGCGGCCACGCGCGTGTGCCGGTCGCCGACCGGGCCGTCGGGGCGGAGCGGGGCCAGCGCCCTCGCGAACCGCTCGGCCCAGGCGGCGGACACCGCGTCCACCGCGGCGAGGGTGCCGGGGCCGACGGGACCCGCCGCGTCGGTACGGGCCACCCGCAGCAGATGCAGGGCCGTTGCCACGTCCCCGCTGAGCAGGGCCACGGCCCCGCACTCCCGGAACGTCGGCGTCACCGCGCACGCCGCCTCGTAGGTCTGGGTGACCGGCGAGACGGGCGAGGTAGGCGCCGTCTCCGCCAGGCAGATCACATGCACTCCGGCGCGCGGTCCGGCAACGGCCAGCCGCGCCACCGCGTCGCGCAGCGCGGAACCGCCGGGGTCGCCGTCCACGACGACGACCGTGTACGGCCCAGGGAAGCGGTCCTTGCCGCCCTTGTCGTCGTCGCCGTCGTAGTCGGCGCCGAGGTCCTCGCGGGCCCAGGAGGGGCGGTGCGCGGCATCGGCGGGCGGGGCGTCCGCGGGCGTACCGGCCAAGCTCGGGCGGTCGGACGGGGTGGCCGGCCGTCGGGGCGCGGACAGGTCCTCCACCCTGCGGAGCAGTTCCTCCACGCGGGCCGCGGCCTGTTCACGGTCGTAGGCCAGCAGGAGGCGGCAGTCCTGGCCGTGCCCGGGACGGACGTGCGGGAGCCAGCCGAGCCAGGCCCACTCGGCCGTCCGCTCCTCCACGGGGCGGCCCCGGTCCGCGCTGATCAGCACGATCTCCAGCAGGTCGGGGGAGTGCAGCGCGGCGAGCTGCGCCAGTACCGCACGGGCGAGACCGGCGAGGCGGGTGCGCGGGCCCGCGAGGCCGAGGGCGCCGGCCTCGCGCAGGTCGGCGGTGACCGGCACGGCGGGGAGCAGCCCCGGGCCGTCGGGCGCGGCGCGGTCCGCCGTGCCGAGCCGGACCGTGAGCGTCTCCGGGTGGCCGGGGGCGCGCTCCCAGAGGCGGGGGCCGGGGCCGAGCGCGGTCAGCAGCAGGGCGGCGGGATCCGGCCAGGTCTCGGCCTGGGCGGGGACACCGGCCTGCGTCGGGCCGCCGTCCTCGGCCGCGGGCTCGCCGTCGGCGGCCGACGGGGGCTCACCACGCCCGCCGGCCAGCCGCCGCGCCCAGGCGCCGAGGCCGCCGCGCCTGCGGGGGCCGGGCAGCGCGGGGGTGTCGGTGCCGCGGAGGGCGGTGCCTTTGCGTCTGCCGGAGCCGGCCCCGGAGGCGGCGGGGCCGTCGGCGGGGTCGCCGATCGACGGGGCGCTGTCCGGTGAGGGGCGGTGGTGCGCTGCCGCCGGGTCGGTGGTCGCGGGCGCGGCGGGTTCGCTTCGGCCGTCAAGGCCGCTGGTGGGCGTGGTGGGGCCGGTTCGGGCGCCGGAGCCGGTCGTGGGCCAGGGAGGGCCGCTTTGGGCGCCGGGGCCGGCGAGGACTCCGGAGCGGCCGGCGTGGGTGTCGCCGTGGCGTTGAGCGGCGGCAGAACGTTGCGTGGCGGCAGAGCGGTCCGTGACGGCAGAGCGGTCCGTGGCGGCGGAACCGCTGCGTGGGCCGGGCAGCCCACCGTGACTTCCGGCCGGCGGCGGCTCCGGCCAGGGTCCGGTCGCCTGTGATCCGTCCCTCCGCCCGGCTTCGGCCGCGAGCCCGCTGCCTTGCCCGGCCCCCGTCGGGAGTCCGCTTCCCCGCCCGGCCCGCGGCGACCCGCCGCCCTGGCCGGCCGTCGGCAGCCCACCCCGGCTCTCGATCCTCGGCGCGTCCCCCTGTGCGGGTACGACCGGTGGTTCCACCGGACCGTGCTCCTGGCCCCCCGCCGCTCCACCCGAGGCTCCCCAACCCGCCGTGCCGTAGGCGTGATGGGCGCGGCCCGCGGGGCCGGTCGAGCCGTCGGCCGCAGCCGCCCCGCGCGCGTGGCCCGCGAAACCGCCGACGCCGCCGGTGTCAGAGCCGCCCTTCTCCGCGTCCTCGCCTCCGGGCAGCACCCGCAGGCACCCCTCCCCGTCCGGTGCCGTGCCCACGCGGGCTCCCGGTCCCCCGGACGGCGTAAGCCGCAGGGCCGATTCCCCGATGCGCAGGAGCGCTCCCGGGGCGAGGCGGACCGGGCGGTCGGTGACGCGGGTGCCGTCCAGGGCCGTGCCGTTGGTGGAGTTCAGGTCGGCGACCGAGACGTGGCCGTCGGCGGCGACCGTGACCGCGCAGTGCAGCCGGGAGACGTCCGGGTCGTCGAGCGGGACGTCGGCGTCGGCGGAGCGGCCGATGGTGATCTGGCCGCCGTGCAGCAGGTGGACCCCGCCCGCGTCGGGACCGGCGATCACATGCAGCTGGGCCGGGGCGTCGTCCAGCTCGGGATGCGGTTCGGGGGCGGCGGGCGCGCCCAGGGACAGCACGGCGCCGTCGACCAGCGGGGGCTCGCCCAGGATGCGGCGGCGGGCGTCCAGCCGCTCCGCCCCCGCGTACAGCACGACCGGGGCGCCGCTCGCCTCCCGGCCTCCCATGCTGCCGTCACCGGTGACCGCCGAGGCCAGCGCGGAGGCCACCGCGGCCAGATCCGTGCCCGCGGGCGCCGTCACCAGCACGTCCCGGCTCACGGCCCGGCCCCGCTGCGCGGCAGGGCCCAGCGGGTCTACGACGGTCAGCCGGATCTGCATCGCCGTCAGCGGTCCCTTCTGCGCGGGCGCGGAATTCCCCCCACCGCCACGAGCACGTCGGCCAGTTCTGCTGTCGCACGCATCCTCGCACCTGCCACTGACAACGCGCCCACGGCCCGATGGCAAGTGATCTTGATTGGTCAGCTCTGCCCCCAAAAGTGCCTGACCAATACCGCACGGGCGATCACTTGAGATCGGTCACGTCCGAGCCCGGCAACCACCGGACCGAAGCGAGCGTCTTTCCATCGAACAAGTACGGGAACGCCTACGTATGGGGATACGTCCGGAACGCTTATCGGCTGCCTACCGGACAGGGGAAAGCACAGCCGGACGACAGCCCGGTGCCAGGGACCACGGCACTACAGTGGGTCGGACACAAGGCCCGGACACACAGCAAGCAGCAGGGAGCGGATGACGTGCGGCCGGTAGGCAGCAAGTACCTCCTGGAGGAGCCGCTCGGACGCGGCGCCACCGGTACCGTCTGGCGTGCCCGCCAGCGGGAGACCGCGGGCGCCGAGGCGGCCGTGCCCGGCCAGCCCGGGGAGACCGTCGCGATCAAGGTCCTCAAGGAGGAGCTCGCCAGCGACGCCGATGTCGTGATGCGCTTCCTGCGGGAGCGCTCCGTCCTGCTCAGGCTGACCCACCCGAACATCGTCCGGGTCCGTGACCTGGTGGTCGAGGGTGATCTGCTGGCCCTGGTCATGGACCTCGTCGAGGGCCCCGACCTGCACCGCTACCTGCGCGAGAACGGCCCCTTCACACCCGTCGCCGCCGCCCTGCTGACGGCCCAGATCGCCGACGCGCTGGCCGCCAGCCACGCCGACGGCGTCGTGCACCGCGACCTGAAGCCCGCCAACGTGCTGCTCCAGCAGTACCAGGGCCAGATGCACCCGCTGCTGACCGACTTCGGCATCGCCCGCCTCGCCGACTCCCCGGGCCTGACCCGCACCCACGAGTTCGTCGGCACGCCCGCGTACGTGGCGCCGGAGTCCGCCGAGGGCCGCCCGCAGACCTCCGCCGTCGACATCTACGGCGCCGGCATCCTGCTGTACGAGCTGGTCACCGGCCGCCCGCCGTTCTCCGGCGGCAGCGCCCTCGAAGTCCTGCACCAGCACCTCAGCGCCGAGCCGCGCCGCCCGTCCACGGTTCCCGACCCGCTGTGGACCGTCATAGAACGCTGCCTGCGCAAGAACCCCGACGACCGGCCCAGCGCCGAGAACCTCGCGCGCGGCCTGCGCGTCGTCGCCGAGGGCATCGGGGTGCACGCGAACTCCGCGCAGATCGCCGCCGCCGAGGGGGTGGGCGCGCTGCTGGCCCCCGATCCCTCGCCGACCGCCGTACCGGGGGCGGCAGACCCCACGCAGGTGCTGCCGAACACCGCCGGGCCCGCCGGAACGTACGACCCGAACGCGTTGACCAGCTTCCTCCCGCACACCGGCGGCCCGGCGGGCGCCGCCGACCCGACCGCCGTACTGCCGAACACCGGCGCCGCCGACCCGACGGCCGTCATGCCGCCGATGCCCCAGGGGCAGCCGGGCCAGCAGCAGCCGGAACAGCCGCACCCCTGGCAGACCCAGCTCCGCGCGGCCCGCGACCGCAACGAGCAGACGCAGGTCCAGTACCTCGACCCGAACGAGGACCCGCTGCGCCACCGCCCCCAGCGCCAGGTGGCCCGGCCGCAGCAGCAGCCGCGCCAGGCCCCGCAGCAGCAGCCGGTACGACGGCCGCAGCCGCGCGGGCAGCAGGGCGGCGGGTACGCACAGCAGGGCGGGTACGGGCAGCAGCAGCCCGCCGGGTACGGCCACCAGCCGCAGCAGTACGCCCCGCCGCCCCAGCAGCGCTATGCGCCCCCGGCCGCCCCCGCCGAACCGCAGCGGGCCCCGCGCGAGCCGCGGCAGCGCAGCGCCAACCCGATGAAGATCCCCGGGCTGGGCTGCCTCAAGGGCTGCCTGTTCATGGTCGTCATCCTCTTCGTCGCGGGCTGGCTGATCTGGGACCTGACCCCGTTGCACACGTGGGTGGGGCAGGGCAGGGGCTACTGGACCCAGCTGAGCGACTGGGCCGGGAAAGTCAGCCACTGGTTCGACAAGCTGGGCTCCTCCTCCGGTAACGGCAACTGACCGCGACTCTGGGGATTTGTCGACACCTGGCGGGTGATTTCCGCCTCCGTGGTGAAGGTTGGCTCTTCGGACGCGTACTTTTGTCGGCAACACGCGTCTGTAGGAGCAGCCTTGGCACGGAAGATCGGCAGCCGGTACACCGCCAACCAGGTCCTGGGGCGGGGCAGCGCCGGCACGGTGTGGCTGGGCGAGGGGCCGGAAGGGCCCGTCGCCATCAAGCTGCTGCGCGAGGATCTCGCGTCCGACGAGGAGCTGGTGGGCCGCTTCGTACAGGAGCGCACGGCCCTGCTGGGCCTTGAGCACCCCAACGTGGTGTCCGTCCGCGACCTCGTCGTCGACGGCAACGACCTCGCCCTCGTCATGGACCTGGTCCGCGGCACCGATCTGCGCACCCGCCTGGAACGGGAGCGGCGCCTCGCGCCCGAGGCCGCGGTGGCGATCGTCGCGGACGTCGCGGACGGGCTGGCCGCGGCACACGCGGCGGGCGTGGTCCACCGGGACGTCAAGCCGGAGAACGTCCTGCTAGACATGCAGGGTCCGCTCGGGCCCGGCGGCTCACACCCCGCCCTTCTGACCGATTTCGGCGTGGCGAAGCTGATCGACTCCCCGAAGCGGACGCGCGCCACGAAGATCATCGGCACGCCGGACTACCTGGCCCCGGAGATCGTCGAAGGCCTGCCGCCCCGCGCCTCGGTGGACATCTACGCCCTGGCGACCGTTCTGTACGAGCTCCTTGCGGGCTTCACCCCGTTCGGTGGCGGCCACCCCGGGGCGGTCCTCCGCCGCCATGTCACCGAGACGGTGGTCCCCCTCCCCGGCATCCCCGAGGAGCTCTGGCAGCTGCTCGTGCAGTGCCTGGCGAAGGCGCCGGCCTCCCGGCTGCGGGCGTCCGAGCTGGCCGCGCGGCTGCGGGAGCAGCTGCCGACGCTGGCGGGCATGCCGCCGCTGGACGTCGACGAGCCGGAGACGGAGACGGCGGAGGAGGCGGCGGAGGAGACGGCCGCGGCTCCGGCGGCGGAGGAGCAGCGGGTACGGCGACGGGGGGCCGTCTCCCTGGTGCCGGGCGCGAAGCCGGACTCCAACCGGGACACGCACACGTCGATGAGGGTGCCGGGGCCGGACGAGCTGGCGGGCGGCGCGCGGGGCACGGCCAGGGCGCCGAGGGCGGCGGGGGCACCGCGACCGGGCTCGGCCCGGCACAAGGCGGCGGCGCGGCGACGGAGGGTGACACTGGGTGTGGCCGGGGTCGTACTGGCGGCTGTGGTGGGCGTCGGCGCGTGGCTGGCGACGTCGAGCGACGACTCCCCACCGCAGGACACCCACAGCACGTCGACACCATGACGAACCCCACCACAAGGCAGGCCCCGGGCCGGCGGGACGGCTGTCCCCAGGCGCGGAACGGCCGCCCTGGGCTCCGGGTAGTCCACGGATCCCGTCCCTTATGCCCCGTCCCCGCATTTTCGCCCTCTCCTCGCCCTGCCGAGTCCGGTGGGTGGGTGGGCAGGCGCTGTGTCCGCGGCGGAGCCGTTACGCTGGGAGGCGTGGCAGTCGTCGATGTATCCGAAGAGCTCAAGTCCCTCTCCTCGACCATGGAGTCGATCGAGGCCGTTCTGGACCTCGACAAGCTGAGGGCAGACATCGCCGTGCTCGAGGAGCAGGCGGCCGCGCCGTCCCTGTGGGACAACCCGGACGAGGCGCAGAAGATCACCAGCAAGCTCTCCCACCTCCAGGCCGAGGTCAGGAAGGCGGAGGCGCTGCGCGGGCGGATCGACGATCTTGCCGTGCTGTTCGAGATGGCGGAGGAGGAGGACGACCCGGACACCCGCGCCGAGGCCGACTCCGAGCTTGCCGCCGTCAAGAAGGCGCTGGACGAAATGGAAGTGCGGACGCTGCTCAGCGGGGAGTACGACTCCCGTGAGGCGCTCGTGAACATCCGCGCCGAGGCCGGCGGAGTCGACGCCGCCGACTTCGCCGAGAAGCTGCAGCGGATGTACCTGCGCTGGGCGGAGCAGAAGGGCTACAAGACCGAGGTCTACGAGACGTCGTACGCGGAAGAGGCCGGCATCAAGTCGACCACCTTCGCCGTACAGGTGCCGTACGCCTACGGGACGCTCTCGGTCGAGCAGGGCACTCACCGGCTGGTGCGGATCTCGCCCTACGACAACCAGGGGCGCCGCCAGACCTCCTTCGCGGGTGTGGAAATCCTCCCTGTGGTCGAGACGACCGACCACATCGAGATCGACGAGTCCGAGCTGCGGGTGGACGTGTACCGGTCCTCCGGGCCCGGCGGCCAGGGCGTCAACACCACCGACTCCGCGGTGCGCCTCACCCACCTCCCCACCGGAATCGTCGTCTCCTGCCAGAACGAGCGGTCGCAGATCCAGAACAAGGCGACCGCGATGAACGTCCTCCAGGCCAAGCTCCTCGAGCGGCGCCGGCAGGAGGAGCAGGCCAAGATGGACGCCCTCAAGGGCGACGGCGGCAACTCCTGGGGCAACCAGATGCGTTCGTACGTCCTGCACCCGTACCAGATGGTCAAGGACCTGCGCACGGAGTACGAGGTCGGCAACCCCGAGGCCGTCTTCAATGGCGAGATCGACGGCTTCCTGGAGGCCGGAATTCGCTGGCGCAAGCAGCAGGAGAAGTAACTTTGGCGACTTGCCGATGGCGAGTCGGCCGTTCTGGAACTGCCGCCCCCGTGGCGGCAGTTCTCGTATTTTCGGGCGCGTGTCAGGGTTATGTCTGGGGTTTACATCACACTCACAGGCTTCAACTCCTCGCATTCGGCGCGCAACTGGACATCGCGCCCGCAACGGCCTTGACGTTGCTTTGAAAAATGGGAAGGGTGAAGCGTGGCGTGCGTATGTTTGGGGCGCATGAGAACCGGGGGGCTTGCGCATCCGTAGCTATCTCCGTAGAGCACAGCCCCAGCGCCGCCAACCTGACATTCAGCTACTGGGGGTAGCAACCAGATGACCAAGAAGACACGGATCCGGGCCGCGCAAATAGCCGCCGCCGCCGTGATCGCCGCCGGTGCCTCGCTGACTGCAGCCGGCGCGGCCTCCGCCTTCTCCGGCGGCGTCGAGGCCCACCAGAACGGTCTGACCGCCACCGTCAGCACCGACGACGATCCGACCGGGATCCCGACCGGCGAGCCCTCCAGCGAGCCGCCGAGCAGCGAGCCGCCGTCCAGCGAGCCGCCGAGCAGCGAGCCGCCCTCCGAGTCGTCGCAGCCCTCGGACGAGCCCACCCAGCCGACCGAGGAGCCCACCGAGCCGACCGAGGAGCCGACCAGCGCCACCCCGACCGACGGCAGCGGCACGGGCAGCGGCGACGGCGGCAGCGGCAACAACAACACCGGCACCGACGGCAACTCGGGCACCTCCGCGCAGGAGGAGGGCTCCTCCGCCCTCACCGACACCGGCTCGGACACCTCGAACACCCAGGCCCAGGGCGGCGGCGACCAGCTCGCCGAGACCGGTGCCACGCAGACGACCTTCCTGATCGTCGGCGCCGCCACGATGATCGCCGGCGGTATCGGCTTCCGCATCCTGCCGCGCCTCATGGGCGGCCGCGGCGGCGCCGCCGCCTGACGGCAGGCACCCGCTCACAGAGCGTATGCATGACGTACGGCGAAGGGCCCGGAGCAGCAGCTCCGGGCCCTTCGGTCGCTTTTCTGTGCCTGTGAGCTTCGCTACGCGGTCTGGTGCGCCAGCAGCGCCACCGCGGCGATCAGTACCGCCAGCAGCCCGATCAACGCCATCGGGTTCAGACCACCCAGGAAGTTCTCCTGCTGGAGACGCTCGCGGTTGGCGCGGCACACGGGGCACCGGCCTTCGTTCACGGGCGCCGCGCAGTTCGCGCACACCAACCGGTCGTATGTCATGCGCTCGCCCTCCTTGCACCGGCCATTACCTACACAACGCTCCGCGGAACGAGAACGTTCCCCTCCCACTGTGCCAGGTTCCCCCGGAAAGAGCGCGGCCGTCCGCAGACCTCGCCCCTGCGCTCCGGAGACACTGCCCCGGAATAAAACCCCACAAGCCTCCCCCAACCGTGACCGGCGCCTGCGCTTCCTCACCCGACTCGCGTATGGTCACGCTCATCTACCCCCGGCGACCCGTGGTGCATCCGTGATCCGATTCGACAATGTCTCCAAGGTCTACCCCAAGCAGACCCGCCCCGCACTCAGGGATGTGTCCCTGGAAGTGGAGAAGGGCGAGTTCGTGTTCCTCGTGGGGTCCTCCGGCTCCGGAAAGTCCACCTTCCTGCGGCTCGTCCTCCGCGAGGAGCGATGCAGCCACGGCCAGGTGCACGTGCTGGGCAAGGACCTCGCCCGTCTCTCCAACTGGAAGGTGCCGCAGATGCGCCGCCAGCTCGGGACGGTCTTCCAGGACTTCCGTCTGCTGCCCAACAAGACGGTCGCCGAGAACGTGGCCTTCGCCCAGGAGGTCATCGGCAAGTCCAAGGGCGAGATCCGCAAGTCCGTGCCCCAGGTGCTCGATCTCGTCGGGCTCGGCGGCAAGGAGGACCGCCGACCGGGCGAGCTCTCCGGTGGTGAGCAGCAGCGCGTGGCCATCGCGCGCGCCTTCGTGAACCGGCCCAAGCTGCTGATCGCGGACGAGCCCACGGGCAACCTCGACCCGCAGACCTCGGTCGGCATCATGAAGCTGCTCGACCGCATCAACCGCACCGGCACCACCGTGGTGATGGCCACCCACGACCAGAACATCGTGGACCAGATGCGCAAGCGCGTCATCGAGTTGGAGAAGGGCCGCCTCGTCCGCGACCAGGCCCGCGGCGTCTACGGCTACCAGCACTGACACCGATCCACACGTTCCCGACGCTTCACGCGGTCCACGACGGAAAGGCATAACCCGACGCCATGCGCGCCCAGTTCGTACTGTCGGAGATCGGAGTCGGTCTCCGCCGCAACCTGACGATGACCTTCGCGGTCGTCGTCTCGGTCGCCCTGTCCCTGGCGCTCTTCGGTGGCTCGCTCCTGATGAGCGACCAGGTCACCACGATGAAGGGCTACTGGTACGACAAGGTCAACGTCTCGATCTTCCTCTGCAACAAGAGCGACGCCGAGTCCGACCCCCACTGTGCCAAGGGCGCGGTCACCGAGGACCAGAAGAAGCAGATCCAGGCGGACCTCGGCAAGATGTCGGTGGTCGAGAAGGTCACCTACGAGTCGCAGGACGAGGCGTACAAGCACTACAAGGAGCAGTTCGGCGACTCACCCCTGGCCGACTCCCTCACGCCGGACCAGATGCAGGAGTCGTACCGGATCAAGCTGAAGGACCCGCAGAAGTACCAGGTGGTCGCGACGGCCTTCGACGGCCGTGACGGTGTCCAGTCCGTGCAGGACCAAAAGGGCATTCTGGACAATCTCTTCGGGCTGCTGAACGGTATGAACTGGGCGGCGCGCGCGGTCATGGCGATGATGCTGGTCGTCGCCCTGATGCTGATCGTCAACACCGTGCGCGTCTCTGCGTTCAGCCGTCGGCGCGAGACCGGCATCATGCGCCTGGTCGGCGCCTCCGGCTTCTACATCCAGGCCCCGTTCATCGCGGAGGCCGCCGTCGCCGGCCTGATCGGCGGCACGGTCGCGTGCGGATTCCTGGTGATCGCCCGCTACTTCATCATCGACCACGGCCTGGCCCTCTCCCAGAAGCTGAACCTGATCAACTTCATCGGCTGGGACGCGGTGTTGACCAAGCTCCCGCTCATCCTCGCAACGAGCCTCCTGATGCCCGCGCTTGCCGCGTTCTTCGCGCTGCGCAAGTACCTGAAGGTGTGACGCATGCCAAGAGGGCCGTATGGGCAACCGCCCGTGCGGCCCTCCTGCGTTGTCCTAGACTCACCGGCATGTCAGGCCGAGAGCTGTTCTGTCAGCCCCGCCGGGTTCGCCGGGGGGCGGCTCTGACGTTGGTGTTCGCGGGGCTGTTGGTGACCGGGGCGGCCACCGGGGCGTTTCCCGACCCCGGGCAGACCGACCGGAAGACGCCCACCGGAGCCGCCCGTGCGGCCGACGGGCACGAGGAGGTCGCCAAGGCCGCCGCCGACGCGATGGCCGACGGCAAGTCCCCCATGGAGGCCGCCGAACGGGCCGTGAGCCGCAGCGGGGACCGGTGGGCCGCGGTCTACTCCGAGGGCGAGTACAAGGAGTTCGAGGAAGCGCTCGACGGCCAGTACACCGGTGTCGGGCTGTGGGCCCGGCTGGAACGGGACGGGCGGATCGAGGTGACCAGGGTGCAGTCCGGGTCGCCCGCGGCCGAGGCGGGAGTGAGGAAGGGCGACCGGCTGCGCAGCGTCGACGGGGAGGGCGTCGACGGGCGGCCCGTCACCGACGTCGTCTCGTTACTGCGCGGTGACGCCTCCGACGCCCGCGCCGGTACGACCGTCACCCTCGGCCTCCAACGCGGCACGCACGCGTGGAGCGAGACCGTGCGCCGGGCGCTGCTGTCCACCGACTCGGTGACCGTGCACAAGCTGCCCGCCGGCATCACCGTCATCAAGATCTCCGCCTTCACCAGGGGCTCGGGGGAGCGCGTCCGCGACGCCGTACGGCAGGCCCCCGCCGACGGCGGGATCATTCTCGACCTGCGCGGCAACTCCGGCGGCCTGGTCAGCGAGGCCGTCACCGCCGCCTCCGCCTTCCTCGACGGCGGCCTGGTCGCCACCTACGACGTCGACGGCGCCCAGCGCGCCCTGCACGCCGACGCAGGCGGCGACACGGCGAGACCCCTGGTCGCGCTCGTCGACGGCGGCACGATGAGCGCGGCCGAGATGCTGACCGGCGCCCTCCAGGACCGCGGCCGTGCGGTCGTCCTCGGCTCCCGCACCTTCGGCAAGGGCTCCATCCAGATGCCCACCCGCCTCCCCGACGGCTCGGTCGCCGAGCTCACCGTCGGCCACTACCGCACCCCCTCGGGCCACACCGTCGACGGCCGGGGCATCACCCCCGACCTGGAGGTGGGCACCAGGGCGCTGGAGCGGGCGGAGACGGTCCTCAGCGGCCTCGGCGACCCGTCGTAGACCTCGCGGGACCCGCTGCTAATCCGCTTCCCTCGCACCCCCTCCGTAGTGCGAAAATGGAGGGCACTATGGCCAAGGGAATGTACGTACCGAAAGAGTCCCAGCAGAAGCAGCAGGGGACGGCCGCCAAAGCCAGGGACGGCGAGAAGGGCGGCAAGCGCAAGATCGTCGCGCAGAACAAGAAGGCACGGCACGACTACGCGATCATCGACACCTACGAGGCCGGGATCGTGCTCACCGGCACCGAGGTCAAGTCGCTGCGCGAGGGGCGTACCTCGCTGACGGACGGTTTCGTCCAGATCGACCGGGGCGAGGCGTGGCTGCACAACGCCCACATCCCCGAGTACCACCAGGGCACCTGGACCAACCACTCGGTGCGCCGCAAGCGCAAGCTGCTGCTGCACCGGGAGGAGATCGACAAGCTGGAGGCCAAGTCCCAGGAGACGGGTCACACGATCGTGCCCCTCGCCCTGTACTTCAAGGACGGTCGCGCCAAGGCGGAGATCGCGCTCGCGCGAGGCAAGAAGGAGTACGACAAGCGGCAGACCCTGCGGGAACAGCAGGACCGCCGGGAGTCCGACCGGGCGATCGCGGCGGCCAAACGGCGGCAGCGGAACGCGTAGCCCGCGGGAATAGGCTGGCACCGTCGTGCGTTGGTCACGTACGATGGCACCAACACCAGGGGAAGCCCGGGTGTGCACGTTGAAAAAACAACATGGGGATGATCGGTTTCGACAGCGGATGTCGAGCCAGGGGAAGCGTGTCGAGGAAGCGGCCATGATCTCGTAAACCACAGGCCGAAAAAAATAATCGCCAATACCAAGCGCGATTCCTTCGCCCTCGCTGCCTAAGTAGCGACTTGCGAAGTGTCAGCCCGGGGCTGTTCCCGACCCGGATCCTGGCATCAGCTAGGGAACTAAACCTTGATCCCGGTCACGGGGTGAAGAGGGAAATCCAACAGTGACTGGGCCCGTCGGCGACTTGTTCGCGTGATCGCCGGGGCCGAGAAAATCACAGCGGACTGCACACGGAGAAGCCCTGGTTCCGCACCGTTGGACGCGGGTTCGATTCCCGCCATCTCCACAATCTCCATGTTGCGAGGGCCCGGTGGTCACAGACCACCGGGCCCTCGTCGGTTCCCGGGGCCGGCGCCCGGCGGCCATGTGAAGGTTGATCCCGCTCAGTCAAAAACCCTTTCACAGGTATCGCACAAGTTCACTAAAGTACGGTGCGCGCTGGGCTGAGCCGACCACTCCGCCGCCGCGCACGTCCATCAGCGACCGGGGGAACAGCGTCGCTACGGGGAGGGACACGCAGGCCTGGCCGCCGCCACGGCACCTCACCTCTTCGCGTCAGCCCCCGCCTGCCCTCTCCACGAAGAACGGATGTTCTTTTGCGTTCCAGACCGGGGACCGTGACACTCCTTGCGCGAAAATCCGGCAGTCTCAAGTGACTTGTCCCCTCCGTGCTCGCGCTCGCCGCAGTGGCCGGCTGGCCGGACCTGCCCCACGACCGGGCCGCCGACTTCAGCCCGGTGGCCGACAGTTACGGCGGCTTCGACACCCAGGCCGCCGAGCAGCTCCGCCAGGACCAGTGCCTGATGGCGGAGGTGCCTTGACCGCGGCCAAGACCCAGCTCGACCTGCTCAAGGCCCAGGCCACCGCGGACGCGGCAGCCGCCGACCAGGCGGCCGGCGACGCCGAGGGGTACGCCAAGGACGCCCGGGACTCCGCCGACCAGGCGGTCCTGGACGCGGACGCGGCCCGTACGGCGGCCGCCGAGGCCGAGCAGTCCGCGAAGGACGCCCGCGCCGCGGCCGACCGAGCCGACGCCGAGGCCACCGCGGCCGAGGAGGCGGCGAAGGACGCCCAGAAGTACGCCGAGTCGGCGCAGCAGGCCGCCGACCAGGCGGCAGCCGCCGACGCGAACAAGCAGGTGCAGACCGGAGCCGGGACCGGAACCGGGATCGGCGGCGTGTTCTCCGTCATCGACGACATCAAGCAGAACGGAGAGCCGGAACAACTCCCCAACGAGTGCCACGGCCTGGACTGCAACACGTTGGTGTACAAGGTGCACTTCGACGCGGTGGTCAGCTACTACCTGTGCGACAACCCGGACGTGCCCGCCACCGAGGCCGGCTGCCCCGCCGAGGACACGATCTTCCTCAAGACGCAGACCTTCAAGGACCTGACCAAGACGGTCAAGGTCTCCGCGTGGGACGTGACCAAGGACGTCTGGAAGGGCATCTACAAGTCGATCACCGGCGACTTCACCGGTTGTTACCACAAGGCCACCGGCAGCGGCGACGGGAGCTACGGCGACTGCGCCTGGGCCGCCACCTGGCTCCCGCTCGGCGGTCCGATCGGGAAGATCACCGAAGCGATCCGCGCCGTGGGCACCGCCATGCGTACCGGGGAAGGGGTCCGCGATGCGCTGAAGGCACTGAAGGCGCTGGACGTCGATGCCCAGACGCTGGCCGACATCGAGCGGTCCGTGGACGTGTATGAGGAGGCGCGGACGGCATGCCCGAGGAACAGCTTCCCCGGCACCACCGAGGTCGTCCTGGTCGACGGCAGCCGCAAGGCACTGCGTGACGTGCGCACCGGTGACCTGCTGCTGGCCACCGACCCGGCGACCGGACGTGCTCAGGGCGAGCCGGTCACGCGTACCTTCCACCACACCGCCGTCGACCTGGTCGACGTCACCCTGGTGGACGGCGGCCGCATCACCAGCACACCCGGACACCGGTTCTTCGTCACCGGCCGGGGCTGGACCCTGGCGTCCGACCTGCGGCACGGAGACGCTCTGCGGAGCCCGGACGGAACCCTCCGCACCGTGGCCGCGATGCACGACCGGCACGAGGCGACACCCCGGACGGTGTACGACCTGACCGTGTCCGGCCTGCACACCTTCTACGCGGTGGCGGGCGCAAGCCCTGTCCTGGTCCATAACTGCAACGACCTTGTGGCCGACGCGCGGCAATTCCCCGGGCAGGCCCACACCCTGGACCAGCACACGGCCGGTCTCGTGACCGAGCAGGAGGCCGAGGATCTGGCCAAAGCCAAGACGGCGAAGTTCGGGCGTATCACCGCGAACAGTCTGTTCATCGACGAGCAGACTGCCCAGCAGGTCGTTGACTACGCGCTGGCCAACAACGCGAACCGGATTCGCACGTGGCTTCGGGGATCCACTCCGGACCTCACATGGGAGGGCCATTTTGGGGCGAGGAACTCCCTCGGCAAGGTCTATTACCCGGACGGTAGCGTGAAGGACGCGGGCAACGCGTTCTTCATCAAGCTGGTCCGAGCCAAGGGGCACAAGGCCGGCTACTACGTGCAGACGTGCTATCCGAAGTGAGAGAGGTGAGGGAGCGTGCCACGCTTCACGGAGTTCAACTTCGGTGTGTCATGGGTGATGGGTTTCTTCCATCAGGACGGGTCCCACGATGGGGACACACCCGCTGAAATCGTCGCGAATAACCTCGCGAAGAACGGCGATGAGGAGGCCCTGGCAGTACGCCGCGACGCGCAGATTCTCGGCAACCTCCCGTCGGAGACGCTGGAGGTGCTCTGGGAGGCCGGGGCGGAATACATGCCAAGCTTCGAGTTGGTCGGGACAGGAGCGGAGTGGACGCAGACAGTCGTCGGCCTGTGTGATGCCCGGCTGTCGGCGAAGGGGGACGTACGCCAGCTCTCCGGGGCGGACACGGAGGACGGCATGGACTGCCTCGACGCGGTCGTCGCCGAGATCGAGGGAACACGGTTCCTGGAGGCCGAGGTGCGGGCGGCGCTCATCGACTGCGCGCGCCGCTGCACTCCGGACCTGGCTCTCCGGGTGCTGTTGAGAGCGATCGTGTGTGCCCCGGACGCCTCGCTGTCCCCGGACCAGTATGCGCGGCTGGAGGCCATCGGTTCGGACCTCCGGTACGGCGAGTTCGTGGTGGACGACGTCAAGTTCCTCGTCGAACAGGACTAGTCGGCGGATCCGGGTCCGCAGGGACGGCGTTCCGCTCCGGGAAGCACCCCTTCGGCTACTACGTGCAGACCTGCTACCCGATCTGAGGAGGTGACACACAGTGCGGCGTTTCAGTGACTTCGATTTCGGTGTCTCGTGGGTGATGGCTCTCTTCCACCAGGACTGGATGTACAAGGGTCCCACGGCCGCCGACCTCGTCGCGAAACACCTCGCCGCGGAGGCCGACGGGGAGGTCCTGGCAGTCCGTCGCGATGCCCGGACGCTCCTCGACAACCTCCCCTCGGAGACTCTCGAGGTGCTGTGGAGGGCCGGAGCGGAGTACATACCGGGCTTCGTGGGGACCACCGGGTCCGAGTGGACTCGAACGGTCGTCGGCCTGTGTGATGCCCAGTTGTCGGCGAGGCCGGACGTGCGCCCCCTCATGGGGGCCGACACGGAGGACGGTCTCGCCCATCGGGACGCCGTCGTCGCCGAGATCGAGCGGGTGGAGTTCCTGCCCGCCGAGGTCCGCGAGGCGCTCGTCGACTGCGCGTGCCACTGCACTCCGGACCTGGCGCTCCGGATCCTGGTAAGGGCCGTCTGGAACACTCCGAGACAGTCGCTGTCCGCGGACCAGTACGCCCGGCTGGAGGCCATCGGAGCGGCCCTCCACTACGGCGAGTACGTGGTGGACGCCGTCAAGTTCATGGTGGATCAGGACTAGTCGGCGCTTTCGGTTCCAAACCGACGGCGTTCCGCTCCAGGGTGGCTCCCGGAGCGGGACGCCGTTTCGTGTGTGTCGTCAGAGTGTCTCGCGCGGTGCCGTGCTCGCCCGCTCCGTCAGCCGGGGTGCGAGCAGCGTCGCCTCCGGTACCTCCGGGTCGCCGTCGAGCTTGCGCATCAGCAACTCCGCGGCCTGTTCGCCGAGTTCGGTGGTCGGCAGGGCGACCGAGGTGACCGGGACGCGGAGGCCGGCGGCGAGTTCGTCCGGGCAGATCGCGGTGATCGACAGGTCCGTGGGGACGCGGAGGCCGAGTTGCTCGAAGGCGTCGATCAGCGGCTCCAGAACCGCCTCGTTGTGGACGACGACCCCCGTCAGCGCCGGTTGCTCGCGCAGCAGTTGCTCGGCGACCCGGCGGGCCGCCGCAGGCGTGGCCTCGCAGGGGTGGACGGAGGACGCCATCCCGTTGCGATCGGCGGCGGCCGTGAAGCCCTGGACGACCCGCTGGGCGAACGCCGTCTCCCTGACGTACACCTCCGGCGGCGAGCCGACCAGCGCCACCACCCGGTGCCCGAGCCCCGCCAGCCGCTCCACGCACAGCTCACCGGCCGCCCGGAAGTCCAGGTCGACGCAGGTCAGGCCTTCCGGCGAGGCCGGGAAGCCGATCAGTACCGACGGCCGCTCCAGTGCGCGCAGCAGCGGCAGCCGGGGGTCGTGCAGCTGGACGTCCATCACGATCAGCGCGTCGACCAGGGCCGTGTCGGCGACCCGGTGCAGCCCCTCCTCGCCCTCCTCCTGGGTCAGGAGCAGCACGTCATGGTCGTAGCGCCGGGCGGTGGTCACCACCGAGATCGCGAACTGCATGACGACAGGGACGTGGATGCCGGTCCGTAAGGGGATCACCAGGGCCAGCACATTCGAGCGGCTGCTGGCCAGGGCGCGGGCGCCGGCGTGCGGACGGTAGCCCAGCTCGCGGATGGACGCCTCGATCCGCCGCCGGGTCTCCTCCGATATCGGGCGCTTGCCGCTGAGCGCGTAGGACACCGTGCTGGGGGAGACCCCGGCATGCCGGGCCACGTCGGTGATCTTCACCATCAGCCCAGCTCCAGGGAGAGAAACCCGGTGCCTGCCTGGGCGCGGGCCGTCCGCTCACCGGCCGCCAGGGCCCACGCTGCCGCCGGGTCGCTGCACGAGGCCCGCAGCGTGTCCCCTTCGCGTACGACGGTGAAGGTGACGTCCCCGACCGGGACCGTGACCCGCGCGCCGCGTTTCAGGCCGTACGCCCGCAGCGTCACCCCGTCCGTGTGGTCGTAGTCCGGCCGGTCCGCCACCGCGCCGACCGGGATCACCGCACCCGGCCGCACCAGCAGCGGCACGCTCAGGAAACCGTGCCGCTCACGCACCCAGCGCGGCCCGGTCACGGTCGCCCCGGTCGCGAAGCACGTCCAGACCCCCTCGGGGACGTAGTACGAGACCTCCCCCTCGTCGCTGAACACCGGCGCCACCAGCAGATCCGGGCCCAGCATGTACTGACGTTCCAGATGCGCGCAGCCGGGATCGTCCGGGAACTCCAGCACCATCGCCCGCATCATCGGCGTCCCCTCCGCGGACGCGGTGCGCGCGGCCTCGTACAGGTACGGCATCAGGCTCAGCTTCAGCCGGGTGAAGTGCCGCAGGACGTCCACCGACTCCTCGTCGAACAGCCAAGGCACCCGGTACGACGACGAGCCGTGCAGCCTGCTGTGCGAGGACAGCAGCCCGAAGGCCAGCCACCGCTTGAACAGCGCCGGCCTGGGCGTGCCCTCGAAGCCGCCGATGTCGTGGCTCCAGTAACCGAAGCCGGACAGGCCGAGCGAGAGCCCGCCACGCAACGACTCGGCCATCGACTCGTACGTCGCCTCGCAGTCGCCGCCCCAGTGCACGGGGAACTTCTGGCTCCCGGCCGTCGCCGACCTTGCGAAGACGACCGCCTCGCCCTCGCCCCGGTGCTTGCGCAGCACGTCGAAGACGGTCCGGTTGTAGAGGTAGGTGTAGTAGTTGTGCATCCGCTCCGGGTCCGAGCCGTCGAACCAGGCCACGTCCACCGGTACCCGCTCCCCGAAGTCGGTCTTGAAGCAGTCGACACCCTGCGCGAGAAGGGCCTCCAGCTTGCCCGCGTACCAGTCGCGGGCCGCCGCCGACGTGAAGTCCACCAGCGCCATCCCCGGCTGCCACAGATCCCACTGCCACACGCTTCCGTCCGGTCGCCGCAGCAGGTGTCCCAGCTCCTTCCCCTCGGCGAACAGCGGCGACCGCTGCGCGATGTACGGATTGATCCACACGCACACCCGCAGCCCGCGCTCGTGCAGCCGCGCCAGCATCCCCTCCGGATCGGGGAACACCCGGGGGTCCCACCGGAAGTCGCACCAGTTGAACTCCCGCATCCAGAAACAGTCGAAGTGGAAGACGGAGAGCGGGAGTTCACGCTCCCGCATGCCCTCGATGAAGGACGTGACGGTCTTCTCGTCGTACGACGTCGTGAAGGAGGTGGAGAGCCACAGGCCGAACGACCAGGCGGGCGGCAGCGCCGGGCGGCCGGTGAGGGCCGTGTACTTGCGCAGGATGTCCTTCGGCGTCGGGCCGTGGATGACGTAGTACTTCAACTGCTGTGATTCCACGCTGAACTGGACCCGGGACACCGCCTCCGAACCGACCTCGAAGGACACCTTTCCCGGGTGGTCGACGAAGACGCCGTAACCCGCGTCGGTCAGATAGAAGGGGACGTTCTTGTAGGCCTGTTCGGTGGCCGTGCCGCCGTCGGCGTTCCAGACGTCGACGACCTGGCCGTTCTTGACCAGCGGGCCGAAGCGTTCGCCGAGGCCGTAGACGGACGTGCCGACCCCGAGGCCCAACTGTTCCCGCAGGTAGTGGGCGCCCGTGGCGGCGTCCCGCATGATCCCCATGCCCTTGGGGCCGCTGGAGGTGAGGGTGCGGCCGCCGGAGAGGAAGTCGAGCCGCCAGGGCGCGGTCCGGCTCAGCCGCAGCGTCAGCGAGCCGGAGGTCAGGGTCGCGTACTCGTCGTCGTACGACACCTGCGACGCGCTGTGCCCTTCTGGGGGGCATCCCCCAGACCCCCGGACGGCCCGATGCAGCTCGAACTGCGGGCCGCGCGGCCGCTCGCCCTCGAAGTGGGTGAAGGTGACGCCGATGACGTCGGGCATCGGCGTGTGCGCGCTGATCGTCACGACCGGTCCCTTCAGCAGGTCGCCGCGGTGCCGGATGGGCTGCGTCGGCGCGTGGATCTCCAACGTGCCTTCGGTGGCGGTGACGTCTAGGACCTCGACCGGATGGGCCGCGGTGACACCCTCGCGCAGCAGCCAGTAGCCGTCGGTGAACTTCACTCACGTACCCCCTACTTGACGGCGCCCACGGCGATGCCCCGGGTGAGCGTGCGCTGGAAGACGAGGAAGAAGACGATGGCCGGGAGCACGCCGAGCAGTGCGGCCGCGTTGGTCATCGTGGCGTCCATCAGGCGCTGGCCCTGGAGGACGCCGAGGGCGACGGACACCGTCTGGTTGTCGTTGGAGACCAGCATGACCAGCGGCAGCAGGAACTCGTTCCAGGTCCAGATGAAGAAGAAGACCAGGAGGACGCCCAGGGTCGGGCGGCTGACCGGGACGACGATCCGGACCAGGATCTGCCACTTGTTCGCGCCGTCGATCCGGGCCGCCTCGACGATCTCGCGCGGGAACTGCCCGAGGACGGAGGAGAGGAGATACGTCCCGAACGCCGACTGGATCACCGTGAACACGATGATCACGCTGAGCCTGGTGTCGTACAGACCCGCCTGCTTGCTCAGGTAGTAGAGCGGATAGACCAGAGCCTCCTGCGGCAGCATGTTGGCGAGCACGAAGAAGGCCAGGACCCAGGTGCGGCCCCTGATCCGGCCGATGCCGATCGCGTACGCGTTGAGGACGGAGAGGGCGGCCGCGAGCACCGCCACCGAACCGCTGACGACGACCGAGTTGACCAGCTTCCGGCTGTAGTCGACCCGCTGCCAGAAGTCCTTCAGGCCGTCCAGGTAGAGGCCGTGCGGGAGGCTCAGCGGCCCGTTCTGCGAGTACTCCGCCGGGGACTTGATCGCGTTCATGGTCACGATCAGAAACGGGACGACCATGAAGAGCGCGCCGAGGCAGAGGGCGAGGAGGACGGGGTAACGGCGTAGAGCGGTCATTCAGAGATCTCCGTCCTCCGCGCGGTTCTGCAGCTTCAGGCCGGTCAGGGACAGCGCCAGGATGATCACCGTGAGGACCGTGGAGATCGCCGAGCCGTAGCCGACCTGGGTCTTCTCGAAGAACGTGGTGAAGGAGAAGTAGGAGGGGACGTCGGTGGCGCCGCCCGGGCCGCCCTTCGTCAGGACGTACACCGCGCCGAAGACCTTGAGCGCGGCGATCGTGCACCAGGTCAGGACGACGTACACCTCGGGCCGGATCTGCGGCAGCGTGATGTGCCAGAAGCGGCGCCACCAGCCGGCGCCGTCCAGCTCGGCCGCCTCGTACAGCTGCGGGTCGACGCGCTGCAGCCCCGCCATGAAGACGACCAGTGGGAAACCGATCTGCACCCAGACCAGTACGCCCATCACGGTGTAGAGGGCGAGATCGGGGTCGCCGAGCCAGTCCTGCTGCCATCCACTCAGGCCGATGGCCTTGAGGAGCGCGTTGAGGGTGCCGTTGTCCGGGGCCAGGATCCAGCTCCAGACGATGCCGGCCACCGCCACCGGCAGCACCTGCGGGAGATAGAAGCAGGCGCGCAGAACGGCGGCGATCCGGGTGCCGAAGTGCTTGCCGACGTGGTCGAACAGGGCGGCGGCCAGGACCAGTCCGAGCGCGGTCGGGAGCGCGGCCATCGCGACGACCATGAAGAGGCTGTGCCGGAAGGACGCCCAGAACTCGGAATCGTGCAGCAGCTCACGGTAGTTGGCGAGCCCGGACCAGCGCGGGCTGCCCACGCCCTGCCAGTCGGTGAAGCTTACCCCCGTGTTCATCAGGAACGGGACGACGACGACCGCGAGGAAGGCGAGGGCGCCGGGGAGGAGGAAGAGGGCGTAGGAGTCGCGGGGGCGGCGCGGGTGGGCTGCGGGGCGGGGGCGGCGCGCATGGTCCCTGGCGCGCCGCCCTTCGAAGGTCACCGTCACTTCGAGCCCTTGTCGTACGCCGACTGGAGGTTGCTCAGGTAGGCGTCCGGTTTCTCGCTCCCGGTGATCAGCTTCTGGGTCTCGGAGACGAGGGTGTCGTAGAAGCCGGCGACCGGCCAGTCGGGGTAGAAGGCCAGGCCGTCGCGTCCGGACAGGGTGTTGAAGTTGGCGATGAGCTGTTTCGACTTGGCGTCGGTGATGGCACTCGCGTCGGCCGCGACCGGGACTCCGCCCTTGTTGCCGAGCAGGTTCTGGATCTTCTTCGACATGGTGATGTCGATGAAGTCGTAGGCGAGATCCTTGTTCCTGGCGTTCTTCGGTACGACCCACAGGTTGCCGCCGGAGCCGAGGGTGAGGTTCGAGCCGGGCCACAGGAAGCTGCCCCAGTCGAACTTGGCCTCCGACTGGAAGCGGCCGTACCACCAGCTGCCCGAGAACAGGATCGGCGCCTTGCCCTGGATGAAGGAGACCCCGGCCTGCTCGGCGGTCGTACCGGACGACGTCTTCGCGATATACCCCTTCTTCACCCAGTCGGCGAAGGTGGTGGCCGCGTATGTCCAGGCGGTGTCGTGGAAGTCGACCTTGCCTTTGTACAGCTCATAGGCGTCGACCCACGAGCGGTCGGCCTTCGACAGCGCCAACTGGTACAGGTACTGCTGCGCCGGATATTCGGAGCCCGCGTTGGCCAGCGGGGTGACCTTGTGCTCGACGAAGGTGTCCATGGCCGCCGTCAGGTCGTCGAACGTCTTCGGCTCGGCGATCCCGTACTTCCTGAACAGGTCCTTGTTGTAGTAAACCATCGTGTACTCGGCATAGTTGGGCACTCCGTACCACTTGCCGGAGCCCATCACACCGTCGGCGTCGTACTGGCTGGTGGTGCGCACACCCGCGCTGAGCTTCTTGTCCCAGCCGCGCTCGGTCGCCTCGGCGGTCAGATCGGTGAGCAGTCCCTGCTTGGAGAGGAGGCCCGCCGTCGCGTTCCCCTTGTTGTACTCCATCAGGTCGGGGGCGTCGGAGGAGTTGAGGACCATCTGCGCGGTCTTCTGGATCTGCTCGAAGCTCTTCTCCTCGTACTTCACCTTCACGCCCGGGTGGGACGCCTCGAACTCCTTGATCGCCTCGTTCCAGGCGATGCCCATCGCGCTGTTCGGGGCCTCGTAGTGCCACAGCCGCAACGTCTTCGCGTCGGACGTGCTGCCGCCCGAGCCGCCGCAGGAGGTCAGCAGCAGCGATCCGGAGAGGATCACCGCAGCGGCCGCCATACGCCTTCGTGCCGTCAACATCCAGTGCCTCCAGGGGAGTCGGATGGATGGTGCTCGTCCCGCGTCGAATTGGTTCGATGCCGGATGTCGAAGCGCTTCGACGGGGAAGGTAGGCGCGGGCTGTGAGGGCGTCAATGGGTGCGGCCGGAATTGGAGGAAGCGATTCGACTGGGAGAAGCGATTCGACTGGCGGTGCTGACGAGAAGGGCTACGAGGGCTGCCGCGGCCGGGGCGGCGAACGCGCCCGTCGGCGAGACGTGGTCCGCCGCCCAGCCGCCCACCGCGGAGCCCCCGGCGATGCCGGTCAGCAGGGCGGTCACGACCAGGCTCATCCCCTCGTTGAGCCGGCCCTCGGGGGTGTGGTCCTGGACCAGGGCCATCGCGGTCACCATCGTCGGGGCGGTCGCCATACCGGCCACGAGCAGAGCGGGCGCCAGGGCCCAGAGGCTGTCGACGGCGCGGGCCGCGAGGAGGGGGAGGGACATCAGGGCAGCCATCGCCAGCAGGCATGACGTCAGCCGCCGTTCGGCCCCTCCCGTCGGCTTGAGCGCCCCGTACACCAGGCCCGCCGCGCAGGACCCGGCCGCCTGGAGGGCGAGAACGGCGCCGGCCGCCGAACGGTGGCCCTGGGCGTCGGCGAAGGCGATCGTGACCACCTCCATCGAGCCGAACACCGCGCCGGTCGCGACGAAGCAGGCGAGGAGGGGGAGGAGGGAAGGGAGTCGCAGCGGTTCCGTTCCGGTGCGGGTGACCCGGGGCGGTGGCTCGGTGGCCCGCTGGGCGGTGAACACCAGCATGCCGGACAGCAGCAGGACCGCGCCGACCAGTGTGCCGGCCTCCGGGAAGAACGTGCCGGTCAGGAAGGACGCCAGCACCGGACCGAGCATGAAGCACAGTTCGTCGGCGGCCTGTTCGAAGGAGTTCGCGGTGTGCAGGGCGTCCGGGTCGGCGCGCAGCAGGTGGGCCCAGCGGGCGCGGGACATGCCGCCGAGGTTGGGGGTGGTGGCGGTGGCCGCGTAGGCGGCGAACAGGGTCCAGTCCGGGGTGCCGAGGCGGACACAGAGCAGCAGGGCGAGGCTGCCGAGTACGGCGGTGACGGTGGCGGGTACGGCGACCCGCGCCTGGCCGTACCGGTCGACGAGCCGTGCCACCCAGGGGCCGGCCACCGCCGTCGCCGCGAGGCCGGTCGCGGTGACGGCGCCGGCGAGGGCGTACGAGCCACGGGCACCGGCGATCATCACGACCGCGCTGACGCTGAACATGCCCATGGGCAGCCGGGCCAGCAGATTCCCGGCGGTGAAGGCGCGGGTACCGGGGAGGGCGAAGAGGCGGCGGTAGGGGCCGGACGGGCGGGAGGAGCCGGCCGAGCGGCGGGGGCCGAAGTCGACGGTGACGAGGGCGTCGGCGGTGACGGTGTGGAGGATCTTCCGGGGGCTCGGCTCAGTCGGATGCGGCATGTCCATCACCGTCGCCCAGGGCCGATCAAGGGGTCCAACACCTGCTCGGTGCCGATTCACGCACCTGTGTTGTAAGTTCGCGTGATGTCAGCGACTGAGCACATCGATCCCCGGTTGCTGCGCGTCTTCGTGACCGTCGCCGAGGAGTTGCACTTCACCCGGGCCGCCGCCCGGCTGTACGTCGCCCAGCAGGCCCTGAGCCGTGATGTACGGCGGCTGGAGCGGGAGTTGGGCGCCGAGCTGTTCCTGCGGACCACCCGGCAGGTCGCCCTGACCGCCGACGGTGCCCGGCTGCTGCCGTACGCCCGCCGGGTGCTGGCCGCCCAGGACGCGCTGCTCGCCGCGTTCGGGCAGGCCCGTCCGTTGCTGGTGGACCTCAACTCCCCGGGCCTGGAGACCGGCCGCCGGGTGCTGCACCGCGCCCGCGAACTCGCCCCCGACTGCGAGCTGATGGCCCGCTACGAGAGCGGGCTCACCGGAGCGGCGGCCGAACTGCTCGCCGGGCGGCTCGACGCGTCCTTCGGGCGGTTCGCGGGACTGGATCCAGCACTGCGCTCCGGACTCGAACAACAGCCCGTACGGTTCGAACGAATGGCCGTAATCATTCCCTCCGACCACCGGCTGGCGGGCATGGAGGCGGTGCCGCTCGCCGCGCTGGCGGGCGAGACGGTGTACGCCGGCGCCGGGAACGAGCGCACCCTGGAATGGACTGACCTGGCCTTCTGTCTCTTCGAAGGGCGGGGCATCGAGGTCGCACCGCCTCTGCCGCTGGCCGTCGGGGAGGAGGAATTCGAGCGCATCATGGCCAAGAACCGGAATCCGATCCTCGGGGTAGTGGGATTTCCGGCCATACCTGGGACGGTCTCGCGGCCCCTTGTCGATCCCGTCCCGTTGTCGCCCGTGTCGCTGGTGTGGCGAAAGGGGCTGGTCCATCCGGGGGTGGACGCGTTGCGGCGGGCGGCCGCCGAGATCGGACGGGCGGAAGGCTGGCTTCAGCGCCCGGCCGGGGGATGGATTCCAGCCAGTGATCAAGATGTGATGGACGACCACAAATGACACATCGAGAACACGGCATCCGCTCGTGCGCTAGCTTCATGGCCCCGAGCACGGAGAGCTACATGGGGGCGTTCGGAACCGGGTGGGGGCCCGGGGCCGGTGACGTGTGCTCGGGTTCGTCAGCGCGCCCGGAACAGTCCCGTGGGGGGATGTATGCGCGTGAAAAATTGGCGAGAAGAAACCCAACCGGAATTGCCCCAGGCGGCCTTGGACGCCCGGGATGTGCCGCTGGCGGGAGGAGACGGGCCGGGGGAGACCGCCCAGAGCGCCGACGGTTCCTCGCTGACCGGGACGACCGGGATAGCCGGGACGACCGGGATAGCCGGGATAGCCGGGACGACCGAGGTGACCGAGGTGCTGCGGGTCGGTGCGCTGCGGGATCCGTGGGGCGGGGCCCCCGGCGATGCGGCGGGCGCGGCCCCGGCCGATGCGGAGGCTCCCTTCTCTGCCGGGGAGCCGTCCGCTGTCTCGGACCCGGACCGGGCGCCCGTCCCGAACGACGTCGGTGCCGTGCGTATACGGCCGACCGGTGCGCCGGACACCTCCGACGCGCCGGTCTTCGTGGACGAGTCGGGGCGCCGCAGCCGCCGGTTCCGCAGGATCGGGATGGCCGTCGGCCTCGCCTGCGCGGTCTACGCGGTCGTCATCGTCGTAACCCTGCTGTCCGGCAGTTCCGACGCACCCTGGCTGCCGGTCCCCGGGCAGAACCACGACCGGCCGGCCGGCAAGGTCGACCACTCGCCGCATCCCGCACGGTCCGCCCGGTCCTCGGGCGACGGCGCCTCGGTGGCCGGTCCGCCCGTCGGGAGCGACGGTACGAGCCCGTCGGTCCGCGCCTCTTCCCGGGCGCCCGGAGCGGGGAAGAAGGAGGCCGGCCGGCCGAGCGCGTCGGCGTCCGCGCAGCCGACGCGACCCGCCGGGACGACGGTCTCCTCGCCGAAACCGGGGTCGTCGTCCGTGGCGCCCTCGCTGTCCTCGTCGGCGCCCACGTCGGACGCCCCGACCCCGCCCGCGTCGTCGCCCCCGGCCTCGCCCAGCGATTCGGCCGCCCCGACCGGCGGCCCGGTCGCGGAGGGCGCGGCCCCCCGGCCCGGCACCGGCACCCTCGCCCCTTCCGACCCCGTCCTGTGATGCCACCCCGTACCCGCAGCCGTACCCGTCGTCATGGGACCGCCCCCGGCCCCACCGACGGCTCCCGGCGCCGCCGCCTGCCCATGCGTCTGACGCTGCCCGTGCTGGTCCTGGTCGCCGTGATGGCGATGCTGATGCTGCGCGGCTACGTCCACAGCGAGATCCTCGCCGACCACCGCGTCCGCCCCGAGGCCTCCTCCGACCAGGTCCCGGAGAAGATCCTGGACGGCGGCCCGGTCATCGACACGCGAGGCGGCCGTACGACGTCGCTCCGCATCCCCGACCACCACCTGGTCCTCACCTTCGACGACGGCCCCGACCCGACCTGGACCCCGAAGGTCCTGGACATCCTGAAGAGGCACCACGCGCACGCCGTCTTCTTCGTCACCGGCACCATGACCTCCCGCTATCCGCGGCTGGTCCGGCGCATGGTGGCCGAGGGCCACGAGGTGGGCGTGCACACCTTCAGCCACCCCGACCTGTCGTACCAGTCCAAGCGGCGGATCGACTGGGAGCTGTCCCAGACCCAGCTGGCGATCACCGGCGCGGCCGGCATCCGTACGTCCCTGTTCCGGCCGCCGTACTCCTCCTTCGCCGACGCGATGGACAACCTTTCCTGGCCGGTGACGCGGTACATCGGCAGCCGCGGCTACATCTCGGTCGTCAACAACACGGACAGCGAGGACTGGCGCAAGCCGGGCGTCGACGCCATCATCCGCAACGCGACCCCGCACGGCGGCAAGGGCGCGATCGTCCTGATGCACGACTCGGGCGGCGACCGCCACCAGACGGTCCAGGCCCTGGACCGCTTCCTTCCGCTGCTCCAGCACCGCGGCTACACCTTCGACAACCTCACCGAGGCCCTGAACGCACCGAGCGCCCACACCCCGGTCACCGGCCGCGACCTGTGGCAGGGCCGGGCATGGATCTCCCTGGTCCAGGCGGCGGACGGCGTCACGGACGTGTTGGTGGCCGGCCTGGCGGTGGTCGGCGCGGCGGTGCTGGCCCGGTTCGCCCTGATGCTCTGGCTCTCCTTCGTGCACACCCGCAGGGTCCGCCGTAAGGGCTTCCGCTGGGGCCGCCCGGTGACGGAACCGGTCTCCGTCCTCGTCCCGGCCTACAACGAGGCCAAGTGCATCGAAAACACGGTCCGTTCACTGATCGCGAGCGAACATCCGATCGAGATCCTCGTCGTCGACGACGGTTCGACGGACGGCACGGCGCGGATCGTGGAGGACCTGGACCTGCCGGACGTCCGGGTGATCCGCCAGGTGAACGCGGGCAAGCCCGCCGCCCTCAACAGGGGCCTCGCCAACGCCCGTCACGACATCGTCGTGATGATGGACGGCGACACGGTCTTCGAACCGGCCACGGTACGGGAGCTGGTCCAGCCTTTCGGTGATCCGCGGGTCGGCGCAGTCGCCGGCAACGCGAAGGTCGGCAACCGGGATTCACTGATCGGCGCCTGGCAGCACATCGAGTACGTGATGGGCTTCAACCTGGACCGCCGTATGTACGACGTACTGCGCTGCATGCCGACGATTCCGGGCGCGGTGGGCGCGTTTCGCCGTACCGCCCTGGAACGGGTCGGCGGCATGAGCGACGACACCCTCGCCGAGGACACCGACATCACGATGGCCATCCACCGGGACGGCTGGCGGGTGGTGTACGCGGAACGGGCACGGGCCTGGACGGAGGCCCCGGAGACCGTCTCCCAGCTCTGGTCCCAGCGCTACCGCTGGTCGTACGGCACCATGCAGGCGATCTGGAAACACCGCGGGGCGCTCCTTGACCGGGGCCCGTCCGGCCGCTTCGGCAGGGTGGGACTGCCCCTGGTGTCACTGTTCATGGTGGTGGCCCCGCTCCTGGCCCCCCTGATCGACGCGTTCCTCCTCTACGGCATCGTCTTCGGCCCGACGCAGAAGACGATCGGCGCCTGGCTGGGCGTACTGGCCGTCCAGGCGCTCTGCGCGGCCTACGCCTTCCACCTGGACCGAGAACGCATGACCCATCTCATCTCGCTCCCCCTCCAGCAGATCCTCTACCGCCAGCTGATGTACGTCGTACTCCTCCAGTCCTGGATCACGGCCCTCACCGGCGGCCGCCTGCGCTGGCAGAAGCTGCGGCGCACGGGTGTGGTGGAGGCGCCGGGCGGCGGGGCCGGCGGCACGGCGAAACGGAGGCAGGCGGCATGACACAGCCCGAGACGGGCCCGGTCGATAGGGCCCAGGTCGGGACGGCCTCGGTCGGGACGGCCTCGGTCGGGACGAGGAAGGGCGGAACCGGCCGGGACCGCTACCTGGACCTGCTCCGCTCCCTGGCCCTGCTCCGCGTGGTGGTCTACCACCTCTTCGGCTGGCCCTGGCTGACCATCCTCTTCCCCTCCATGGGCGTGATGTTCGCGCTGGCGGGATCGCTGATGGCCCGCAGCCTGAACCGCCCGGCGGCGAACGTGATCCGGGGCAGGCTCCGCCGCCTCCTCCCCCCACTCTGGCTCTTCAGCGCGGTCCTGCTGACGCTGATGTACACGGCGGGCTGGCACCCGCTGAAGGACCCGGACGTCGGGAGCGGATGGTCCGGCTGGGGCCGGCTGATCGACTACTTCATTCCGATCGGCGCCCCGCCGTACCCAGAACACCTGGGCTCGGCATCGGGCTTGCTGGACGACACCTGGGCGGAGCAGGCGGCGGGTCCGCTGTGGTACCTGCGCGCGTACCTCTGGTTCGTGCTCCTGTCCCCGCTCCTCCTGCGGGCGTTCCGCAAGGCGCCACTGCCGACGGTGCTGGCGCCGCTGGCGCTGACGGCGGTGGTGGGCACGGGATGGGTGCGGATCCCCGGCGAGACCGGCAACGCGGTGACGGACTTCGCGGTGTACGGCGGCTGCTGGATCCTGGGCTTCGCCCACCACGAGGGCGCCCTGGCGCGGGTCCCGCGTTATGCGGCGGTCTCGCTGTCCTGCCTGGTGATGGCGCTGGGCCTGTGGTGGGCGTCGGGCCACCAGGGCCCCGACGGCTGGGACCTGAACGACATCCCACTGGCCCAGGCGTGCTGGTCCTTCGGGGTTGTGGTGGTGCTGTTGCAGTACTCCCCGTCATGGAGTGACCTACCCGGCCGCCTCCGCCGCTGGGACAGACTGGTGACGCTCTCCAACAACCGCGCGGTGACGATCTACCTCTGGCACAACATGCTGATCATGGCCACGGTCCCGCTCATCGACCAGGCCTACAACCTGCCGTTCATGGAGTCCGACCGAGCGGCATCCCTGCTGGACTCGACGTACGGCTTCTGGATGTTCGTGGTGGTGTGGCCACTGATCGCGGTGACGGTGGTGGCGTTCGGGTGGGTGGAGGATGTGGCGGCGGGGCGGAGGGCGCGGGTGTGGCCGGACGGGGGCGGGGGGCGACGGGGGCGGGCTCGCCGACGGGCGTGAATTGTCGGTCGGGGTGGAACCGGCTGCCGTATCCGCAGTCCTTTCTCGTGTGGTTGGCCCGCTCGCCGCTGTCCCGGGAGATTCGGCAACCGGAGCGGGGCCGCTCACGCATACGGGTTCACCTGGAATTCCGGAAGCTCACTGGGGAAGTCCTCGGGAAAGAACGGCACGCGCAGCGATCCAGTGAGGAGACCGAGCAACGTGGTCGTGGAACCTGCCGGTGAGACGGCAGCAGCGAGTTGCCCGGCCTGGATGATCACTGTCTGCCAACTGTCAGGCTCTCCGACGGCGATCCACGCCAGCAGATCACCGTTGTCGGTCACGCCCCACTGGACCAGGTCCTCGGGCCCGGCTCGGTGTGCGTCCAGAACACGCCTGAGCGCACTCAATGGTTTGCCCCGGAAAGCCGACCGCATCTTCTCGGTCTGCTCAATGATGTCGAGGTTGCCGTTCGACGCGCCGTCCTCGAAAATCCACAGGAACTCATCGAAGCATCCTGCGCCGTAGGTGCGAATCAACTCATGATGATCAGCCGGAAGAGTCCACGCCTTTCGCGGGGGTGGACACAGTGCCGTCAGGCGGCGCAGGTCCTCCAGAGAATATGTGTCACCCATGGCTGGTTCTCTCTTACATGTTGGGGATTCTACGACTGAACGACCAGCCGAAATCGTCGACTGCTTCGATGAGGATATGACTGGGAACGTTGCCCCCGTTCGCATATTCGGGGGTCACGCTCATGATGACCGTGTTCTGGGTTGATCGGACGTGGTCGGCGATGCAATCTTCGGCATCGGAAATGGGCCCGTTGTTCTGGCTGGTTCCCTGAGTGACGATGTTCCGCATGTCTCTTCCGTCACCACCGAATTGCTGCTCGATCAGATGCCCCTCGAGTGACCGGCCACTCCGCCTTGGAAGCCGGGCGGAGCGTAACGGGAGCCGCGCCCGGGCGGACTTCCGATGAGGCTGTTGGTGCCTGTGAGATCGAAACTGCTCATACGGCCGTTACGACTTAACACTCGCGTCGAAGGATCCGACCAAGTCGTCCACGACCGCTGCGGAGAAGGGGTCGGCCGCGGGGTCCTCCGGTGTGAGCAGACTGACGGTGTAGTACTCGGCCATCAGAAGGCATGTTCCTTCGACCGCCTGCACGACGCCAGGGTCGTCCGTCCTGATTCCGGAGACCGTCGTGGCGTGCAGCGGCCCGGTACGGCGCCGGTAGAAGACGGCGAACGGTCCTTGCCCCGAGTCGTCCAGCGCATAGCCGTTCTCCTCCCAGAAATCCTCCATCTCCGGGCCGGAGGAGAAGGTGACGATGCCGGAGTAGTGGTCGTCGGGTTCGGGCAGCCGCCAGTCCGCCTCATGGGCAGCCGGCTCTCCGGACAGCAGGAGCCGCGGCCATTGGCGCCGCGTGCGTGCCACGAAGCGGCGCATGGCGTCGGGGAAGGCCGAGTCCACGGTGAAGTCGGTCGAGTGGCCGGTGAGATCCATCTGATCAGCATCCTCGCGAGGCGGCGGGCAGCCGTACACCGGAAGCGGCTGCCCGCGTCGAAGCCGCTAACGGATTCCCTCGACGAGCTTCTCCAGCGCACGATCGCTCGTCTCCGCCAGCAGTGTGACGCTGTCCATGCCGATGTAGACCGCGCCGTTCGGCGCGATACCCAGGTAGCTGTTTCGCCGGTCGGCCGACCCGATCGGATAGAGGTCGGCGCCGGCCTCCTCACTGAGCACGTCGAAGATCTCGTTGTCCCACTCGGCAACGGTCGGGTCCAGGCTGAACCCCATACGAGCCATCGTCTTCCCCGGCCCCCGCTCGTGGCTCTCCAGCCCGCCGAACTCGGTGAGGAAGCGTTGGGCCGCCTCGTGAATCCCGAAGCCGCCGTGTTCCCGGAGTGTGCTCTCCCACTCCTGGGTGGGCACCGAGCGGCCGGGGAACCAGCCTGCCTCCCGCAGGACACGGTCTGTCTCCGCCGACCACCGCTGCGTGGTCTCCGCGCTCATGTCTACGTCACCGCCCTGATTCCGAGTTGATCAAGCACATGCGACGGATGCCGCGGGTATGGCCGGACGGGGCACGTCAAGGACGGGCGCGCCGACGGGCGCGCTGAGAAGCGACAGCCTCAGTGCCATTCCTCGGGATTGAGCGCTGCCCCACGAATCCGTCCCCCGTGGTGACGATCAGGTCGGGTTGCTCTACACGGGCCGCGATCTTGTCGCGGTCGAATTCACGGAAATCAAGGACGAAGTGTTCGGCGACGGCGGGTCGGTCCAGGGGGTCGCCGTCGAGGTCCACTGCCGAGTTCGCGCGGTCGGCGCCTTGGCAGAGAACCGATACGAACAGGGGGAAGTGTTCCGTCCGCAACAGAAGATCCGCGCCGTGCACGACGCCGACGATCCCCGCCCCGCCCCCCGTGACCTCGCCGCAGAGGTCGTCCAGGCAGTCGACCAGGGCATCCCAGTTTCTGCCGAAGTAGCCGGGGAAGCGGAGGGCTTCCGCGAAAGCGCGGTAGACCCCTGCTCGGTTGCCAGCTCGCGGGCGTCGAAGTGGTGGACCCGCCCGCCCTTCGCGGTCAGCTCCGACAGTTGCTGCCGGATCTCGGCCGTACCTTCCGGCACGAGGACGACCCAAGGATCCGAGGTACCTGTCAGGCGAAAGTGGTCTTTTGCCAGTCGCACAGCCGTAGAGATCCACCCGTCCTATCAGCGGCGGCCGCGCAGGGCCCGCCAGGCATCGCCGACCGCGTCCTCGGAGCGCAGCCACCAGTACTCCAGCTTGTTGCGCACGGCCGACCGCACCTTCCACCACTTGAACCATGGCGGCAGATCCCGGAAGGGCACGAAGGTCAGCGTGTCCTTGATGGCGTATTCAGCCAAACCGTGAGGCCCCTCCGCACGTAGTGCTTGGTAAAGCTCTGACGTGAGTGCACCATTGATCCGCGCCGCATCGCCCGCCGCGGTGAACGCGAACCCCCGCTGATGCGGATCCGACAGTCCCATCGCACGCACGATCCGGGGCGACGCCTCCTCCAGCGAGCACTGCAATGCCAACCCGATCACCGCAGTTCCGACGCGCCTCTCGCCGCGCTCGAAGGCGGCGTCCACGGCAGCAGGGTCGTCGATACCCAGCAGGCCCGCGCCACTCTCCCAGTCCCACTCGGACGCCATGACCGATTTCCCTCCGCCGTCATCCGTCGCACTTGGGCGGAAGAACACGCTGTTTTTTGGTGTTGTTGATCATTCCGGCCCTCTTCAGCTTGTTCAGATCGCCTTCCGTGATGCTGTCCGACGGGTACGAGCTCTGCACGTGGCCGTGGTAGATCTCCTTTATGATATTGCCGTCCTTGTCGGTGGTGTAGTCGTGCCGGTCCAGGACCACGATCTCGTTGCTGGCCGCATCGACCTGCAGCAGGAGGTCCGCACCGTGGACGACGCCAGCGATCCCCCCCCCGTGACCTCGCCGCACAGGTCGTCCAGGCAGTCCACCAGTGCATCCCGGTTCCAACCGAAGTAACCGGGGAGCGGAGGACTTCCGCGAAGGAGCGGAAAATCCCCTGCTCGGTCATCAGATCGAGGGCGTCGAAGTGGTGAACGAGGCCGCCGCTCGCGGTCAGTTCCGGCAGGTGCCGTCGGATCCCAGCCGTTCCCTCCGGCACGATGACGACTCAGGGCTCCGAGGTGCCTGTGAGATCGAAACTGCTCATACGGCCGTTACGACTTAACACTCGCGTCGAAGGATCCGACCAAGTCGTCCACGACCGCTGCGGAGAAGGGATCGGCCGCGGGGTCCTCCGGTGTGAGCAGACTGACGGTGTAGTACTCGGCCATCAGAAGGCATGTTCCTTCGACCGCCTGCACGACGCCAGGGTCGTCCGTCCTGATTCCGGAGATCGTGGTGGCGTGCAGCGGCCCGGTACGGCGCCGGTAGAAGACGGCGAACGGTCCTTGCCCCGAGTCGTCCAGCGCATAGCCGTTCTCCTCCCAGAAGTCGTCCATCTCCGGGCCGGAGGAGAAGGTGACGATGCCGGAGTAGTGGTCGTCGGGTTCGGGCAGTCGCCAGTCCGCCTCATGGGCAGCCGGCTCTCCGGACAGCAGGAGCCGCGGCCATCGGCGTCGCGCGCGGGCCACGAATCGGCGCATGGCCTCGGGGAGGGACGCGTCCACGGTGAAGTCGGTGGAGTGGCCGGTGAGATCCATGGGTGTTCCTCGCAGTGGTGTGTTTCCGGGTGATCCGCGTCGCTCAGGCCGTCCAGCCCGACGTCGGGCCGTGGTAGCGGATTGCGTCACGTGGGATGGTCACGTCGCTGTTGGAGAACCAGATGTGGTCCCGGCCGCCCCTCAGACGTCCGGAGAAGAGCTTCTTCTCGGCCTCGAATTCGATCATGTACTCGCTCTTCTCCTTCGTGAGGCCGAGGTAGGACTTGAATCCGCCGGGTTTCTTGGCTATCTCCGCCGGGCTCATCGGCGTGACGTACACCGCGGCCGCGTTTCTGCCCTGCGTCGTCGCCGGTACCTTCAGGGTGATGCCGTTCTTGCCTCCGCCGCCCATGATCTTGTTGTAGCCGCTCTTGGTGGTGTAGTGCCGGATGACGGCCTTGCACGAGGGTGCAAGACCCAGCGGGTCGATCCAGACGAGTGGGTTGACGACGTAGTTGTGGTGGTGCGGGGCCGGGTCCAGGCCCAGTGGGTCGGGGCTGTTGTAGCGCGCCGTAGCAGGGTCGTAGTAACGGTGATGGTTGTAGTGCAGTCCGGTCTCGGCGTCGAAGTACTGGCCGGGGAAGCGCAGCGGGCAGTCGGCGGAACCGGACGAGGTGTCGCCCGTCGGCAGGCCCCACAGGGTAGTGCGGGAGCGCCAGACCGTTCGTCCCTCCTCGTCGATGAGTTCCGTGGGGGTGCCGACCATGTCGGTGACGATGGAGTAGAACTGCTCGTCCACCCAAGCGTCGCCATCCGGGCCGCCACCTGAGCGGGTGCGCTGCGCGAGTGGGCGGTCACCGCCCGGTTCCCAGTCCCACGTGGTTACTTCCGAGGACCCCGGGGCGGCCGAGCGGCTCTGCTCGGCCAGCCGGGTGCCGTCCCACACGAAGTCGGTGCGCTCCACCTCGGAGGCACCGTCGGCGGCGAGGAGTTCCTTGGCGACCCGCCTGCCCAGCGGGTCGTAGCGGTAGCGCCAGTGGCTGCCGTCGGGGGTACGCACGGTGCGCAGCCGGTCTTCGGGATCCCAGGTGAACGTCCAGGTGTGCCGTCCGCCGGACAGCAGGGCACGGGTGTGACGCACCACCCGGCCCTGGGCGTCGTGCTCGTACCGGGAACGTCCGGCGTTCTGCACGAGGGTGCCCCGGTACGTGATGTCGCCCTGGACTCCGGGCGCGCTGCTGTCGGACGACCCGGACAGTTCGGCCTGGACGAGGTTGCCGATGCTGTCGTAGCCGTAACTCTCCCGGCGATCACCGGCGGTGACCGCGGTGACCCGGCCGTTCGAGTCGAGTTCGTACGCTGTGGGGCCCACGGCGGAGTCGGTCACGACGCTGGGCAGGCCATCGGCACGGTAGGCGTACGACCGGGTGCTCCGGCCCGACGACGCTCCGTCCGCGCGCACCGTTTGGGAGACGAGGCGATGGCCGGTGGAGCTCCACACCTGTCGCAACGACGCGCCGGACGGCAGGGACCGCAGCACCTCGTGGCCGGCGGCGTCGTGGGCGAAGCTCACGGCGTGTCCCGAACCGCGCAACTCGACCGGGCGGTGACCGAAGTCGTAACGCCACTCGCTGAGCGAGCCGCCGGGTGTCCGGCGCCGTATGCGTCGGCCCACGGCGTCGTACGTGTTCGTCACCGTCCGGCCGTTGCAGGTCTCCGTGAGGACCCGGCCGTTCGCGTCGTAGGTGAACGAGAGCTCGACGTCCGGGTTGACCGCCCGGAGGAGGGCGCCGCCCCGGTCGTACTCGAATCGTGTGACACGCCCGTCTGAGTCCTGTTGCTCGATGACCCGGTCGAGCAGGTCATGACGATAACGTACGGACTGTCCGGCGCCGTTGATGCGTTCGACGATCCTGCCTGCCGCGTCCCGGAGATAGGTGACGGTCCGGCCGTTGAAGTCCGTCTCGCGGATGATGTCGCCCAGGGGGTCGTAGGCGTAGGTCCAGGTCTGCCCCTGGGCGTTGCGTACGGTCACCGGGCGCAGCTCTGTGTCGTAGGTGAACTTGATCCTGTTGCCGTCGGCAGCGGTCCGGGCGGCCGTCCGGTCGAAAGGGGCCGGCTCGAAGCGGGTGACGGCGGCGCGCACGTCGGTGTGGGTGAGAACGTTGCCTTCGGCGTCGTAGGTCCAGTTCTCGGTGGATCCGTCCGGGAAGGTGCGCCGCGCCGCACGTCCCTCGACGGTCCACGCCACCGCGGTCGATCCGCCGTCGGGTTCGACGACTTCGGCGACGCGGCCGAACGCGTCGTAGCGGAAGCGTGTGACCGCCCCCACCGGGGACGTCACCTCGATCGGCAGACCAGCGGCATTGCTGGCCACCCGGCTCTCACCGCCGATTGCGTCGGTCACGGCGCAGATCGCACCATGTTCGTCGTAGCGGTATCCGGTGGTCGCACCGGAAGGATCCGTGACGGCCAGCACGTTGCCACGGTCGTCGTACGCGTAGTGCCATTCAGCATCGTCCTGCTCGACGGCCGAGACCAGGGCGCCGTCGTCCGCGTAGGTGTACTCGGAACTGCTTCCGTCCGGGTGGACCACACGCGTGGTGTTGCCGTCTTCGTCGTACGTGTAGCTGGTGGTGCGGCCGAGCGGATCGGTGAGTGCGAGGAGGTTGTCGTACCGGTCCCACGTCCGGGTCGTGGTGTGCCCGAGCGAATCTGTCTCGGCGATCAGTTGGTAGGCCTCGTCGAATCGGCACGTGGTGCTGTGGCCGAGCGAGTTCGTGGCGACCGAGGTGTGGCGCTCCTCGTCGTAGACATAGGTGTAGTCGAGGATGCCGTCGACTCCGGCGGTGGCCGTGCACCGGTTCGCGTCGTCGTAGGTGTAGCGGTACCAGACCCCGTTCCGGTCCTCCCAGCCCGTTATGCGGTGCCGTGCGTCGTAGTGGAACCTCAGGGGCAGGCCCGAGGAGTTGTAGATCTCCGTGAGGTTGCCCGTCGCGTCGTACCCGTAGCGCAGGAGCGTCGGCTGTTCCGGGTCGCTGAGCAGGGTGAACCGGCTGATCCTGCCCTCTTCCGTGGTCACCCCCAGCCGGTAGCCCCCGCTGTGCGTGACCTCACTCAGGGTGCCATCCGGCGTGTAGACCAGGGTGACGGCGTTGCCGTTGGTGTCGGTGAGGGAGAAGAGCGGGAGATCCGTGGCCGGACCGTCGGCCGACGGGCGGAAACGGAGCACCACACCGGTCTCGGGCTGCCGCACGGCCAGAACTCCGGATGCCTCGTCGTCCCATTCCAACGGCCATCGGGGGCCTTCGACCGGGAAAGCCGGGACGTCCCGGCCCGGAAGGGGGTAGACGAGGGTCATTCCGTCGGCGGTGAAGAACCGGACCTCGTAGGGATCGCGGAGCAGTCGCTGGTCCACCGTGGATGCCCAGGCTGGGCCGAACCAGCGTCCGGTGCCGAGACCGGTCCGGTGGTGGCGCTCGATCTCCAGTGGGAACACCCCGTCCAGCAGAATGTCCGTTTCGGAGAGCACCATCTGCCCCGTGGCCATGTCGATCGGGTCGCCGCAGGTGAAGAGCTTCTTGATCTGGCGCCCCAGTGCACGGGTGCTCTTGCCGAGCCCCTTCACGGCGAGGCTCATGGCCTTCATGCCGCCGCGGAGGTTCTTCATCTCCTTGAGGCCCTTGGCGAGTTTGCCGAGGCTGGTGATGCCCTTGCCGCCGGGTATGCAGTCCAGTGCGGCGAACGCCACGTCCCATAGGGAGGCTTGGCCCTTTGAGTATTTGTAGAGGGTGTCGGCGAGGACGACGAGGGCGGCTATGAGGACGATCGCGCCGAGGATCGGCCCGCCGATGATCATCGCGATGATGCCGACGACCGCGACGACGACCTTGCAGACGGTGACGATGGTGTCCCAGTTGTCCTCGAACCAGTGGCCGACGTCCTGCCACCAGTGACGATTCGGGATCCCCGCGTCGGAGGCCTCGTCGATCTTCCGCTCCGCCTCACCGGCCGCGTCGTCACGCATCTTCCGCGCGTCCTCGGCCATCTTCTTCGCCGCGTCGAGGGCGTTCTGCGCGGAGGTGACGTCCGACTGGGCCGTGGTGTGAGCGGACTTGGCGCTCCGCACGTCCCGGGTGGCGGCGCGGACCTTCGCCTCGTCCGGCTTCTCCGTGCCCTTGCTGCCGGTGGGGTCGTCCTTGTACTTGTCGGCTTCCTTGGTGGCGCGGGTGACCCATGAATCGGCGGAGGAGAGTCGGGACTTGGCGGAGGAGAGGTCTGACTGGGCTTCCTTCGCCTTGGCCAGCGCTTTGTCGGCCAGGGCCTGCGCCCGCTCCAGCTTGGGCCAGTAGTCGGCGAGGGCGTCGCCGCACATCTCGTAGGACTTCTTCAGCTTCTTCAGGTTCTTCGGGACGTCCTTGAACTGCTCCTTGAAGACCTCGGCCGACTTGCCCGCCCACTGCAGGAGGGTGTCCTCGCCGGCCATGCCCTTGACCAGACGGAGCGCGTCGGAGACGTCGTCGGCGAAGTCATGGAGTTGTGTGGCGAGGGAGCGGACGCGTTGCGGGTCACCGGGGGTGGGGTCCTTGTCGAGGTCGAGTGGATGCCAGTCCTCCGGCCGATACCCCGCCATGTCCCCGCAACCCCCGTCGCGTCTGTCCCATCAACAAACCTGTGCACACGTGAAGTTACAGGGCCTGCCCGTTTGAGGTGAAGGCTGGTCCGTGACTCCGGCTCGGAAAGGCGCCGCCTCCGGACCTGTGGGTCATCCCGTCTTCCGGCAGCCTGCCCCAGCCAACAGTCCTTTGCGGGGGCCAACTGAGGGTCGCGGCGATGTCACGGGACGGCACCAAAGCCGAGGTGGAGGCGTTGAGTTGCCCGACTATGATCTGCTGTGTGCGTTTCGTGCGGCCGGGGTGCAGCAAATCGCTCTGGTGCGTTCCGGATGGACCCCGATACCGTATTCGCTGCTTCGCAGACCCCAACCGCATCACCAGGAGCCCACCGTGACCCGCCGTTCCCGCCTGCTCACGACAGCCACCGCCGGTGTGACCGCCGCACTGCTGCTTGCTGGCTGCGGCGGAGGTGGCGGAGGCGACTCCAAGTCGAACGACAAGATCGCGGGCGCGGACACTGGGTCGTCGGCTTCGGCTTCGCCGAATGCGTCGGCGTCGTCCGAGGCGGGGGACCGCCCGGAGATCACGCTTCCGTCGGACGTGAAGCTCACGTTCACCCCGGAATCCACGGGTGATGCGGTGAAGGACGCGATTCTGAAGGACAACGCCGAGTTCATCCGTGCCATCAACGCCGCGATCGTCGCTCAGAATCCTCGCCTCCCTGCTCTGGAGTACTACACGGAGGGCGAGGGCGCCGTGGCGGCACAGGACTGGGTTCAGTCGTTCAAGAAGGCCGGTTGGACCGTTACCGGGACGGTGCGTTACGTCGACCGTCAGGTCAGTGTCGAGTCCAAGGACAAGGCTTCGCTGACGTACTGCGGGGATGAGAGCAAGGGCTACACCAAGGTCATCAAGACCGGAGTGATCGAGCAAACGAAGGTTGACAAGAACAGCTACGTTGCTTACGGCGCTCAGGTTGAGAAGAACAACAAGGGGGTCTGGGAGCTCGTGAAGATCGCTTCTAGTCGGGGGGCGGCCAAGTGCCAGCCCTGAATGGACTAGCTCGCGCTGTTGCCCTCCTTGCCGTGGGAACGATCTGCCTTACTCTCGCTCCTTCCGCCCAGGCTTCCCAAGGAGCACCGACGGGCGGAGCAGTCGGAAGCGGCTCGGACACGAATGCGTCCGGCAACTCGTCCGGTGACGGCACCCTCTCCTCGACCGTCGGTGTGATTCGGTACGACCGTTCCAAGAACGGCTCGGGCGGTTCCGTCGGTCCCGTCACCTCCACCACGTCCTGGACCCCGCCGGCGTGCTGGTACGCCCCCAAGTACAGTCCCGCCGCGCTGCAGGCGTACCTGGAGCCGATCTGGGAGGCCGGTTCGACCGGTGACGCTTGGGATGCGACCCAGCGCGACCGGTACGTCAACGGTCACCCCTACAAGGACTTCAACAAGGACGAGACCGGCAAGGGTTACTGGTGGGACTCGTATGTCAACGAGTCCTTCCCGCCCGGCTGGGACAAGTGCGACGAGCCCTACTTCTGGGTGGCCACGGGCAACGCGCCGCCGGCCAACATCAAGAACGCCGTCACGCCACAGATCCTCGCCGAACTCGCCTACAACGAGATCCGGGTGCCCTCCAAGGACGTGAGCCTGGCCCCGGCGGACAAGACGAAGGTCAACCTCCCCACGTGGGCGTGGCTGGACAAGACGACGTTCAAGCCCGTCTCGGTCACCGCGCACATCGACGCCCTGGGCATGTGGGCCACGACCACCGCCGAACCCATCTCCGTCAAGATCGAGCCGGGTACCTCCGACGCGATCACCTATCCGGCCTCGGGGGTCTGCGAGTTCATCAACGGCACTGTCGGGGAGGAGTACTCCACAGGCGACGCCGATAAGACGCCACCCTGTGGGGTGAAGTACCTCCGGTCCTCCGGCAGCGGCTCGTACCAGCTGAAGGCCACGATCACCTGGAAGATCAGCTGGTCAGGCAGCGATGGCACCCGTAACCGCGGCCTGCCCGACGGCTCCTTCGGCCGGTCGCAGGACGTCACCGTGCAGGAGATCCAGTCCGTCAACAGGTGAGGCCTGTCGTTCGGAGACGACGACCGGGATCTGGCCATGTACCCAAGGGCACCTGGCCAGGTCCGCCTTTCCGTGCGCCGTAGCCTCTTTTCCCCACCCCGACCCCATTGCCCCAGCAGGAGTTTCACAGTGAGCCGCCGGCCCCGTCTGTTCGCACGCACACTCACGGGAGCCGCGATCGCGCTGCTCGTCGGAGGTTGTGGTGGCGGCAGTGGCTCCGCAGGTGACGACAACGCCGCGGCCGATACGGGAAAGGTCAGTAACGCGTCTGCATCGCCGAGAGTTTCGGCTGGGGCGGACCGCCCCCGTGTCACGTTGCCGTCGGACGTGACGGACGAGTACGAGGGCTGGAAGGTGGGCGATGCAGCGAAGAACGCCGTACTCGCAGACGTCGCCGCACGCATCGACTCCACGAACGACGCCATCCTGCGCGGCGACACGAGCGCGGCCGGCCTGTCCTTCTACTACCGGGACAAGGCGTTGAGCGGCGCCGTCGCCTGGATCCAGGCGTATCTCGACGCCGACCTCTCCTTCACGGGCACCACCCGTTACTTCGCTCCGAAGGTCACCCTGGCCTCCGGAAAGACCACGGCGACGGTCCTCTACTGCTCCGACGAGAGCAAGGGGTTAAACAAGAACCGCAAGACCGGCAAGGTCGACCGGACGCCCTCGAACCAGAGCCCGTACGTGTTGTACAACACGCGCGTCGAGAAGAACGACTCAGACGTGTGGCAGACCACCGCTCTGACCTCGCACCGCGGCGACAAGGCCTGCGCCGACTAGCCGCGTGTTCTCGGCGCCTCGGGTACCAATCCCAGCCGTCCTACCAGGAGTCATTCGTGAACCCCCGTTCCCGCCTGTCCACGACAGCCATAGCCGGTCTGACCGCCGTACTCCTCCTTGCGGGATGCGGCGGGGGCGACGGCGACGGCGGAGCGAAGGCCGCGGACAAGGCCTCGTCCGCGCCCACGACGACCGGGGCGTCTGCTTCGGCCTCGCCGAGTGCATCTGCCTCGGCCTCGTCCGACGGTCGCCCGAAGATCACGTTGCCGTCGGATGTGACGTTGACCTTCGAGGGCGGCCGGACCGGGGATGCGGTCAAGGACGCGGTGCTCGCTGACAGCGCGGAGATGACGCGAGCGGTCGACGCCGCCATCGCCGGGACGGATCCCAAGGGCGAGGGAATGGGCTACTACACCACGGGCAAAGCCCTTGAGGCATCGCTGTCCTGGGTCGGCCAGTTCAAGAAGGCAAACGTCACGATCACCGGCGTTGTCCGGTACTACAACCGCAAGGTGACGCTCAAGAGCAATACGGCGGCCATCGTCACGTACTGCGGCGACGAGAGCAAGGGCTTCAGCAAGGACAAGAAGACCAACAAAATCAACAAGACGCCCGTCACCAAGGACAGTTACGTCACGTACAACACCAGGCTCGACAAGAACTCCGACGGGGTCTGGCAGACATCACAGATCATTTCAGCCAGGGGGGCGGCTCAGTGTCAGCCATAGTGAGGATCGAGACGCTGATGGCCGGGGACCACGCCGTCTCGTCGTGGTTCGGGCCCTCCCGCCACGTGTGGCACTCGATCCAGCCGTGGATGTCCGTTCCCATGCGGTCACTGTGACCGGGGCTGTGTCAGGCAGGAGACGAAGTGGGTCCAGGCGGAGGGGGCGACGGTCAGGCGGGGGGCTACGGGGTTCTTCGAGTCGCGGATGTGGACGACTGACGGGGCGGTGGCTATTTCGACGCAGTTCGAGGCGTCGGGGCTGTAAGTGGACTTCTGCCAAAGGAGTTCGGACACGGTTTCCTCAGATGGTCTTGGCGATGTGGTGGATCAGATCACGGGATTCAGCGGGTTCGAGAGCGTTCTCCTCCATACGGTCGAGAACGATTCGGTACTTCTCCAGTTGGGCCTCGGCATCGAGGAAGTCACATCCGTGGTGGGTGTCCAACTGAACGGTGTCGAGTTGTGGCACCGACCCCGACAGATAGTCGACGGACTGTCCTGTGCCGGGGAAGGAGCCTTTGCCGAAGGGGATGACCCGCACGGTCACGTGCTCCAACTCGCTCATCTCGAGCAGGTGCTTGAGCTGAGCGCGCACGGTTACGGAGCCGCCGTACCCCATGTGCAGTGCGCACTCGTGGATCACTGCGGTGTAGGGCGGGGGACTTTCCCGGTGCAGGATCTCCTGTCGCTTGATCCGGTGGCTCACCCGATGCTCGATCTCGTACTGCCGCAGTGCCGGCACGCCCTCCTTGAAGAGGGCCCGCGCGTGGTCGGGCGTTTGGAGCAGTGCGGGGATGTGGATCACCAGGGCAACGCGTAGTGCTGCCGCGTGGTGCTCCAGCTCGGCGAGGTCGATGAGACCGACTGGCAGGTGGTCGCGGTAGCTCTCCCACCAGCCGCGAGTACGCCGACCTGTCATCGAGACCAGAGCGTCCACGAGTTGCTCGTCCGAGCAGGTGTAGGCGCGTGCCATGGACCGCAGCCGGTCGGCACTGATGGGGGTGCGGCCAGTCTCGATCATGCTGACGCGCGCCTGGTTGACCCCCAGGAGGTTGCCTGCGCCCGTGGCCGTGAGCCCGGCCCGCTCCCGCAATCTGCGCAGCTCGGCCCCTAGCCGTCGCTGTCGGAGCGTGGGGCTGTCGGTGGGCGGCACGCCGTCTCCTTCCTCGCCGCGACGCGGCACTGGGCTCCCTCACACGAGTGAAGCATGGATACTTCCAGTGAATTCAGTTAGATGCATCTAACCATTTGCTCTACGGTGACTACACGTCGCCCAACTTCCCCCGTCCATAAGCCGGAAGCGCACCACCCCCGGCAGAGCCACCGCCGGGCGTAGACGTTGAGCGAGTTCCAGCCCCCTTCTCTCGCCGGAGGTCCCCATGGGCACCGTATCCCCGCCCGACACCTGGGTGTACGCCCTTCGCCTGCCTCATGATCCCCGCGCTGCACGCGTCGCACGTATGACCGTACGGGCGGTGCTCCGCGGCCACGGCAGGGGTGAAGTCCTCGATGTGGTCGAACTGTTGACCTCGGAGTTGGTCACCAATGCCTACCGGCACACGAACGGCCCCGCCTCGCTCCGTCTGACCGCCCTCGCGGACGGGCGACTGCGGGTGGGTGTCTGGGACAGTCATCCGCGCATTCCCGCTCCGTTCGGTGAGCCGCCCTGGGACCGGGTCCCGTTCGTTCCGGTGGAGGCCGAGCGGGGGCGCGGGCTGCACCTCGTGCAGGAGCAGGCCGACTCGTGGGGCGGCTGGTCGACCGGGGACGGCGGCCCGCTGGACCGTGGTGCCGGGAAGCTGCTGTGGTTCGAGGTGGGTGGAGGGGGTGTGAAGGTGCAAGGGATGGCGGTGTGAGTACCGGTCGGTGGGCGTCAACGGCAGGTCAAGCTCCGGTCAATCCACTCGGTAGCCGTCCTCTCGGGTCATGCCTCATGGAAAACTTGCTCGGTTGCGGAAGTGAAGTGAGTGACTCGGTCGACGGGGAGTGGATGCGATGAGCGCGCGGCAAGTGCGGAAGATGTTCCAGTTGATGGCCAGTGGCGAGCCCGTCGAGCTCACCAACGCCTGGGCGTCCGTCAAGAAGCTCGCCCGGCTTGCCTTCGTCGCCCAGCAGTTCGGGTACGAGTACGCCGACGCCCGCCACACCGGCTCCCGCAACAACGTCCTCAAGATGCTGATCGTGCCCGACCACAGCCCGCAGGGCCGGGCGCGGGCCGCGCAGAACTGGGCGCAGTATCCGAACGCCGCCGACGGGGTCCTGCCGCCCCTCGTCCCCGACGCCGTCGAACTGCTCAAGGCCCGCATCCAGTTCGACCTCACCGGCAAGAACGCCGAGAAGCGGATGCTGCTCGGGGCCGGCGGTATCACCCTCGGCCTGGTGCTGGCCGCGGCGCGGGCCGGTGGGAGTGCCGGAGCCTTTGTCATCTCCGGTGTCGTATGGGTCATCCTCATGGCGGTCATGGGGCTCGGGTTCTTCGTCACCCGCGGGCGCAACGCCAAGTTCGCGCAGCGCCTCCAGGCCGCCGGGTTCATGCAGGTGACGGGTGAGGGCGGGCGGGTGCGGTATCTGCCGCCGGGCACGCCGATGCCGATGCCGATGCCGATGCCGATGCCGATGCCGATGCCGGGGACGGTGCCGATGCAGCCGACCCCGGTCCAGCAGCCCCAGTGGCAGCAACCCCAACAGCAGCCTCCGTACCAGCAGCCGCAGCCCCAGCCGCAATCCCCGTACCAGCACCCGCAGCAGGCCGGTCCCTACGGCCCGTACGGTGCGCAGCCCCCGTACGGCACCCAGCCCGCCCCCGCCGGTTACGGTCAGCAGCCGCCCGCCCCCCACACCCCCGGCCCCTACGCCCCGCCCCCGCAGCAGCCCCCCGGCCCCTACGGGCCCTACACCCCGCCCCAGCAGCCTCCCTACTCCTCCCGCTGAGACCGGCCCCGCCCCCGACCTCTCACCCGCCCTCCCGTCAGGGTGAGAGCAACGTTCCCTTCCGGTCACCCACAGCCACAGCGTGGAAACGCCGCCTCCCTACCTTCGGGCTCAGTCACTCATCCGGAGTCCGAAGACCGAGCACACGGAGCCGTGGAGGCGTCATGACAGCCCCAGCCCCTGCCCCAGCCCCTACCTCACCTCCCACCTCACGTAGTCGCTGGATCCAGCAGTGGGATCCCGAGGACGAGACCTTCTGGAAGGAGACCGGGGAGAAGGTCGCGCGGCGCAATCTGTACTTCTCCGTGTTCTCCGAGCACATCGGGTTCTCGATCTGGACCCTGTGGTCCGTCCTGGTGCTCTTCATGGGCCCGGAGTACGGGCTCACCCCGGCCGACAAGTTCCTGCTGACGTCGATGGTGACGCTGGTCGGCGCCGTCGTCCGCGTCCCCTACACCTTCGCCGTCGCGCTCTTCGGCGGGCGGAACTGGACGATCGTCTCGGCCGGCCTCCTCCTCATCCCGACCGTCGCCGCGTTCGCGGTGATGAAGCCGGGGACCTCGTTCGACACGTTCCTGTGGATCGGGCTCCTCGCGGGTATCGGCGGCGGCAACTTCGCCTCCTCCATGACCAACATCAACGCCTTCTTCCCGCTGCGGAAGAAGGGGTGGGCGCTGGGGCTCAACGCGGGCGGCGGCAACCTCGGTGTCGCCGCGATCCAGCTCGTCGCCCTCGCCGTGATCGGCGCGAACGGCGGGCCGCGCGTGCTGCTCGGGATCTACATCCCGCTCATCGTCGTCGCCGCCGGCTGCGCCGCGCTGTTCATGGACAACATCGAGAACGTCAGGAACGACACCGGCGCCGCCAAGGACGCCGCGAAGGACGTCCACACCTGGATCATGTCCTTCCTCTACATCGGGACGTTCGGGTCGTTCATCGGCTACAGCTTCGCCTTCGGGCAGGTGCTCACCAACCAGTTCGGCCGTACGCCGCTGCAGGCCACCTATCTCACCTTCATGGGCCCGCTGCTCGGCTCGCTGATCCGTCCCGTGGGCGGCTGGCTCGCCGACCGGTACGGCGGCGCGAAGATCACCCTCTACAACTACGTCGCCATGGCCGCCGCCACCGCCGTCCTGGTCGTGGCCAGCATGCAGAAGTCGCTGCCGCTGTTCGTCACCGCGTTCGTCGTCCTGTTCGCGCTCACCGGGATCGGCAACGGCTCCACGTTCAAGATGATCCCCGGCATCTTCCACACCAAGGCCCTCGCCAAGGGGCTGGAAGGTGAGGCGGCCGTCAAGTACGGGCGTCGGCTCTCCGGTGCCTCCATGGGGCTCATCGGCGCGGTCGGCGCCCTGGGCGGCGTCGGCATCAACCTCGCCTTCCGGCAGTCCTTCCTCTCCTACGGCTCCGGCACCGGCGCCTTCGTCGCCTTCCTGGTCTTCTACGGCCTGTGCTTCGCCGTGACCTGGGCCGTATACCTTCGCCGGCCGGCCGCGCAGGGCCGGTCCGCAGCCGCCACAGAGGCAAAGGCGCAGCTCAGCTACGCCGAGGTGTGACGTAACACTGGTGACATGAACCCGAACCGAGCCTGTCACGCGCCGTTGACAGGCTCGGTCGGCATGCGGGTCAGCTAGGAGAGCAGTCATGGACGAGGCACAGCAGCGGCCGGGCCCCGGTCGGCACGGCCCTCTCGCGGGGTTCACCGTGGGAGTCACGGCCGCGCGCCGCGCCGACGAGCTCGGGGCACTGCTGCAGCGGCGCGGTGCCGCCGTGCTGCACGCCCCCGCCCTGCGCATCGTGCCGCTCGCCGACGACGGTGAGCTGCTCGCCGCCACGAAGGAGATCATCGACCAGGCGCCGGACGTGGCCGTGGCGACCACCGCGATCGGGTTCCGGGGGTGGATCGAGGCCGCGGACGGCTGGGGCTTCGGCGAGCAGTTGCTGGACCGGCTGCGCCATGTCGAGCTGCTGGCCCGCGGTCCCAAGGTCAAGGGCGCGGTCCGGGCCGCCGGGCTCACCGAGGAGTGGTCGCCGTCCTCCGAGTCCATGGCCGAGGTGCTCGACCGGCTTCTCGAGGAGGGCGTCGAGGGCCGCCGGATCGCCGTACAGCTGCACGGGGAGCCGCTGCCGGGGTTCGTGGAGTCGCTGCGGGCCGCGGGAGCGGAGGTGCTGCCGGTGCCGGTGTACCGGTGGATGCCGCCGGAGGACCTCGGACCGGTGGACCGGCTCCTGGACGCCGTCGTCTCCCGCTCGGTCGACGCGATCACCTTCACCAGCGCGCCCGCCGCGGCCTCGCTGCTCTCCCGCGCCGAGACGCGGGGGTTGCGGGGCGATCTGCTCGCCGCCCTCCACCACGACGTCGTACCCGCCTGCGTCGGCCCGGTCACCGCACTCCCGCTCCAGGCCCTCGGAGTCGACACCATTCAGCCCGAACGTTTCCGGCTCGGCCCCCTCGTACAGCTGCTCTGCCAGGAACTGCCTTCCCGCGCACGTGCGTTGCCCATCGCCGGTCACCGGGTGGAGATCCGGGGGCACGCCGTCCTGGTAGACGACGCGCTGAAGCCGGTGCCGCCGGCCGGCATGTCCCTGCTGCGCGCACTGTCGCGGCGGCCGGGCTGGGTGGTGGCCCGCGCCGAACTCCTCCGGGCGCTTCCCGGCGCGGGGCGCGACGAACACGCGGTGGAGACGGCGATGGCCCGCCTGCGTACGGCCCTGGGTGCGCCGAAGCTGATCCAGACGGTGGTCAAGCGGGGGTACCGACTGGCGCTGGACCCGGCTGCGGACGCCAAGTACGCGGACGCGTGAACCGCCGCCAGACCTTGCCACGGCCCCGCCACCCACCCCGCCCACCTCGAACAGCCTCACCGTCGCCTGGGCTGACTTCCCCTCGTACGCGGCGCAAGCGGGACGCCGGCCTCAAGCGACGGAGTTCATATGGACGGTCTGGCCTGGTACGGCGTTCGGTGTGTCTTCCGGCACCGTTCTCTCGGCGTGTACGAGGAGCGGGTGACGCTGTGGACCGCTCGGTCGCTGGAGGAGGCGAGCGGCCGGGCGGAGGCCGAGGCGCGTGAGCACTGCGAAGTACTGGGCGACGTCGACTACGTGGACTCCGCCGAGGCGTTCCGGATGGACGAGGTGCCGGGCGAGGGAGTCGAGGTCTTCTCCCTCATGCGGGAGAGCGGGCTGCCCCCGGGGGAGTACGTACAGCGGTTCTTCGCCACGGGGAATGAGCGGTCCGGCTGACCGTCGTACGACGTTGTGGGTACCGCCTCCCGGCAACCGGCCGTAACGGGCGGCTCCCGGGCCGCCCCTCGGGTCCGTTCCTCCCCGCGCGCGCCGGACCGTCCCGCGCGGACCCGTGCGCGTGACCGTGCGGGTATCCGGACGGAACGGGGACGGCCCGCGCCGTGTGCGGCGGCGTCCCCGCGGGGTGCGGGTCGTACGGGAACCTCGTGGAACACCGGTACGAGGGCTTCCGGCCGCCCGCCGGGCCGGGCACTGTGAGGGGACACGGTTCCCTGTCCGAGGCGGTGACAGGCTCATGGCACTGGGTACGGCGACGGCCCCGTACGAGCTGCGTTTCGACGCCGGGCGGATCTGCCTGGATCTGCTGGCGACCACGCATCCCGGCGAACGGCTCGACGCGCTCGAACCGTTGCGGGCCTGGATCACCGGTTCCGGACTCGTCCCACCGGGCACCCCGCTGACGCACGCCGACATCGGCTGGCTGGTCGCCTTCCGCGAACTAAGGGGACACGTAGGGCAGTTGGTGCGCGGGAACCGGAACCCCGCGAGGACCCGCTCGTACGACCTCGCGCTCGCCGGCGTCAACGACCTGGCCCACGCCGCCGCACCCCCGGCCCCCCGCGCCGTACCCGGCGAGGACGGCTTCCTGGTGCGGGAGTTGGCCGGGCCGCCCGAGTGCGCCGCGCTGCTCGCGGCCGTCGCCCGGGATGTCGTGGAGCTGCTCACCGACCCCGTCGCGCGGGCGGCCGTCCGGGAGTGCGAGGGCGACAACTGCCCCATCGTCTACCTGGACACCTCCCGCGGGCGCAGGCGCCGCTGGTGCTCCAGCGAGGTCTGCGGGAACCGCGAGCGAGTGGCCCGGCACCGGCGCCGCGCTGCCCTCGCCCGCGCGTGACTCCCTTCGACAGCCGTCCATTTCACGGCATTTGCCGGACCTTCATCGAAGCTTTCCGGAAGTGATTTCGACAACATTCAGTTTGTCGGTGGCAACCCCAGGGCAACGCTCGGGCGTTCGACGATGTGTCGGAAATGTAAAGATCACGCGGTGGGAATGTGCGGTCATGTCCCGCTCGTCATGTCATCTCGCAGAAAAATGTGGGGTCTTGTTGAACGCCTCGCGAGTCACTTCCGTACCGGTGGGGGAGCGACCGACTGGGGGAACCCCCGGACACCGGAGGTGGGCGTGCGCAAGGATGCGGCCGTGGCCAATGAACGTGGATCGAGGGCCCGACATCGCATGTCCCAGCCCTCGGAGCCCGATGAGGAGCTGATGCGTGCTCTGTATCGAGAGCACGCCGGACCTCTCCTTGCGTATGTCCTTCGGCTGGTCGCCGGTGATCGGCAACGCGCCGAGGACGTCGTCCAAGAGACACTCATCCGTGCCTGGAAGAATGCCGGTCAGCTCAATCGAGCGACCGGATCGGTACGCCCCTGGCTGGTGACGGTCGCGCGACGCATCGTCATCGACGGTCACCGCAGCCGGCAGGCCCGGCCGCAGGAGGTCGATCCGTCGCCGCTGGAGGTCATCCCCGCGGAGGACGAGATCGACAAGGCGCTGTGGCTGATGACGCTGTCTGACGCGCTCGACGACCTGACCCCGGCCCACCGGGAGGTGCTCGTAGAGACCTATTTCAAGGGACGTACTGTCAACGAGGCGGCCGAAACGCTGGGTATACCCAGCGGCACCGTGCGCTCACGGGTGTTCTATGCCCTGCGGTCGATGAAGCTGGCACTGGAGGAGCGGGGGGTGACGGCGTGATGAGTGTGTACGGGGGGCACGGCGGATTCGGCACAGGTGGGTCGGGTATGTCTGGTGCCATGCAGGAATCTCCGGTGCCCAATGAGCACGAGACTGTCGGCGCGTACGCGCTCGGGATTCTCGACGATGCCGAGGCAACCGCTTTCGAGGCCCATCTGGCCGGGTGCGAATGGTGCGCCCAGCAGCTCGACGAGCTGGCCGGAATGGAGCCCATGCTGGCGGCCCTGGCGGATCTGCCGGGATCCGGAAGCACACCGTCCATCGGTGAGTCGCTGTCGGCCAAACCCAGCCCGCGGATGGTCGAGAAGCTGGTCGTCGAGGTCTCCGAGAAGCGCAAGGTCCGCAGCCGGCGCGCCATCTTCGCACTGGCGGCCTCGGCCGCGCTGATCGTCGGCGGCCCGCTGGCCGTCCTCGCGGCGAGCGGCGGCTCGGGCAACGACAACGGCGGCGACATGGCCATGGGGCCCGCCCAGACGGCCTTCCAGACGATGTCCGACAAGAAGACGGCCACGGATCCGACAACCCATGTCACCGCGACCGTCGCAGTCGAGAAGAAGGACTGGGGCACCCACGCGGTCCTCCAGCTCAAGAACGTCAGCGGCCCGAAGAAGTGCTCGCTCATCGCCGTCGGCAAGAACGGCGAGCGCGAGACGGTGACCTCCTGGTCCGTCCCGACCTGGGGATACGGCATCACGGACGCCAAGTCGGAGAAGGCCAAGGAGCCCCTCTACGTACACGGCGGCGCCGCCTTCACCCCCAACCAGATCGACCACTTCGAAGTCATGACGTTCGACGGAAAGAAGCTGGTCTCGGTCAGCGCGTAGCTTCAACGGGCCCCCTTCGCGTACGGTTGACGGCTGCCCAGCACGTCAGAAGGGGGCCCGGTGGCCGCTCAGGCTCAACAATCCGCGGTCGGCCCTCACGGCGCCGAACAGGACTCCGGTCAGGATTCCGTTCGGGACCGTGAGATCAGCGTCGAACAGGAACACCTCGACCGGGTGTACCAGCGCCTTGAGGAGAAGATCCACGAGGCGGAATTCCTCATGAACGACGCGGCCAAGCGCGGCCAGGTGGGCACGCCCGGCGCCCTCGCCGAGCGGGACGCGCAGGTGTTCCGGGCGGGCGTCCACCTCAATCGGCTCAACAACGAGTTCGAGGACTTCCTCTTCGGCCGGATCGACCTGCTCCTCGGCAAGGACGGGAAGAAGGGGCCCGACGGCGCCTACACCGCCGTGGAACCCGCCGAGGGCGCGGTTCGCGCGGACAATACCGCCGACATCGCCGAGACCCTGCACATCGGCCGGATCGGCGTCCTCGACCAGGACTACGCCCCGCTGGTGATCGACTGGCGGGCACCGGCCGCCGCGCCGTTCTACAGGTCCACTCCGGTGGATCCCGGGCGTGTCGTACGACGCCGGGTGATCCGCTCCAAGGGCCGCCGGGTCCTCGGGGTCGAGGACGACCTGATGCGCCCGGAGCTGACCGCCTTCCTCGACGGCGGCGCCCTGCCCGTCATCGGCGACGGCGCCCTGATGGCCGCCCTCGGCCAGGCCCGCACCCACTCCATGCGGGACATCGTCGCCTCCATCCAGGCCGAGCAGGACCTGGTCATCCGCGCCCCCGCCGCCTCCGTCACCTATGTCGAGGGCGGCCCGGGGACGGGCAAGACGGCCGTGGCGCTGCACCGCGCCGCCTATCTGCTCTACCAGGACCGGCGCCGGTACGCGGGCGGCATCCTGATCGTCTCCCCGACCCCGCTCCTGGTCGCCTACACCGAGGGCGTGCTGCCCTCGCTCGGCGAGGAGGGCCAGGTCGCCATCCGCGCCATCGGCTCCCTCGTCGACGGCGCCGAGGCGACCCTGTACGACACGCCGGCCACCGCCCGCGCCAAGGGCTCCTCCCGGATGCTCCGGGTGCTGCGCAGGGCCGCCCGCGGAGCCCTGGAGGTGAACGGTTCACCGGCCCGGCTCAGAGTCGTCGCCTTCGGCCGCCGGCTCGAACTGGAGGCCGAGGAACTCGACCGCATCAGACACAACGCGCTCGGCGGCACGGCCCCGGTCAACCTGCTGCGGCCCCGGGCCCGCAAGCTCCTCCTGGACGCCCTGTGGAACCGCTCCGGCGCGGCCGGCCGCCACACCGACCCGGAGCTCGCCGCCGAACTGCGCTCCTCCTTCGACGAGGACATCCTCACCGAGGACCCCTTCATCGAGTTCCTCGACGCCTGGTGGCCCGAGCTGACCCCGCGGGCCGTCCTCACCGCGATGGCCGACGAGCGCCGCCTCGGCCGCTGGGCCCGCCGCATCCTCAACCCCGGCGAGATCCGCAGGGTCGCCCGCTCCCTGCGGCGGGACGGCCACTCCGTGCACGACATCGCCATGCTCGACGAACTCCAGGCCATCCTCGGCAGTCCGGCCCGCCCGCGGAAGAAGCGCGAGGCGGACCCGCTGGACCAGCTCACCGGCCTGGAGGAGCTGATGCCGACGCGCGAGGAGTCCCAGCGCGAGCGCGCCGAACGGCTCGCCCAGGAGCGCGTCGAGTACGCCCACGTCATCGTCGACGAGGCGCAGGACCTCACCCCCATGCAGTGGCGGATGGTCGGGCGCCGTGGCCGGCACGCCACCTGGACGGTGGTCGGCGACCCCGCCCAGTCCTCCTGGTCCGACCCGGACGAGGCGGCCGAGGCGCGGGACGAGGCCCTCGGCAGCCGCCCGCGCCGCCGCTTCGAGCTGACCGTGAACTACCGCAACCCGTCGGAGATCGCCGAGCTCGCGGCCAGGGTGCTGGCCCTCGCCATGCCCGGCTCCAAGTCCCCCTCGGCCGTCCGCTCCACCGGCGTCGAGCCCCGCTTCGCCGTCGTACGCGACTCGCTCGAGAAGACCGTGCGGGCGGAGGCCGAGCGGCTTCTCGACCTGGTCGACGGCACGGTCGGCGTGGTCGTCGCCATGGACCGGCGCGCGGAGGCCGCCCGCTGGCTCGCCGGGCTCGGTGACCGGGTGGTGGCCCTGGGCAGCCTGGAGGCCAAGGGCCTGGAGTACGACGCGACGGTCGTCGTGTCGCCCGCGGAGATCGCCGACGAGTCCCCGGCCGGGCTGCGAGTGCTGTACGTGGCCCTCACCCGGGCGACCCAGCAGCTGACGGTGGTCTCCGGGGAGCGGGACGAGCCGGACGCGGCCGGGGTGCCGGACCTGCTCAGGGAGTGAGCGCGGGGCCGTTCGGCTGGAGGTTTCCTGTGAAGTCCGCGGACGGGAATGGCCTTGGGGGATCTGTTTGTTAGCCTTGTCGTGACACCGGCTCGATCCAAGCCCCCGGGCCCAACCTTCGTCGCTACGAGCGACCACTTGCCGCGAGGCGAGCATGGCGGGTCGGTGTCATGAACGTCGGAGAGGCCCCATCACACTGTGATGTGGGCCTCTTCTGCTGCGCCTTCTACTGGCCGACCAAATCTCGTATGGTGGAAACCATTTTCCAAAAAGAGTCGGCCGGTCATGAACAAAACGTCCGCAACCCAGGGCGGCTACCACGTACTCAGGGGTAGGTGCGACGATCGGACGGCACTAACTCGCGACACGGTGAAACGAAGGAAGTCGGCCATGGCAACGGCGCCCAGCGTCTCCTACTCGATGACCATCCGGCTGGAGGTGCCCGCGAGCGGAACCGCCGTCTCGCAGCTCACCACCGCCGTGGAGTCCTCCGGAGGCTCGGTGACCGGCCTCGACGTCACCGCGTCCGGCCACGAGAAGCTGCGGATCGACGTCACCATCGCGGCCAGCTCCACCGCGCACGCCGACCAGATCGTCCAGCAGTTGCGCGGCATCGAGGGCGTCACCCTCGGCAAGGTCTCCGACCGTACGTTCCTCATGCACCTCGGCGGCAAGATCGAGATGCAGTCCAAGCACCCCATCCGCAACCGTGACGACCTCTCCATGATCTACACCCCGGGCGTGGCCCGCGTGTGCATGGCGATCGCGGAGAACCCCGAGGACGCGCGCCGCCTCACCATCAAGCGCAACTCCGTTGCGGTCGTGACGGACGGCTCGGCGGTCCTGGGCCTCGGCAACATCGGCCCGAAGGCCGCGCTGCCCGTCATGGAGGGCAAGGCGGCCCTCTTCAAGCGGTTCGCCGGCATCGACGCCTGGCCGCTGTGCCTGGACACCCAGGACACCGACGCGATCGTCGAGATCGTCAAGGCGATCGCCCCCGGGTTCGCCGGCATCAACCTCGAGGACATCTCGGCCCCCCGCTGCTTCGAGATCGAGGCCCGCCTCCGTGAGGCCCTCGACATCCCCGTCTTCCACGACGACCAGCACGGCACCGCGATCGTCGTCCTCGCCGCCCTCACCAACGCACTTCGCTGCACCGGCAAGGCGATCGAGAACATCCGGGTCGTCATGTCCGGCGCCGGCGCGGCCGGTACGGCCATCCTCAAGCTGCTCCTCGCGGCCGGCGTGAAGAACGCCGTCGTCGCCGACATCCGCGGTGTCGTGCACTCGGCCCGCGAGGACCTGGTGGAGGCCCCGGCCGACTCGCCGCTGCGCTGGATCGCCGACAACACCAACCACGAGGGTCTGACGGGAACGCTGAAGGAGGCCGTGCGGGGCGCCGACGTCTTCATCGGCGTGTCGGCTCCGAACCTCCTCGACGGCGACGACGTGGCCGCCATGGCCGACGACGCGATCGTGTTCGCACTCGCGAACCCCGACCCCGAGGTGGACCCGGCGATCGCCCGCCAGACGGCCGCCGTGGTGGCCACCGGCCGCTCCGACTTCCCCAACCAGATCAACAACGTGCTGGTCTTCCCGGGTGTCTTCCGTGGCCTCCTGGACGCCCAGTCCCGTACGGTGAACACGGACATGATGCTCGCGGCCGCGAAGGCCCTCGCCGACGTGGTCACGGAGGACGAGCTGAACCCGAACTACATCATTCCGAGCGTCTTCAACGAGAAGGTCGCCGGAGCGGTGGCAGGCGCGGTACGCGAGGCAGCGAAGGGCGCCTGAGGCGCTCCGGTCAAGGCGTGGCGGCCCGCAGCTTCCAGGCAAACAGCTGTGAAACTTGCCACGCCACACAATCGGCGCGTCGTGAAACACCCTCTTCGGCCCGCCCGTAGGGTATGGGCGGCAACGGATTGGCGTTCCCGCCGCAGGTGGGGGCAGGATGCGTCCCGGCCCAACATGCGGCTCAGCCGCGTGGCACGCCTCAATGGCAAGAAGAACACGGGAGTAACAACATGAACCGCAGTGAGCTGGTGGCCGCGCTGGCCGACCGTGCCGAGGTGACTCGCAAGGACGCCGACGCCGTGCTGGCCGCGTTTGCCGACGTCGTCGGCGACATCGTCTCCAAGGGCGACGAGAAGGTCACCATCCCCGGCTTCCTGACCTTCGAGCGCACTCACCGTGCCGCTCGCACCGCGCGCAACCCGCAGACCGGCGAGCCGATCAACATCCCCGCCGGCTTCAGCGTGAAGGTCTCCGCGGGCTCGAAGCTGAAGGAATCCGCGAAGGGCAAGTGACCTTGCCGTCCGTAGGCCACGGGACGGCGTACGGCATGTAACACGACGATGGGGCGGCCCCTCCACCAGGGGCCGCCCCATCGTCGTACAGCGAAACTCTCCGAGAACTACCCGACCGCTTTCCCCGGCAGCTCCACCTTCGCGCCCAGCTCGCTCCACGGGCGTCTCCGCGCGGTGTCTACCCGGGGGCTGACCCTTGGCTCCCCAGCCGGACGGCGCTGCCCTCGGCCGGGGTCGGGAGTTCGTGGTCAGCCGAGGGCTTTCCCCGGCAGCTCTACCTTCGCGCCCAGTTCCACGAGCTTCTCCATGAAGTTCTCGTAGCCGCGGTTGATGAGGTCGATGCCGTGGACCCTGGACGTGCCCTGGGCCGCCAGGGCGGCGATCAGGTACGAGAAGCCGCCGCGCAGGTCGGGGATGACCAGGTCGGCGCCCTGGAGCTTGGTCGGCCCGGAGACGACCGCGGAGTGCAGGAAGTTGCGCTGGCCGAAGCGGCAGGCCGAGCCGCCCAGGCACTCGCGGTAGAGCTGGATGTGCGCACCCATCTGGTTCAGCGCGGAGGTGAAGCCGAGCCGCGACTCGTACACCGTCTCGTGCACGATCGACAGACCTGTGGCCTGGGTGAGGGCCACGACGAGCGGCTGCTGCCAGTCGGTCTGGAAGCCGGGGTGCACGTCCGTCTCCAGCGCGATCGACTTCAGCTGGCCGCCCGGGTGCCAGAAGCGGATGCCCTGGTCGTCGATCTCGAAGGCGCCGCCCACCTTGCGGTAGGTGTTCAGGAACGTCATCATCGAGCGCTGCTGGGCGCCCCGGACGTAGATGTCGCCCTCGGTCGCCAGCGCGGCCGACGCCCAAGACGCGGCCTCCAGACGGTCCGGGAGGGCCGCGTGGGTGTAGCCGCCGAGCTGGTCGACGCCGGTGATGCGGATGGTCCGGTCGGTGTCCATCGCGATGATCGCGCCCATCTTCTGCAGCACGCAGATGAGGTCCTCGATCTCCGGCTCGACGGCCGCGTTGGACAACTCCGTGACGCCCTCGGCGAGTACGGCCGTCAGCAGCACCTGCTCGGTCGCGCCGACCGACGGGTACGGCAGCCGGATCTTCGTGCCGCGCAGCCCCTTCGGCGCCTCCAGGTACTGGCCGTCCGCGCGCTTCTCGATGCTCGCGCCGAACTGCCGCAGCACGTCGAAGTGGAAGTCGATGGGGCGGCCGCCGATGTCACAGCCGCCCAGGCCCGGGATGAAGGCGTGCCCGAGCCGGTGCAGCAGCGGACCGCAGAACAGGATCGGGATACGGCTGGAACCCGCGTGGGCATCGATGTCAGCGACGTTCGCGCTCTCCACGTACGTCGGATCCAGCACCAGCTCGCCGGGCTCCTCACCCGGACGGACCGTCACCCCGTGCAGCTGGAGCAGGCCGCGTACGACACGCACGTCACGGATGTCCGGAACGTTGCGCAGCCGACTCGGCGCACTGCCCAGCAGGGCGGCGACCATGGCCTTCGGTACGAGGTTCTTCGCACCGCGGACACGGATCTCGCCCTCCAGCGGGGTGCCGCCGTGGACAAGCAGGACATCGTCGTTGACGGTCATGAATCTCGCGTTCCGTGGAGTGGGGCAGGGCCGGGAAGACAGAGTAATCGCCTATCGGCTCCCCGCCGTAAGCCCAAGTACCGCCCAGCTACGTCATAGCTGTGTCACAACACGAACGGTTCCTGATCGGGCACATGGGGTCACCACCCGTCACCGTGCGCCGGGGTCGCTCCCTTCCGCCCTGAGCTGCATTCACTCACACACCCTCATTGGCCCCCCACGCGAAGGGAAGATGCGGGATCATGTCAGGCATGACCGAGGTGTCCTCGCTCACAGGGCGGCTGCTCGTGGCCACGCCCGCCCTGGCGGACCCGAACTTCGACCGCGCGGTGGTGCTCCTTCTCGACCACGACGAGGAGGGCTCCCTCGGTGTCGTCCTCAACCGTCCCACCCCGGTGGATGTCCGGGACATCCTGGAGGGCTGGGCCTCTCTCGCCGACGAGCCCGGGGTCGTCTTCCAGGGCGGGCCGGTGTCGCTGGACTCCGCGCTCGGCGTCGCGGTCATCCCGGGCGGTGCCAACGGCGACCGGGCCCCGCTCGGCTGGCGCCGGGTGCACGGCGCGATCGGCCTGGTCGACCTGGAGGCCCCGCCGGAGCTGCTCGCCTCGGCCCTCGGCTCCCTGCGGATCTTCGCCGGTTACGCCGGCTGGGGCCCCGGCCAGCTGGAGGACGAACTGGTCGAGGGCGCCTGGTACGTCGTCGAGTCAGAGCCCGGCGATGTCTCCTCGCCGTCCCCCGAGAGACTCTGGCGCGAGGTGCTCCGCCGCCAGCGCAACGAGCTGGCCATGGTGGCCACCTACCCGGACGATCCCTCGCTCAACTGACGGTGGGCAGCGACGGTGGGCCTTCTCCCCATCGTTGTCCGGGCGCTTCAGTACCCTTGGGCCTTATGAGCACTCTTGAGCCCGAGCGCGGGACTGGTACGGGGACCCTCGTAGAGCCGACGCCACAGGTGTCCCACGGCGACGGCGACCACGAGCGCTTCGCCCACTACGTCCAGAAGGACAAGATCATGGCGAGCGCCCTCGACGGGACCCCCGTCGTGGCGCTGTGCGGCAAGGTGTGGGTGCCGGGCCGCGACCCGAAGAAGTACCCCGTGTGTCCCATGTGCAAGGAGATCTACGAGTCCATGAGCAGCGGCGGCGACGGCGAGGGCGGCAAGGACAAGTAACACCCCCAGGTCCTGCGGGGCCCCGGGCACGCTTTGGTGTGCTCCGGGGCCTTTGTCGTATCCGTGCGTTGCACGGGGTGCGTCCGCCGGTCACAGAGTGGTCGAGACCTCTTGTCGGCATGTTCATGTTTTCCCTACCCTCCCTGGTGTTGTGCAGAGCGAAACCGTCGTTGCACATGTTGCAACGGATGCAGTGTTTGCAGTGTCTCGAACGCTTACACTTCAGCGCGCTCCGGAGGGTCACTCCATGAAGCTCCGAGGTGCTGGAGGCCGCCGCGCTGGACGGGGCCTCGCAGTGGCGGATCTGGCGGTCCGTGCTGGCGCCGATGCTGCGGCCGATCCTGATGGTCGTCACCATCCAGTCGGTGATCTGGGACTTCAAGATCTTCACGCAGATCTACGTGATGACCGGCGGGGGCGGGATCGCCGGACAGAACCTGGTGCTCAACGTGTACGCCTACCAGCAGGCCTTCGCCTCCTCGCAGTACGGGCTCGGCGCCGCCATCGGTGTCGTCGCACTGCTGATCCTGCTCGCCGTGACCCTCGGCTATCTGCGGCTGCTGCGCCGGCAGGGGGAGGAGCTGTGACCGTCGTGAATCTTGTGCGCAAGTCGGTCCGGCGGCCGGGGCGGCCGGCCGCCGAGGTGGCGGCGCCGGCGATCGCCGCCGTGGTCGCCTTTCCGCTGTACTGGATGGTGCTCGGCGCCTTCAAACCGGCCGGTGAGATCGAGTCCGACCGGCCCAGGCTATGGACTCTGTCGCCCTCTCCGGACTCCTTCCGGCGTGTCTTCGGGCAACAGGAATTCGGCCGCTACTTCGTCAACAGCCTTGTCGTCGCGGGCAGTGTGGTCATCGTCTCGGCGCTGGTCGCCTTTCTCGCCGCGACCGCCGTGACACGATTCCGCTTCCGCTTCCGGACCACCCTGTTGATCATGTTTCTGGTGGCCCAGACGGTGCCCGTGGAGGCCCTCACCATCCCCTTGTTCTTCCAGCTGCGGGACCTCGGTCTGCTGAACACGCTGGGCTCGCTGATCCTGCCCCACATCGCCTTCTCGCTGCCCTTCGCGGTCTGGATGCTGCGGGGGTTCGTGAAAGGGGTGCCCCAGGCGCTGGAGGAGGCCGCGTACGTCGACGGGGCGAGCCGCACGCGCTTTCTCCGGCAGATCCTTTTCCCGCTCGTCCTGCCGGGCCTGGTGGCCACGAGCGTGTTTTCCTTCATCTCCGCCTGGAACGACTTCCTCTTCGCCAAGTCCTTCATCATCAGTGACACTTCGCAGTCCACGCTGCCGATGGCGCTCCTGGTGTTCTTCAAGCCGGACGACCCGGACTGGGGCGGGGTCATGGCGGCGTCCACGGGGATGACGATTCCGGTGCTGGTGTTCTTCGTACTCGTACAGCGACGGCTGGTCTCCGGACTGGGCGGAGCGGTTAAGGACTGACGTGACCGAACTGATTCCCGAGCCCCGCAGCGTGGTCGCCGGTTCCGGCGAGGTGCGGCTGACCGCTCACTCCCGGCTCTACTCCGGCCCTGGGACGGAGGGCGTCGGCAGCTGGCTGCGCACCGTCCTGCAACAGGCCACCGGGCTGCCGTTGCACGAGGGGCGGGAGCTCGGCGACACCGACGGCGACGGCGTCGGGCTCTTGCTCGACCCCCACCTCGAGCCCGAGGGCTACCGCCTCGTCAGCGGTCCGACCGGCGTCCTCATCGAGGGCGGCGGCGCGGCCGGTGTCTTCTGGGGCGCCCAGACACTGCGCCAACTCCTGGGCCCTGACGCGTTCCGCCGGGCCCCGCTCGACCGCGCCTGGGCCGTGCCGCACCTCGTGATCGAGGACGCCCCCCGATTCCGGTGGCGCGGCCTCATGCTCGACGTCGCCCGGCACTTCATGCCCAAGGAAGGCGTCCTGCGCTACCTGGATCTCATGGCGGCGCACAAACTCAACGTCTTCCACTTCCATCTGACGGACGACCAGGGCTGGCGCATCCAGATCCAGCGGTACCCCCGACTCACCGAGGTCGGCTCCTGGCGGCCCCGCACGAAATTCGGCCACCGGGCCTCACCACTGTGGGAGGAGAAGCCGCACGGCGGCTACTACACCCACGACGACATCCGGGAGATCGTCGCCTACGCGGCCGCGCGGCATATCACGGTCGTCCCCGAAATCGACGTGCCCGGCCACTCGCAGGCCGCCATCGCCGCGTATCCGGAACTCGGCAACACCGACGCCATCGACACCACGCTCCTGTCCGTCTGGGACTCCTGGGGGATCTCTCCGAACGTACTCGCCCCCACTGACAACACCCTGCGCTTCTACGAGGGGGTGTTCGAGGAAGTGCTGGCGCTGTTCCCGTCGGAGTTCATTCACGTCGGCGGCGACGAATGCCCCAAGGACCAGTGGCGGGCCTCGCCGGCCGCGCAGACGCGGATGAGGGAACTCGGGCTCGCCGACGAGGACGCGTTGCAGTCGTGGTTCATCGGCCACTTCGGCAAGTGGCTTTCCGCGCGCGGGCGCAGGCTGATCGGCTGGGACGAGATCCTGGAGGGCGGGCTCGCCGAGGGCGCGGCCGTGTCGTCGTGGCGCGGCTACGGCGGCGGGATCGCGGCCGCGCGGGCCGGGCACGACGTCGTCATGTGCCCCGAGCAGCACGTGTACCTGGACCACCGGCAGTCCGCCGGCGTCGACGAGCCCGTGCCGATCGGGTTCGTCCGCACCCTGGAGGACGTGTACCGGTTCGAGCCCGTTCCAACGGGCCTTGACGCGTCCGCGGCGTCCCATGTGCTGGGCACCCAGGCCAACGTCTGGACCGAGGTGATGGAGGACCATGCGCGCGTGGACTACCAGACCTTCCCCCGGCTCGCCGCCTTCGCGGAGGTCGCCTGGAGCGCTCTGCCGGCCCCGGTGGAACGGGACTTCGCCGGCTTCGAGCGCCGTATGGCCGTCCATTACCGGCGACTGGACGCCCTGGGTGTGGCCTACCGGCCGCCTGGCGGCCCGCTGCCGTGGCAGCGGCGCCCGGGGGTGCCGGGCCGCCCGATCGACGGCCCGCCCCCGAACCGCTAGCCACTCCCCGGCCTCCCTCTCGCTCCGAACGCAGAATGGAAAAAGACCCCAAGAGTCACCGAAGAGTGTCAATCGGTACGCACCGGTGATGGCGTACGAAAACGGATCAAGTCACTGGTGAGGTGGGCGAATGCCTCCTAGCGGACCCGTGCGTTCGAGGCTTGCGAAGATGTGCCAGAGTTGCCACGTCCGCCCTGTGAGCACGTACCGTACGGGCCACACAGGTGGGACCAGGTGGGGGCAGCGGGAAGGGGCAGCCGGTTTTGACCACGCACGCACCGCAGGCGGCGCAGTCCGTCACGCTGCCCACGACGCTGAACGAAGCCGTGGCGGCCCTGACCGCCATGCCCGCCGCGGTCCCCGTGGCGGGCGGTACCGACCTGATGGCCGCCGTCAACTCCGGGCAACTCCGGCCCGCCGCCCTGGTCGGCCTCGGCCGGATCAGCGAGATCCGCGGCTGGCAGTACCAGGACGGCAACGCACTGCTCGGCGCCGGACTCACGCACGCGCGCATGGGCCGACCCGACTTCGCGGCCCTGATCCCGGCACTCGCCGCCGCCGCGCGGGCCGCCGGTCCGCCGCACATCCGCAACGCGGGCACCCTGGGCGGCAACATCGCCACGGCCGCGCCCACCGGCGACGCGCTGCCGGTGCTCGCCGCCCTGGAGGCGACGCTGATCATCGCGGGGCCGGGCGGATCCCGCCGGGAGATCCCGGTGTCGCACCTGCTGGCCGGCGTGGAGATGCTGCGCGGGGGCGAGCTGATCGGCTTCGTGCGCGTGCCCCTGCTGCACGCCCCGCAGGTCTTCCTGAAGGCCACGGGCCGCACCGGACCCGGCCGCTCGGTGGCCTCCGTGGCGCTCGTCCTCGACCCCGCCCGGCGCGGAGTCAGGTGCGCCGTCGGAGCCATAGCGCCGATGCCGCTGCGGCCGCTGGAGGCCGAGCAGTGGGTGGCCCGCCTGATCGACTGGGACAACGACCGGGCGCTCGTCCCGGAGGCGCTGCACGCCTTCGGCGAGTACGTCGCGGCCGCCTGCATCCCCGACCCGGCACCCGAGCCGGACGGCTCGGTGCCCCAGCTTCCGCCTGCCGTACTGCACCTGCGGCGCACCGTCGCCGCGCTGGCCCGACGAGCACTGGGGAGGGCGCTGTCATGACCGACGAACAGCACGGAGAGGGCGCGCCCTCGGGTGGCGGCGGCCGCTGGGACCCGCTGCCCCAGGGTGACTACGACGACGGCGCGACCGCCTTCGTGAAACTCCCCGAGGGTGGCATCGACGCCCTGCTGTCCGGCGACAGCCCCCTGGCCGCGCCCGGGCACGGTTATGTGCCGCCGCAGATAGCGGTCGCCCCCGGCACCGAGACCTGGGGCGCGCCGGCCGACGGCGCCCGGTGGCCCGACCCGAACGCGGTTCCCCAGGAGCGGCCGGTCGACGACCGGTTCACGTACAACCCCGCCACGACCCAGCAGTGGACGTACGAGGAGCCGCCGCCCGCGCCCGGTCACGATGTGACGGGGCAGTGGTCCATCCCGGTCGCGAGCGGTGATGTTCCGGACGAATCGGGCGAGTTCACCACATCCGCGCTCATGGAGCAGTGGGGCGGCACGCCGCCGACGACCCTGCCGGGCGGCGCATCCGCACCCTGGGCGACCGAGGTCCACGCCTGGGAACACCCCACGGAGGCCCCTGGGGCCCCCGCAGGCGCCCCGGCGGGTCATGGCGACACTCCGGCCCCCGGCCTCACCGCCGAGGCCGCCGGCGTGGCACCTGGCGTCGGCGCGATCGCTGCGGGCGAAGCGGGTGAACCGGGCGATACGGGCGAACTGCGCGTGCTCGGCGAGTCGCCTGACGCCGCCGCACGCCGCGCAGTTGGCGAGTCGCCCGACACCGGCGCATGGCGTCCAGTCGGCGAGCCGCCTGAGACGGGCGCACGGCGAGCACTCGGCCGACCGCGCGCGGCCGACCAGCCGTCCGGAACCGACCGGTCGGCGGTCGTCGCCGGTCCGGCCGCCGTCGGGAACGAGGCCGCAGTCGGAAATGCGGCCCTGGCGGGCGACGCCGCCCTAATGGGCAACCCGGCCCTGTCGGGCAACGCCGCCGCGGCCCTCGGCAGCCCGGCTGAAGTCGGCGAAGCCGACGAACCGCATGGCGCGCCGACCCACCACCCCGCCCGGCGCTTCGACCCGCACTCCGCCCCTGATCCGCAAGCCGCCGACGGCGATGCGCTCCCGCAGGGGCCGCCCGCACCCGACGACGAAGGTCGCACGGACGGTGCGGACGGCCAAGAACGTGCCGAAGGCGAAGCCGAGGCGATCGACGACCACCCCCTCGCCTCCTACGTCCTCCGCGTCAACGGCACCGACCGCCCCGTCACCGACGCCTGGATCGGCGAGTCCCTCCTCTACGTCCTCCGTGAGCGCCTGGGCCTCGCCGGCGCCAAGGACGGCTGCTCCCAGGGCGAATGCGGCGCCTGCAACGTCCAGGTGGACGGCCGACTCGTCGCCTCCTGCCTGGTCCCCGCGGTCACCGCGGCCGGCAGCGAGGTCCGCACGGTCGAGGGCCTCGCCCAGGACGGCCGCCCCTCCGACGTCCAACGCGCGCTCGCCCTCAGCGGAGCGGTCCAGTGCGGCTTCTGCGTCCCGGGCATGGCCATGACCGTCCACGACCTGCTGGAAGGCAACCCGGCCCCGACCGAGATGGAGACCCGCCAGGCCCTGTGCGGCAACCTCTGCCGCTGCTCGGGCTACCGGGGCGTCCTGGACGCCGTCCAGGAGGTCGTCGCCGAACGCGAGGCACACGCCGCCGCCGACGCTGAGACGGACAGCGACGAGGCCCGTATTCCGCATCAGGCGGGACCGGGTGCCGGCGGCGTCAACGCGTCGGCGTTCGACTCCCCGGGTACCTTCGCGTCCCCCGCCCAGCGCGAGCAGTCGGCGTACGACGCCCAGCGCGAGCAGTCGTACGACCAGACGTACGGCGGTGACCAGACGTTCGGCGACCAGAGTCAGAGCTACGGCGACCAGCCCTACGGCTCGGACGGAGGCCAGGCGTGACCAACGAGACCGTCACCACGACCACCGCCGCGGAGACCGCCGTTTCCGCCCCCGAGCCGCTGCCGCACGGCCTCGGCGTGTCGCTGCCGGCGGCCGACGCGGGTGCGAAGACCGAGGGCACCTTCCCGTACGCGGCCGACCTGTGGGCCGAAGGCCTCCTCTGGGCGGCCGTACTGCGCTCCCCGCACCCGCACGCGCGCATCGTGTCGATCGACACCAGCCATGCGCGCGAGATGCCCGGCGTACGGGCCGTCGTCACCCACGAGGACGTGCCCGGCACCCCGCGCCACGGCCGGGGCACCCCGGACCGGCCGGTGTTCGCCTCGGAGGTCGTACGGCACCACGGCGAGCCCATCGCCGCCGTAGCCGCCGACCATCCCGACACGGCCCGCATGGCCGCCGCCGCAGTCATCGTCGAGTACGAGGTGCTCGACCCGGTCACCGACCCCGAGCAGGCCTTCGAGGCCGAGCCGCTGCACCCCGACGGCAACCTGATCCGGCACATCCCGCTGCACCACGGCGACCCGGACGCGGCCGGCGAGATCGTCGTCGAGGGCCAGTACCGCATCGGCCGCGCCGACCCCGCCCCCATCGGCGCCGAGGCCGGACTCGCCGTGCCCCGCCCCGACGGCGGGGTCGAGCTGTACCTGGCCTCCACCGACCCGCACACCGACCGCAACACGGCCGCCGCCTGCTACGGCCTGTCGCTCGAACAGGTGAAGATCGTGGTCACCGGCGTGCCGGGCGCGACCGCCGACCGCGAGGACCAGGGCTTCCAGCTGCCGCTCGGCCTGCTCGCCCTGAAGACCGGCTGCCCGGTCAAACTCACCGCCACGCGCGAGGAGTCCTTCCTCGGGCACGCCCACCGCCACCCCACCCTGCTCCGCTACCGGCACCACGCCGACGCCGACGGCAAGCTGGTCAAGGTCGAGGCGCAGGTCCTGCTCGACGCGGGCGCCTACGCCGACACCTCCGCCGAGTCCCTGGCCGCGGCGGTCTCCTTCGCCTGCGGCCCGTACGTCGTCCCGAACGCCTTCATCGAGGGCTGGGCCGTCCGCACCAACAACCCGCCCTCCGGCCATGTGCGCGGCGAGGGCGCCATGCAGGTGTGTGCCGCCTACGAGGCGCAGATGGACAAGCTGGCGAAGAAACTCGGCCTCGACCCCGCCGAGATCCGCCTGCGCAACGCCCTCGCGACCGGCGACGTCCTGCCCATCGGCCAGACGGTGACCTGCCCGGCCCCCGTCGCCGAGCTGCTCCAGGCGGTACGGGACTTCCCGCTTCCCGCGCTCCCCAAGGACACCCCCGAGGAGGAGTGGCTGCTGCCCGGCGGCCCCGAGGGCGCGGGCGAGCCGGGCGCGGTGCGCCGGGGTGTCGGCTACGGCCTCGGCATGGTCCACATGCTCGGCGCCGAGGGCGCCGACGAGGTCTCGACGGCCACCGTCAAGGTCCACGACGGCATCGCCACCGTGCTCTGCGCGGCCGTCGAGACCGGCCAGGGCTTCACCACCCTCGCCCGCCAGATCGTCCAGGACACGCTCGGCATCGACGAGGTCCACGTGGCACCCGTCGACACCGACCAGCCGCCGGCCGGCCCCGGCTGCCGCGGCCGCCACACCTGGGTCTCCGGCGGAGCCGTCGAACGCGCGGCCAAGATGGTCCGCACGCAGCTCCTCCAGCCCCTCGCCCACAAGTTCGGCATGTCCACCGAGCTGCTCCAGATCACCGACGGCAAGATCACGTCGTACGACGGCGTCCTGTCGACCACCGTCACCGAGGCGATGGACGGCAAGGAGCTGTGGGCCACCGCCCAGTGCCGCCCGCACCCGACCGAGCCGCTGAACGGGGAAGGCCAGGGCGACGCCTTCGTCGGCCTCGCCTTCTGCGCGATCCGCGCGGTGGTGGACGTCGACATCGAACTGGGCTCGGTACGGGTCGTGGAGCTGGCCGTCGCCCAGGACGTGGGCCGGATCCTCAACCCGGCGCAGCTCAACGCGCGTATCGAGGCCGGCGTCACCCAGGGCGTCGGCATCGCGCTCACGGAGAACCTGCGTACCCCGCGCGGGCTGATCCGCCACCCCGACCTCACCGGCTACGCCCTCCCGACCGCCCTCGACGCACCGGACATCCGGATCGTCAAGCTCGTCGAGGAACGGGACGTGGTCGCGCCCTTCGGCGCCAAGTCGGTCAGTGCGGTACCGGTCGTGACGTCCCCGGCGGCCATCGCCTCCGCCGTCCGCGCGGCGACCGGCCGCCCGGTCAACCGGCTCCCGATCCGTCCGCAGGCGGCCGTGGTCACCAGTCAGTGAGCCTGTCCGGGGTCGTCGTGATCGCCGGGGTGATGGCCTCGGGCAAGTCGACGGCCGCCCAGGCGCTCGCCGAGCGGCTGCCGCGGGCGGCGCACGTCCGCGGCGACGTCTTCCGCCGGATGATCGTCTCCGGCCGGGAGGAATACACCCCCGGGGCCTCCGCGGAGGCGACGGCCCAACTCCACCTCCGCTACCGCCTGTCGGCGGCGACGGCGGACGCCTACGCGGCGGCCGGCTTCACGGCGATCGTGCAGGACGTGCTGCTGGGCCCGGAGTTGACGTCGTACGTCCAACGGATCCGCACCCGCCCGCTCTACGTCGTCGTCCTCGCCCCCAGCCCCGAGACGGTGGCGGAGCGGGAGGCAGGGCGGTCGAAGACCGGGTACGGACCCGCGTTGACGATCGCCGACCTTGACGCGGAACTACGGCTGCGCACCGAGACGTTGGGTCTGTGGCTGGACACCTCGGCGTTGACCGTGGAACAGACGGTGGCGGCGATTCTCACCGGGAAGGAACGGGCGAGGGTCGCCTGACGTCTCTTATCCACGGGGCGTTGTCAGTGGCTCGGCGTAGTGTTCTGGGCAGTGGGGACGGCGGTTCCGGAGGGGAAGCCCGGACGGCAGACCGTGCCCTGCTCAGGACGACCTTCGACAGACCACTCCGACCTCCTTGCATTTCCTGAACTCATTGATCGCGGGGGCAGCGATGAGCACGACCAGCACGACCGGCAGCGATGCGGCGGCGATCACGCTGACCGAGGCAGAACTGGACCGTTACATCACGCACGAACCAACCCGCATGTGGCTCAGCGGCCCCGGACTCCCCCACACCGGCGGCCTGTTGACGTTCGAACCGCTGCGCACGACCGGCCTGCGCACGCTCGCGGACGTCGCGGACCTCGCGGCCGGCCCGTCCCGGCTCGCGGAGGAGCTCCGGGACCGGCTGGTGATAGGCGAGCTGCTCGCCCCGGCCGGCCTGGACACGGAATCGATCCTCCTCGACGGCGGCACCGGCGAGATCACCACGGCCTACCTGGTCGATCCGACCGACCCGCGCCCGCTGGCGCCCTCGCTGGAGACGCTGCTGCGCTTCGCCGCGGTCACCGAGGAACTGACGGGCCTGCGCGGCCGCTTCGCCTCCCTCGCCGGGACCTACGGCACCAAGGCGGCCACCGAGGCCTCCCGCAAGCTCCTGGAGCTCTTCGAGGAGGGCACGGCCGGCCGGGTCCCGCCGTACTGGAAGGCGACGGCGCTGATCCGCCCCCTCAGCCTGATCGCGGGCCCCGGCACGGACTCCGGGCTCGCCGTCGATCTGCCGGCCCGGCTCCTGGACCAGGAGTTCGGACAGGGCCGGGTGGCCCGCTTCGAGGAGGTCGACTTCCCGCCGACGCTCACCCACCAGCCGACCCGCCGCTTCCTGCGCGAGACGGGCCTGCCGGAGGACGCGGTGCTGTTCCACCTCGACCCGGACGCCCCGTTGCCCACCCTCAAGGAGTACTTCACCGACATACAGCCGGGCGGCTTTCCCCTGGACTCCCTCCCGCCCCACGCCGACCACCTGATACGCCTCGGCTACCTGGCCGAGGAGAACAGCCTGGTCGTGGACGGCACCACCGGCGCGATCCTCAACTTCTCCCAGCCCGAGGCGACCCTCCACCCCCTCAACACGGACATCTCCACCCTCGCCTTCACCCTGTGGCTCCTCCACCACGAGCGCACCATCGACGAGCACCTGGGCCACGAACTCACCACGAAGGCCTACGACCAGCTCGCCGCGACCATGCTCCACACCCTCGCGACGATCGACCCCACGCCCGCGACGACGGACGCCGACTGGCACTACTGGACGGAACTGTTCCAGGACGAGGCGGGCGGGGTGCTCTGAGCGAGGGGCCCGAAGGAGACAGGGGGAGACGGGGGGAGACAGGGGAGGTCAGGTCACCAGGCCCTGGCGGTAGGCGTAGACGACCGCCTGGACCCGGTCGCGCAGGCCGAGCTTGGTGAGGATGCGGGAGACGAAGGTCTTGACGGTCTCCGGGCTGATCAGAAGGGTCGCGGCGATCTCGCTGTTGGAGAGGCCGTCCGCGATCAGGCGCAGGACCTCCAGTTCGCGCGGGGTCAGCGGGATGTCGTCAGGGCTGCCGCCGTCGGCGGGGCGGATCCGGGCGGCGTACCGGCCGACCAGTTGGCGGGTCACCTCGGGGTCCAGCAGAGCCGCACCCGTGGCCACGGTCCGTATGCCCTGCAGCAGTCGGTCCGGCGGTGCGTCCTTGAGCAGAAAGCCGCTCGCGCCCGCGCGCAGCGCCTCGTAGACGTACTCGTCCAGGTTGAACGTCGTCACCACGAGCACCTTCACCGGATGCGGCACCCCGGCTCCGGCGAGCAGACGGGTGGCCTCGATGCCGTCGAGCACCGGCATCCGGACGTCCATGACGACGACGTCCGGGCGCAGCCGGCCGGCGAGGTCGACCGCGGCCTGCCCGTCCCCGCACTCACCGGCCACCTCCAGATCAGGCTGGGCGTCGATGATCGTCGCCAGGCCGGTGCGGATCAGCACCTGGTCGTCACAGACCAGGACCCGGATCGGCGCCCCGCCCACGGCGCTCACGCCGGATTCCCCGCGGGCCGCGGTCACGACGGGTTCCCCGCGGGTATCCGCGCCCGTACGACGAAGCCGCCGTCGGCCGCGCGCCCCGCGCTGAACTCGCCGCCCAGGACGTCCACACGTTCCCGGAGACCGACGAGTCCTCGCCCGCTCCCGCCGGGGGACGCGGCGGCGGAGCCGGACCCGTCCGTGCCGACCTCCACGGTGATCTCCTTCTCACCATGGCGCACCCGCACCGAAGTGCGGCTGCCATGGGCGTACTTGAGGGCGTTCGTCAGGGCTTCCTGCACCACCCGGTAGGCCACCAGGTCGGCGCTGCCGGCCGACTGGGTCGGCGTGCCCTCCTCGGTGAACTCCACCGGCTGCCCGGCCCGGCGCGTCTGCTCCACCAGCGTGAGCAGCCGGCCGGCGGGCGGCCTCCTGACGTCGGTGCCGGTGCCGGTGCCGGTGCCGGTGCCGTGGTCGGGGTTGAGCAGGTCGAGCAGATGGCGCAGGTCGGCGATGGCCCGCCGCCCGGTGTCGCTGACGGCGGTCAGGGCCTGGTCGAGCCGCTCGGGCGCGGCGGTCAGATACCGTGCCGCCTCGGCCTGCACGACCATCGCCGTCACATGGTGGGTCACCACGTCGTGCAACTCGCGGGCGATCCGGGTGCGCTCGGCGGTGCGGGTGTCCTCGGCGACCCGCCGACGGCGTTCGGCCTCCGCGGTCCGGGTGGCGCGCAGCCACGCCCCGGTGCCCCAGGCGAGGGCCAGCGCCAGATAGAACGTCACGAAGTCGCTCGCCGTCTCGCCCCCCGACCCCAGCCGGTGCAGCACGACCGCCAGCGGCACATAGGCCGCGGAGAACAGGAGCGCGCCGGCCCGCCGATGCCGTGCCAGATGGGCACCGGTGCTCAGCAGCGCGAGGGGCAGTGCGACGCCCGCGACCGAGTGGTAGGCGCGGATCTGGTCGACGGCGAAGCCGAGCGACACCAGGGCGAGAGAGACGGCCGGCCACCGCCGGCGCAGGGCGAGCGGCAGGCACTCCAGGCCGAGCGCCACCCCGGCCAGCGCGTCGAACGGGCGCGTGGGCAGGTCTCCGACCTGGGTCCCGTTGCCGTGCAGCGTCGGCAGGAAGGAGCCGGCCAGGAGCAGCAGCCCGAGCGGCAGGTCCCGGACCGTCACATCGAGCCGGTGCCACCAGCCGGGCACCTGCCGGGGACTGATCACCGGGGCAGTGTAGCGACGGAGCCGGCCGGGGTGCCCCGACGGCGGCGGGGCACCAGGTGACCGCGCCGGTGCGCCAGCCGCAGGAACGCGACCGTCACCAGCACCCCGAGCAGCACCGAGTACACGCTCGCCTCCGGCCCGAACTGACCACCGGTGATCAGCTGGGACCCCGATGTGGTGGCGTCCAGCAGCCCCTTCTGCGCCCCGCTGCCGGAGACCTCGGTGCCGAAGACGGCGGACTCGGCGAAGTTCCAGCCGAAGTGCAGGCCGATCGGCAGCCAGAGGGTGCGGGTGGCGGCGTACGCGGCGCCGAGCATGCCGCCGGCCTCTATCGCGATGGCGAGGGCGCCCCACACCGTCGCGTCCTTGTTGAGCAGATGCATCATCCCGAACAGGGCGCCGGTCGACGTCAGCGCGATCCAGGTCCCGGTGCGTTCCTCGACGATCCGGAACAGGACGCCCCGGAACAGCAGTTCCTCGGTCACCGCGGCGCCGGCCATGGACCCGACCAGCCCCACCGCGACCGTCACCGACCCCAGGCCGTGCACCGTGTAGTCCCCGAGAAAGGCGATGTTCGCGATCACACACGCGAACGTCACCGCCCCTATCAGCGCACCGCGCACAAACGCCGCCCGGGCACCGTCCCGCCCCACCTCGGTGCTCGGCCGGCGCTCGGTCCGCCGTACCACCCACCCGTAGACGAACACCGCGGCCACGGCCGTCAGCAGACCGAGAACCAGAGTGAGAAACCAGTTCCCCTCCACCGCGGCGACCGCCTGCCCACCGACGAAGGCGACCACCGCGACCGCCAACAACTGCCAGACCAGCCTCATGACGACTCCTCCACAGAACCCGCAGCCGACCGGCCGCGGAACTGCCCCGAACGCTACGGATCGCCGCCCCCGGAATCGTCACCACGCAGTGGACACCTGCACGTAGCTCGCACGGGGGACAGGAGGAGGCCGACGGAAGAGGCCAGACCCTGACCGCGATGACGAGAGCAGCGCCCGTCACGGCTGCGGCACTGTCACAAAGCAGCGGCCAAGGCGGCCCTGGAGTTCCTGACGCGAGGCTGGGTCGGCGAACTCGCCGCACACGGGATCACCGTGAAGGCCGTCGCCCCGGCCCCCACCGAGACCGAGCTGTTCCGGGCGACCAACCCGCCTAGGTCGGCCTCGGCCGCCCGCTCTGGCGACTGTTCCCATGGGAAGGTTCGGGCGTCCGGACGAACTCGCAGCCGCCGTCGCCTTCCTGCTCTCAGAGAAGGCGGGTTTCATCACCGGCCAGGTCCTGCGCGTCGACGGCGGCGCGAGCATCGGCCGCGCCATCGCCTGAGAACGGCTCTTCCGGTTCTTCATCCGCACGCGGACGTGCTCGACGTGGGCCCGGACCTTGCGGCGGCCGACAGCGACGGACCAGCACTGGAGGCCGTGGCGGGAATCGAACCCGCGTGACTCTCCGCGAGCGGAGCTCGCTGATGGATGCGGCGCAGGCGAGCTCATGAACCACTGGGGCACACTCCGGCCCGCTTTTGGAGGCCGTGGCGGGAATCGAACCCACGTAACTCGCTTTGCAGGCGAGCCCCTGAACCACTCGGGCACACGGCCGGGAAACTTCTTCCTTCACGGCCGTGGCGGGGATCGAACCCGCGTGACTCCCCGCGAGCGGAGTTCGCTGATGGATGCAGCGCAGGCGAGCCCCTGAATCACTCGGGCGCACGGCCGTGTCGGTGAGTCGAAGGTACGGGGGTGCGCGGGAGGGGCTCAAGGGGATCGGCGGGGCTGCAACGGGACTGCCATACGGCGTTCATGAACCGGAGGGAACGGCGGGTCTACGACCAAGGTCCGAGGTGGGGTGGGGCTCGCGACAGGGGCCAAAGCGGGGGTTGGGGCTTACCTTGGTCGGTATGACCGCCCTTGAGCCCAGCGACGCCGTTGTCGCAGATGAGACAGCTGACAGAGCCTACGGCGAGGGTGTGCTGGGGCGGTCCTATCGGGCACTGAGCGTCGGCATCGTGTCCGTCGTGCTGCTGATCGCCTTCGAGGCGACCGCCGTCGGGACGGCGATGCCCGTTGCCGCGCGGGAGCTGGACGGGGTGTCGCTGTACGCGTTCGCCTTCTCCGGGTACTTCACGACCAGTCTCTTCGGCATGGTGCTGGCCGGGCAGTGGTCGGACCGTCGGGGGCCGCTCGGGGCGCTCACCACGGGGATCGGGGCCTTCGCCGTCGGGCTTGTGGTCGCCGGGACCGCTCAGGTCATGTGGGTGTTCATCCTGGGGCGGGCCGTGCAGGGGTTCGGGGGCGGACTGGTCATCGTCGCGCTGTACGTGGTCGTGGGGCGGGCCTATCCGGAGCGGTTGCGGCCCTCGATCATGGCGGCCTTCGCCGCCGGCTGGGTGGTGCCGTCCATCGTCGGGCCGCTGGCCGCCGGAGCGGTGACCGAGCATCTCGGGTGGCGGTGGGTGTTCCTCGGAATCCCGGTGCTCGTGGTCTTCCCGGTGGCGCTCGCCCTTCCCCAGATACGGCGGCGAGCCGGTGGGCCGGTCGCGGAGCGGGCCGGGGAGGCCTTCGAACGGCGGCGGATCCGGCTCGCGTTCGGTATCTCTCTCGGCGCGGGGCTGCTGCAGTACGCGGCTCAGGACCTGCGGTGGGTGTCCCTTCTGCCGGGGATCGCCGGGGGTGCGTTGCTCGTTCCCGCCGTACTCGGGCTGCTTCCGCGCGGGACCTACCGTGCGGCGCGCGGGCTGCCGTCGGTCGTGCTGCTGCGCGGGATCGCGGCCGGCGCGTTCGTCTCCGCCGAGTCCTTCGTGCCGCTGATGCTCGTCACCCAGCGGGGGCTGTCGCCGACCCTCGCCGGGTTCTCGCTGGCGGCGGGCGGGGTGACCTGGGCGGTGGGTTCGTGGGTGCAGGCGCGGCCGCGCGTGGCGCCGTACCGGGAGCGGCTGATGACTCTCGGGATGGTGCTGGTCGCCGCGGCGATCGCCACCGTGCCCAGTGTGCTCGTGCACGGCGTGCCGGTGTGGATCGTCGCCGTCGCCTGGGGCTTCGGCTGCTTCGGGATGGGCCTGGTGATCGCCTCGTCCAGCGTGCTGATGCTCCGGCTCTCCGCCCCGCAGGAGGCCGGCGCCAACTCGGCCGCCCTGCAGATCTCCGACGCCCTGTCGAACGTCGTCCTGCTCGCCGTGACCGGTGCCGCCTTCGCCTCCCTCGGCGGCGGAAGCATGACGGGGGTGAGTGGTTCCGGTTCTCATCCGGCCGCCTTCGCCGTCGTGTTCCTGCCGATGGCGGTCGTGGCGCTCGTCGGGGCCCGGGTGACGACCCGGCTTCGTGATGATCTGTGACGTGGGTCCCACCCGAGGGGAAGGCGGGCTTGTCCGCGCGTTGACGGCGGTGGGGCGCCGGTAGGGTGGCCCGGTTGTCATACGCACACGTAGCCGCCCGACCCCTTACTACGGAGACCGTGACTACCACCGCCGCCAGCGCCTCCTCGTCCTCCCATCACCTTTCGCCGGCCTTCCCCGGCCGGGCGCCCTGGGGTACCGCCAGCAAGCTGCGCGCCTGGCAGCAGGGGGCCATGGAGAAGTACGTCCAGGAGCAGCCGCGTGACTTTCTCGCCGTCGCCACACCCGGCGCCGGCAAGACGACGTTCGCGCTGACCCTCGCGTCCTGGCTGCTGCACCACCATGTCGTGCAGCAGGTCACCGTCGTCGCCCCCACCGAGCATCTGAAGAAGCAGTGGGCGGAGGCCGCGGCAAGGATAGGGATCAAGCTCGATCCCGAGTACAGCGCCGGACCGCTCAGCCGGGAGTACGACGGGGTCGCCGTCACCTATGCCGGTGTCGGGGTGCGGCCGATGCTGCACCGCAACCGGGTCGAGCAGCGCAAGACGCTCGTCATCCTCGACGAGATCCATCACGCCGGTGACTCCAAGTCCTGGGGCGAGGCCTGCCTGGAGGCGTTCGAGCCGGCGACCCGGCGGCTGGCGCTGACCGGTACGCCCTTCCGGTCCGACACCAACCCCATCCCCTTCGTGACGTACGAGGAGGGGCAGGACGGGATCCGGCGGTCCGCCGCCGACTACACCTACGGATACGGCAACGCGCTCGCCGACCACGTCGTCCGCCCGGTCATCTTCCTCTCCTACAGCGGCAACATGCGCTGGCGGACCAAGGCAGGAGATGAAATCGCCGCTCGGCTCGGCGAGCCGATGACCAAGGACGCCGTCAGCCAGGCCTGGCGTACGGCGCTCGATCCGCGCGGTGAGTGGATGCCGGCCGTGCTGCGCGCCGCCGACCAGCGGCTGACCGAGGTGCGCAAGGCCATCCCCGACGCGGGGGCTCTGGTGATCGCCTCCGACCAGGAGTCGGCGCGGGCCTACGCCAAGCTCATCCGCGAGATCACGGGCAACAAGGCGACCCTCGTCCTCTCCGACGACACCGGTGCGTCCAAGCGCATCGACGCCTTCAGCGCCAGCGACGACCGGTGGATGGTCGCGGTGCGGATGGTGTCCGAGGGCGTCGACGTCCCCCGGCTCGCCGTCGGGGTGTACGCCACCACCATTTCGACCCCCCTCTTCTTCGCCCAGGCCGTCGGCCGTTTCGTGCGCTCCCGGCGGCGCGGCGAGACCGCGTCCGTGTTCCTGCCGACCGTCCCCGACCTGCTGACCTTCGCCAACGAGATGGAGGTCGAGCGCGACCACGCCCTCGACAAGCCCAAGAAGGACGGCGAGGAGGACCCGTACGCCGAGTCCGAGAAGGAGATGGAGGAGGCGAACAAGGAGCAGGACGAGGACACCGGCGAGCAGGAGCAGTTCGCCTTCGAGGCGCTGGAGTCCGAGGCCGTCTTCGACCGGGTCCTGTACGACGGTGCCGAGTTCGGTATGCAGGCGCACCCGGGGAGCGAGGAGGAGCAGGACTATCTCGGCATCCCGGGACTGCTGGAGCCCGACCAGGTGCAGCTGCTGCTGCAGAAACGGCAGGCCCGGCAGATCGCGCACAGCCGCAAGAAGCCGGACGACGAGGCCGACCTGCTGGAACTGCCCGCGGAACGGCGGCCCGTCGTCTCCCACAAGGAGATGATGGAGCTGCGGAAGCAGCTGAACACGATGGTGAGCGCGTATGTGCACCAGAGCGGCAAGCCGCACGGGGTGATTCACACCGAGCTGCGCCGGGTGTGCGGGGGGCCGCCCAGTGCGGAGGCCACCGCGGGACAGCTCCGGCAGCGGATCGCCAAGGTGCAGGAGTGGGCCACCCGCATGCGGTGACACCGGGGGGACCCCGGGGTGATCCCAGGAGTGCGCAGCGTATATACCGCCACATACGGAAGCAGTCCGTACCGGAGCATGACCGGATTCTGGACGGAGGCTTCCGCTCAGCGAACCCCCTTCGCTACTGTCCCGCTACGCACACGCCCCGTGGCAGCGCCGCCGCGGAGCGCAGCCGTGAAGCGACTGGGCCCGGAGCCGCCGGGCCGTCCTGCCGATCGGCGGCCTCTGAAGCGCGTCGCTGACGGGACTCGGCGACGCATCCGCCGCGTCGGAGGCTGCCGGCCTCACCACTTAAGGAGTGGGCGTCGTGACCGCGGAGACCTCTCAGACGCTCGACCGGGGACTGCGGGTCCTCAAACTGCTGGCCGACACGGACCACGGGCTGACCGTCACCGAGCTTTCCAGCAAACTGGGCGTGAACCGGACCGTGGTGTACCGGTTGCTCGCCACGCTTGAGCAGCATGCGCTGGTACGGCGTGACCTGGGCGGGCGAGCCCGGGTCGGCCTTGGGGTACTGCGCCTGGGGCGGCAGGTGCATCCGCTGGTACGGGAAGCCGCCCTGCCGGCCCTGCGGTCGCTCGCCGAGGACATCGGGGCGACGGCACATCTGACGCTGGTGGACGGGACCGAGGCGCTCGCCGTCGCGGTCGTCGAACCGAGCTGGACCGACTACCACGTGGCGTACCGGGCCGGGTTCCGGCACCCGCTGGACCGGGGGGCCGCCGGGAAGGCGATCCTGTCCGCGCGGCACTCGCCGAAGGACTACCCGGGGTACACGCTGACCCACGGCGAACTGGAGGCCGGCGCGAGCGGTGCGGCCGCCCCGCTGCTCGGGGTCACCGGGGTCGAGGGGAGTGTCGGGGTGGTGATGCTGGCCGACTCGGTGCCGGAGCGGGTGGGGGCGCGGGTCATGGACGCGGCGCGGGAGGTCGCGGAGGCGTTGCGCTGAGGGGCCGGGGCGATGGCCTGAAGTGGTTGCCACGTTAGATTGACTCCGTGCTCTCACGTCTCACGCGTCTCCAGGCCATCGCCGTCTGTGCGGTTCCCGTCGTGGCTCTGATCGGTACGGCCGTCTTCGCGCCGTTGCCGTTCTCGGTGGCCCAGCCCGGGCTGACGGCGAACGTGCTAGGCGACAACCAGGGCACCCCGGTGATCACCATCTCCGGGGCGCCCACCCGGACGACCAGCGGGCAGCTGCGGATGACGACGATCGAGGCGACCGGTCCGGACGCCCGGGTGTCGCTGGGTGACGTCATCGGCAACTGGTTCCGGACGGACCGGGCGGTGATGCCGCGCGACTCGGTGTATCCGGGCGGCGGCAACGTCAAGGAGATCGAGCAGCACAACACCGAGCAGATGGAGCAGTCGCAGGACGCGGCGACCCGGGCCGCGCTGAAGTACCTCGGGCTCAGCGCGAGCAAGGTCAAGGTGACCCTGAAGCTGGCGGATGTGGGTGGGCCCAGTGCGGGGTTGCTGTTCTCGCTCGGGATCGTCGACAAGCTGGACGGGAACGGGAGCGGGGGAGACCTCAGCGGGGGAAAGAACATCGCCGGTACGGGGACCATCGGCGCGGACGGGACGGTGGGGGCCGTCGGCGGGGTCGCGCTGAAGACGCAGGCCGCGCGGCGGGACGGCGCGACCGTTTTCCTTGTGCCGAAGGATGAGTGCGCGGACGCCAAGGCGGAGTTGCCGAAGGGGTTGCGGTTGGTGCCGGTGACGACGCTGAAGGGGGCGGTCAGCGATTTGGTGGCGTTGGAGAAGGGGACGAAGGTCCCTGCCTGTTGAGTTTCGGGTGCGGGTGCGTGGGGACTGGTCGCGCCCACGCGGCGAAGCCGCATATTGACACAGCCCCGCGCCCCTGAAGGGCGCTGAGCGGAGCCGCATGCTGACAAGCCCCGCGCCCTTAAGCAGTCGCCGGGGCCGGAGCTGCCGGGCGCAGGCCTACTTCCACCAAGGTCCAGCCGATTCGCGTACGGAGTTCGCGCCGCGCTATGCAAAGGACCCTTTGCAACAACTCCTTTGCATCGGGTTCTTTGGAACTCCCCCGCAGTTCCCGTTACTTCACGAATCCCTCCGCCTTCATCCAGTCCAGCGCCACCTGGTGCGGGTCCTCCCCGTCCACGTCCACCTTCGCGTTCAGCGTCTGGGCGACCGTGTTGTTCAGCTTCGCCGTCACCGGGTCCAGGACCGTCGCGATCGCCGGCCACTTCTTCAGGGCCTTGGTGTTGATCTCGGGGGCCGCGTTGTAGTTGGGGAAGAACTTCTTGTCGTCCTGCATCACCACCAGGTTCATCGACCTGATGCGGCCGTCGGTCGTGAAGACCTCGCCGTAGGTGCAACTGCCCTTCTGCACCTGGGTGTAGATGATCCCGGTGTCCATCTGCGTGATGTTCTTCGCCGGCACGCTCATGCCGTACGCCTTCTCCATGCCGGGCAGGCCGTCGGCGCGGTTGGCGAACTCGCCCTCCACGCACAGGGTCACCGCCCCGGGGTCCGACCTGGCCAGCGCGGCCACGTCCGACAGCGTCCTGGTGCCGTACTTCTTGAAGCCGGCCTGGTTCATGGCGAGTGCGTAGGTGTTGTTGAGCTGGGACGGGGGCAGCCAGGTCAGGCCGTTCCTCAGGTCGGCGTCGTGGACCGCCTGCCACTGCCGCTGGGGGTCGGGGATGGGGTGACTGTTGCCCAGGTACGTGATCCACGCCGTGCCCGTGTACTCGTACATCCCGTCGGCCTCCCCGGACTTGACCGCCTCGCGGGCGCCGACCGAGCCCTGGATGCCGGTGCGGTCGAGGACCTCCGCGCCCGCCGCCTCGAAGGCGATGCCCATGATCGCGCCGAGGACCAGCTGTTCCGTGAACTCCTTGGAGGTGACGGTGAGATGGGCGCCCTTCAACGGCTCGCCCGTGCCGATCGAGCCCGGTTTCACGCCGTCGACCATGGGGGAGCCGCTCGTCAGACCGCAACCGGCGGCCAGGAGCAGGGCCAGGAGCAGCGCCGACGGCACGCGGAGCCGTCTCATCGGTCCACCTCCAGGCCCCGCGGCCGTAGCAGGACCTCCGCCAGGGATGCCAGCCAGTCCACCAGCAGGGCCAGGGCCACCGTCAGGACCGAGCCGAGGACCAGGACCGGCATGCGCTGGTTGGTGATGCCAGTGGTGATCAGGACGCCCAGGCCGCCGCCTCCGCCGAAGGTGGCGAGGGTCGCCGTACCGACGTTGAGGACCAGGGCCGTACGGACGCCCGCCAGGATCAGCGGGACGGCCAGCGGCAGTTCCACCTTCCGCAGTACGCCCAGCGGGGACATGCCGATGCCCCGCGCCGCCTCCAGGAGGGTCGGGTCGTTCGCCTTCAGGCCCGCGATGGTGTTGGAGAGGACCGGGAGGATCGCGTAGATGATGATGCCGATCAGGGCCGCCCTCTCGCCGACGCCCAGCCAGATGACCAGAAGGGCCAGCAGGCCGATCGCCGGGGTCGCCTGGCCGGTGTTGGCGAAGGCCATCGCCACCGGGGTGGCCTTGCGGAAGGTCTTGCGGGTCAGCAGGATGCCCAGCGGGATCGCGATGATCAGCACGAAGAACGTCGAGATCAGGGTCAGTTCGATGTGCTGCCACAGGGCCTTGGTGACCTGGCCGTCGGACAGGGCGTTCTCGGAGATCGTGTCCAGGTGGGCCTGCTGGAACCACAGCCAGGTGGCCAGCAGCAGCGCCACCAGGAACGCCGGCAGGAACGTCAGCTTCCGCCAGGTGATACGGCGGGCCTGCGGGCCCGGCCGCGGCGGCGGGGCCTCCTGCTCTGCCTCGCCCTCGTCGCGGAAGGCGAGGCCCTTGACCTCGTGCTCGCCCTCGGGGCGGCCGTCGGGGGACGTGCTCACGCCTTCTGCTCCCCTCCTTCGCCCTCCTGTTCGGCATGGGTCTGGGCGGCCCGGGCCTCCTCGAGTTCGTGCTGGTGTTCCATCGCTTCGAGGCGGTCGGCCTCCAGCAGTTCGTGCACGGAGTTCATCAGGGTCTCCATGTCGACCACCCCGATGAACTCGCCGCGCCGCCCGGTCACCGCGACCCGGCCCGTGTTGTCCGTCAGCACCGCCTCCAGCGCGTCCCGCAGGGTCGCGTCCCGGGTCACCGTGTCGTGCACCAGCGTCCCGGCGCGGGCCAGCGAGCCCCTGGCCCGCATCAGGTCGCCGCGCCGCAGCCACTTGTAGGGGCGGCCGCGCTTGTCGAGCAGGAGGATCTCGTTGGTGCCGCTGCCGCGCAGCTTGTTGAAGATCTCCTGGAGCGGGGTGTCCAGGGTGACCGTCGGATAGTCCCCCATCTCGACATCCCGGACCCTGGTGAGGTTCAGCCGCTTCAGGGCCGCGCCCGCGCCGACGAAACCGGAGACGAAGTCGTCCGCCGGGTTGGTGAGGATCGCCTCCGGGGTGTCGAACTGGGCGATGTGCGAGCGTTCGCGGAGTACGGCGATACGGTCGCCGAGCTTGATCGCCTCGTCGAAGTCGTGGGTGACGAAGACGATCGTCTTGTGCAGTTCGTGCTGGAGCCGGATCAGCTCGTCCTGGAGATGGTCGCGGGTGATCGGGTCCACGGCTCCGAACGGTTCGTCCATCAGCAGCACCGGAGGATCGGCGGCCAGCGCCCGGGCCACGCCCACCCGCTGCTGCTGGCCGCCGGAGAGCTGGCGCGGATAGCGGCCGTGGAACTCGCCGGCGTCCAGGCCGACCAGGTCGAGCAGTTCGTCGACGCGGGCACGGATCCTGGTCTTCGGCCAGCCGAGCATCTTCGGGACCAGGGCGATGTTCTGGGCGACCGTCATGTGCGGGAAGAGCCCGGCGGACTGGATGGCGTACCCGACCTTGCGGCGCAGCTTCACCGCGTCGATACGGGTGACGTCCTCGCCGCCGATCCGGATCCGGCCGCCGGTCGGCTCGATCAGCCGGTTGATCATCTTCAGGGTCGTCGACTTGCCGCAGCCGGACGGGCCGACGAAGATCACCGTCTCGCCCGCCCTGATCTCCATGTTCACGTTGTCGACGGCGGGCTGCGGGCTGCCCGGATACCGCTTGGTGAGGTTCTCCAGCTCGATCGAGGCCCCATGGGATTCAGCCACGGATCCCCCTCGGAATGGTCAGCCGTCCGATCAGGACGTACGCCGCGTCGAACAGCAGGGCGAGGATGATGATCCCGACGGTGCCCGCGAGTACCTGGTTGAGCGCGTTCCTGCTGCCCAGGGAGGCCAGTCCGCGGAAGATCTCGTTGCCGAGTCCTGGACCGGAGGCGTACGCGGCGATCGCGGCGATGCCCATCAGCATCTGCGTGGAGACCCGGATGCCGGTCAGGATCGGCGGCCAGGCCAGCGGCAGCTCGACCCGCAGCAGCCGCGTCAGCCGGGACATGCCGATGCCCAGGGCCGCGTCCACCAGCATCGGGTCGACCCCGCGCAGGCCCACGATCGCGTTCCGCACGATCGGCAGCAGGCCGTACAGCGTCAGGGAGATCACCGTCGGCGGGACGCCGAGACCCACGATCGGGATCAGCAGACCGATCATGGCGAGGGAGGGGACGGTGAGGATGGTGGCGGTGGCGGTGGTGGCGAGGTTGCCGGCCCACTCGCTGCGGTAGGTGAGGACACCGAGCACCACGCCGATGAGGGTCGCCGCGACCATGCACTGGAAGACCGCGCTGGCGTGCTGGTAGGCGTCCGTGAGCAGGGTCTGGTGCCGGTTGCCCAGATACTCCCAGAAGCTCACCCGCGCTCACCTCGAACTCCGACTCCGAGCTCCGAACTGCGAACTCTGAACTCCGAACGAACCGGTCAGGTCGTCCCTTCGCTGTCCGCCGCGGCCTGTTCCACCAGCGGGATGATCCGCAGCGGAACGGGGTTCTCCATGACGATCGCCGTGGAGGCCCGGACAATGCCATCAAAACCGACGACCCGGTCGATCACCCGCTGGAGATCGGCGTTGGAGCGGGCCACCAGCCGGCACAGCATGTCCCCGGTGCCGGTGGTGGTGTGCAGCTCCAGCACCTCCGGCACGGTCGCCAAGTGCGCCCGCACGTCCGGGCCTTGGCCCTGGCGGATCTGCAGCGTGGCGAACGCGGTGACCGGGTAGCCGAGGGCCGCCGCATCCACCTGCGGGCCGAATCCCTGGATCACTCCATTCGACTGAAGCCGGTCGAGCCGCGCCTGCACGGTCCCGCGCGCCACCCCCAGCCGACGGGACATCTCCAGCACGCCGATCCGCGGTTCCCGGGCCAGCAGCACCAGGATCCGCCCGTCCAGATGATCGATCGCCATGCCCGCCTCCGGATGGTCATCCTGCACAGAAAGTCCGCCATTACGGCCGTACCGCTGAACATATTGCCCAGCGGAAACGGGAACTATTGCGCACCTTGTGCGCCAGGGCCACCCTTCGAGCATGACGCAGACCACACAGCACACTCCCGACGCGACCGCCCGGCAGGACGACCCCTTCCCGGTCAAGGGAATGGACGCGGTCGTCTTCGCCGTCGGCAACGCCAAGCAGGCGGCGCACTACTACTCCAGCGCCTTCGGCATGCGGCTGGTCGCGTACTCCGGACCGGAGAACGGCAGCCGCGAGACCGCGAGCTACGTCCTGGAGAACGGCTCGGCCCGGTTCGTCCTCACCTCCGTCGTCAGGCCGGAGACCGAGTGGGGCACCTTCCTGTCCCGGCATGTGGCCGAGCACGGCGACGGTGTCGTCGACCTGGCCATCGAGGTCCCGGACGCCCGCGCCGCGTACGCCTACGCCGTCGAGCACGGAGCCCGCTCGGTGGCCGAGCCGTACGAGCTGAAGGACGAGCACGGCACGGTGGTCCTCGCCGCGATCGCCACGTACGGCGAGACCCGCCACACCCTCGTCGAGCGCACCGGCTACGACGGCCCGTACCTGCCTGGGTTCGTCGCCGCGTCCCCGATCGTCGAACCCCCTGCCCGCCGCACCTTCCAGGCCGTCGACCACTGCGTCGGCAACGTCGAACTCGGCCGCATGAACGAGTGGGTCGGCTTCTACAACAAGGTCATGGGCTTCACGAACATGAAGGAGTTCGTGGGCGACGACATCGCCACCGAGTACAGCGCGCTGATGTCCAAGGTCGTCGCCGACGGCACCCTCAAGGTCAAGTTCCCGATCAACGAGCCCGCCGTCGCCAAGAAGAAGTCCCAGATCGACGAGTACCTGGAGTTCTACGGCGGTGCGGGCGTCCAGCACATCGCGCTGAACACCAACGACATCGTGGAGACCGTCCGCACGATGCGCGCGGCCGGCGTCGAGTTCCTCAGCACCCCCGAGTCCTACTACGACACCCTCGGCGAGTGGGTCGGTGACACCCGCGTGCCGGTCGACACCCTGCGCGAGCTGAAGATCCTCGCCGACCGGGACGAGGACGGCTACCTGCTGCAGATCTTCACCAAGCCGGTCCAGGACCGCCCGACGGTCTTCTTCGAGATCATCGAACGCCACGGCTCCATGGGCTTCGGCAAGGGCAACTTCAAGGCCCTGTTCGAGGCGATCGAACGGGAGCAGGAGCGCCGCGGCAACCTGTGAGCCGGAATCTCGACGGCCCGACGGCCCGACAGCCTCGGGGGGCCTGGTGAGCCGGTGGGCTCGGATGCCCTCGGTGCCCTCGGTGCCCTCGGTGCCCTCGGTGCCCTCGGTGCCCTCGGTGCCCTCGGTGCCCTCGGTGCCCTCGGTGCCCTCGGTGCCCCCGGTGCCCCCGGTAGGCCCGATGGCCCCGGTAGGCCCGGTGCCTCCGGTAGGCGCGGTGCGCGCGGTGGCCGTGGGCCCGGGGGGGCGGTGGGCCAGGTGGCCCGGTGGGCCCGGTGGCCGTGGGCCCGGTGCGCGCGGTGGCCGTGAGACTCGGGGGCGGTGGGTCCGGTGAGTCGCTGGGCGAGCCACCATCGCCGAGGTCGGTCCGGCACCCCCGGGTGCCGCTGTCGTGGCCGTGCGCCGTTGCGGCGGAGAGAAAACGACGTCCGTCAGTTCGCTCCGCTGTGACGGCGGTGCCCGGCTGCCGCTGTCATGGCCGGGCACCGTTGCGACGGAAAGGAATTGACCTCGGTCGTCATCGCTCCCCGTCGCTCCCCGCTGCCCCCTTCCTTCCGCCGCGACGGTGGATTTCGGCGGTGCCCGGCTGTCGGTGCCTCACTGCGGGGCCTCCTCGTTCGGTGGCTGGTCGCCCAGGGTGGCCAGGGTGGCTCGGGCCACCGGGGCCTGGAGCGGGGAGAAGTACGGGTTGATGCGCAGGGCGTCCTGGAGGTGACGGCGGGCCTGGGCGTCCAGGTCCAGGTCGCGTTCGATCATGCCCCGGTGGAAGGCGTACGGCGCGCTGCGGACCCCGCCGCCCTTCGTCGAGTCCGTCGCGATCGAGGCGTAGTGCAGCGCCTCCGTGTCGTCGCCGGCCCGGTGCAGCGCCCACCCGAGCGCGTCCGCGACCTCGATGCCCGGCTGCCGCTCCCACTCGTCCGTCAGCCGCTGCACCGCCTCCTCGACATCCCCGTGGTCCGTCTCGTACTGCCCGATCAGCAGCTCGTCGTCGACCCCGGCGCCCAGCTCCCGCCGCACCTGCGTCCGCAGCAGCGCGTACTGCGTTTCCGCCCGCCGCCCCATCCCCAGCGACTCGTACAACTCGGCCAGTTCCAGGGCGACCTGCGGAGTCGGCCGGTGCGCGAGGGCCCCCTGGTACGCGGTCAGCGCCTCCTGTGTGCGGCCCAGCGCGGCCAGCGCCCGCCCCTGTCCGGCCCGCGCCGCCGACTGGTCGGGGTCAAGGCGTACGGCCGCCTTGAAGTGCTGTAGCGCGTCGTCCCGTTCGCCCCGCTCCCAGGCCAGCTGTCCGGCCTGGGTCAGATACGCGGCCTGCTCGGCGGGGGACCCGGCGGCCGCCGCCGCATCCGTCACCTGCGCCACCGCGTCCTCGCGCCAGCCCCGGTCCCGGTACACGGCCGAGGCCCGTGCCTTGACGGCCGGCTTCACGGCCGCCCCGACCTTCAGCGCCATCAGCTTGTCGAGCGCGGACCGGGCCGCCTTGTAGTCGCCGAGCCCGTTGTAGGCGTCGATCAGCGCCGGATACGTCGACCACCGCTTCGGCGCCGCCTTCAGCGCCTCCTCACCGAACCGCTTGGCCGTGGGGAAGTCCCGGCGGGCGTTCGCCAGTGCGGCGAGACCGGCCAGCGCGTCGGTGTTGCCCTTGCCTGCCACCTGGAGGGAGGTCCGCAGGGCACGCTCGGCCCGGGGATAGTCGGCCGTGTCGGCGGTCCGGTGCGCCCGCTCGACGTACGCGGCCCCGAGCACCGCCCAGGCCCGCGCGTCCTTCGGCTGTGCCCGCACCCGGCTCTCGCGTGCGCCGATGAGCGTGGTGAGGTCGGGCAGCGCGGCGGGCAGGCCGTTGACGACGGCCGTCTGCGTCGCCGCCTGTGCCGCGGCCCGGGCCTTCGCCTGGGCCCCGGGCCCGGCCGCCGGGGGCGGTGTGGCGCGGTGCGGCTCCGGCTTGTGCGGCCACAGCATCAGCGCCCCGCCGGCCACCGCGCCGCCCGCCAGCGCGACGACCAGCAGCCGCCGCAGCACCCGGCTCCGACGACGTGGCGGCCCCGGCTCCGTGAGCAACGAGGTGGTGGGCCCTGACTGTCGGTTATCGAGCGCGCACATGCCGCATACTGTGCGTCAATACGACGACAGCGTCCGGGCGGCCCAAGGAGGGCACCTGTGGGGTTCACACCGATGGCCCCCGGGTGCGACGCTGTGATCGTGAGCCGTATCGAAGCGCCTCGGGACGAGACCACCGGCAACCTCACCGACCGGCTCCTCACTGGCCTGCCGGCCGACGCGGTTCTCGTGGATCCCGATGTGACCACCTCCTACGCCAACGACATGGCGAGCTTCTGCCCGGCCGGCGCCCCGGCCGTCGTCGTACTGCCGCGCACGGTCGAGCAGGTGCAGCACATCCTGCGCACCGCCACCGAGCTTCGCGTCCCGGTCGTCCCGCAGGGCGCCCGCACCGGCCTGTCCGGCGCCGCCAACGCCACCGACGGCTGCATCGTGCTGTCCCTGACCAAGATGGACCGCATCCTGGAGATCTCGCCGGTCGACCGCATCGCCGTGGTCGAACCCGGCGTCATCAACGCCACCCTCTCCCGCGCGGTCGAGGAACACGGCCTCTACTACCCGCCGGACCCCTCCAGCTGGGAGATGTGCACGATCGGCGGCAACATCGGCACGGCGTCGGGCGGGCTGTGCTGTGTGAAGTACGGGGTGACCGCCGAATACGTCCTGGGCCTGGACGTCGTCCTCGCCGACGGGCGGCTGATGTCCACCGGCCGGCGCACGGCGAAGGGTGTCGCCGGGTACGACCTCGCCCGGCTGTTCGTCGGCTCCGAGGGCTCGCTCGGCGTCGTCGTACGGGCCGTCCTGGCCCTGAAGCCCAAGCCGCCGCAGCAGCTGGTGCTGGCCGCCGAGTTCGGCTCCGCGACCGCCGCCTGCGACGCGGTGTGCCGGATCATGGCCGGCGGCCACGCACCGTCCCTCCTCGAACTGATGGACCGTACGACCGTGAAAGCGGTCAACGAACTCACCCACATGGGCCTGCCGGAGACGACCGAGGCCCTGCTCCTGGCTGCCTTCGACACCCCGGCCCCGGCCGTCGACCTCGCCGCCCTCGGCGCGCTGTGCGAGGAAGCGGGCGCCACCCAGGTGGTCCCGGCCGACGACGCCGCCGAGTCCGAACTCCTCCTCCAGGCCCGCCGGACCTCGCTCGTCGCCCTGGAGGCCGTCAAGGGCACCACGATGATCGACGACGTGTGCGTGCCCCGCTCGCGGCTCGGCGACATGATCGAAGGGGTCGAGCGCATCGCGGAGAAGCACCGGCTGACCATCGGGGTCGTCGCCCACGCGGGCGACGGCAACACGCACCCCACGGTCTGCTTCGACGCGCAGGACCCCGACGAGTGCCGCCGCGCCCGCGAGTCCTTCGACGAGATCATGGCCCTCGGACTGGAGCTCGGCGGCACCATCACCGGCGAACACGGCGTCGGCGTACTGAAGAAGGAGTGGCTGGCCCGGGAGATCGGGCCGGTGGGCGTGGAGATGCAGCGGGCCGTGAAGGACGCCTTCGACCCGCTGGGCATCCTCAACCCCGGCAAGCTGTTCTGACCCCATACGGCCCATACGGCCCATACGGCCCATACATCCTGTCCGTCCGGGACCTCACTGGGCGAGCAGCTGGTCGAGCGCGTCGTCGATCCCCAGCCGGCCGCCCTCAGTCCCCGGGGGCACCACCCGCAGCGTCCGCTCCAGCCAGGCGGACACCTGGGCGGTCGGCGCCTCCAGGAGGGCGTCTCCGTCGGGTGAACTCAGCGCCATCAGCACGACGCTGCGGCCCTCCGCCTTGGCCGGCCACACCCGCACGTCCCCGTGCCCGCACGCCCGGAACACCCCCTCCACCAGGAGGTCGCGGGCGAAGGTCCAGTGGACCGGGGACTCCGAGTTGATGTGGAAGCCGACATGGACGGCGTACGGGTCGTCGGAGCGGTAGGCGAGCCGGGCCGGGACCGGGATGCTCCGCTCGGGGGACAGGATGAACCGCAACTCCAGTTCGCGCTCCACCACGGTTTGATGCATGACGTTCGTTTCCTCTCGGTCGGTCGTACGGGCGTGTGGACGGGCCCGTACGAGTGGAGAGGGGCGGGGGCCGCGAGCATTACGCGGGTTCCGGGAAATTTTTCCCCGGTGCGGTGAAGGGGGTGCACAGGGTGCCCGGAAAGGGGCGGGTCCTGCGGGACTGGCGGTGGTGGGCACGCGCGTCTGATAGATGTGGAGCCTCCCACACGACCCCCGAGCAGATACGGGATGACGGACATGACCGCCCCTACCCCGGCACCCGGTGACGAACGGCCCCGCGAGGGCTACTACCCGGACCCGTCCATCCCCGGCTACGTCCGTTACTGGAACGGCGCCGCGTGGGTGCCGGGCACCAGCCGCCCGGCCCCGTCCGACGGCGAACCGCTCGCCCCGCCGCCCGGCTCCCGCCCTGCGAGCCCCGCCGTCGAGGAGACCGGCCCGCACTTCTTCGACGAGGACCCGCAGCCGGGTGCCTCCGGCTGGACGGCCGAGGGGGGCGCCTGGGGCACCGACCCCCGGGCGGCGGGCTCCCCGCCCCAGCCGGACGGCCAGTCGTCCCGCACGGACGGCACGGCGACGATCCCGCCGGCGGACCAGGGGGACGTCGACTCCGGCGGCACGTTCATCTTCCGCAGGCCGACGGTGGGCCCCGCGGGCACCCCGCCGGCCGCCCGACCGCCCATGGACGACGGCACGATGACCTTCCGCCCGATCCGCGCCGAGGGCACCCCGAACTCGGGTGCCGCCGGGGCCGGTACGGGTCCCGGCGGGGCCGGATCCGGCGGCCCGGGTGCGGGTGGCCAAGGCGCCGGTGGACAGGGTGCCGGTGCCGGTGGGTTCGGTGGCCAAGGCGCTGGTGCCGGTGCCGGGGCCGGTGGACAGGGTTCCGGTGCGGCGGGCGCGGGTTCGGGTGGGTTCGGCGCGCCGGGCTCTGGTGGTCCGGGTGCGGCGGGGCCGGGAGGCTACGGCGCTCAGGGCCCCGTCGGCGCGTCCGGTGCGGGCGGTGCGGGCGGGTTCGGCGCGCAGGGGCCGGTCGGCGCCCCCGGTGGCGGCCGCCCCGGCTTCGGCGCCGGAAAGGCCGCCGCGGAACGCGCCGCCGCGCCCCCGGCTCCCGCCGCTCCCCAGGCCGTCGCCCCCGCCGTACCCCCGCAGTCCGCCGGGCCCCGGCCCGCGCCGGCCGTGCCTGCCGCTCCCATGACCTCCGGGCCCGGTGGTGGGCAGTCCTCCTGGGCGCAGCAGGTGCATCAGCTCGCGGGCGATCAGCAGGCCGCGCCCTGGAAGCCGCCGGTGGAGGACGTCTTCCAGGCGGCCGCCCGGCGGCAGGCGTCGGCCCGGCCCGCCGGGCTCGGCAAGCGGTTCGCCGCGCGGCTCGTCGACAGCCTGGTCGTCGGCGCGGTGACCGCCCTGGCCGCCGTACCGTTCGGCAGCCAGGCGGCCGGCCACGTGCAGGACAAGATCGACGCGGCCAGGCTCTCCGGCCGTACCGAGACCGTCTGGCTGCTCGACGGTACGACCGGCCTCTACCTCGGGATCGTGCTCGCCGTCCTGCTCCTCGTCGGCGTCCTCTACGAGGTGCTGCCCACCGCCAAGTGGGGTCGCACGCTCGGCAAGAGGCTGCTCGGCCTGGAGGTACGGGACATCGAGGGCCACGAGCCCCCGGCGTTCGGCGCCTCGCTGCGCCGCTGGCTGGTGTACACCGTGCCCGGACTGCTCGGCATCGGGATCGTCGGCGTCGCCTGGTGCCTGTTCGACCGGCCCTGGCACCAGTGCTGGCACGACAAGGCGGCGCACACCTTCGTCGCCGGCTGACGGGGCGTCGTACCCCGTACGGCCGCTCACCGGATGCGGACTCGGCCGCTTCGCGGTCCACTCGGGCCATGAGCACCGAACCGCCCCGGGGCTCCGGACAGCCGCCGGAGGACGACCCGTTCAGGAAGCAGCCCCCGTCCGGCCCGCCGGACGAGGGCCAGGGGCCGGGCTCGCCGTACGACACCCCGTACGGCGGCGCACAGCCCCCGCCGCCCTCCTACGGTGGCGGCGGTCCCTACGGAGCGGGCGGCGGTGGCCCCTACGGCGGCGGAGGCGGCCCTTACGGGGAAGGAGGCGGAGCCGGTGGCTATCCCGCCGATCCGCTCGCCGGGATGCCGCCGCTCGCCGACAGCGGCAAGCGCACCCTGGCCAGGATCGTCGACATGGTCCTGGTGCTCATCGTGGTCTGGTTGCTCACCTGGGCCTTCGGGGTGCGGGAGTACCAGGTGAACGGCGACAAGATGGAGGTCGGCAAGTCCTTCGCGCAGTCGCTGGTCGCCGCCGTCCTGTTCGTCGCATACGACACCCTGCTCACCGCCAAGTCCGGGCAGACCCTCGGCAAGAAGTGGCTCGGTCTGCGGGTCGCCAACCTGGACAACGGCTCCACGCCCTCCGCGCAGACCTCGCTGGTGCGCGCCCTGGTGCTGTGGGTGCCGTTCGCCTTCTGCTGTGCCTGTGTGTGGACGATCATCTGCGGCGGCTGGAGCTACTTCGACAAACCGTATAAGCAGGGGCTGCACGACAAGGCGGCGAAGACGGTCGTGGTCAGTACGAAGAACTGATGGTCAAGCAGTCGGCGGGTCCGTCAGTCTCACGGACCCGCCGACTTCTCGTGTGTGCGTACGTCAGGGCGCGGTGGGCTCCCGGACGGGCTCGGCCGTGGCGGCGGCCACGGTCTCCCGGTGTACGGGGACCCGCACCTGGGGCGATGCGGTCGGGGCGGGCTCGGAGTATGCGACCGCGCGCGGCCGGGGGAGCGGAACCGTCATGGCGACCAGCAGTCCCAGGCCGAGCGCGGCGAGCGCGATGACCGCGATCCCGATGCCCGAACTCGTCTGTGACAGCAGCAGCATGGCGAGCGTCGAGCAGATCACGGTGCACGAACCGTAGACGAGCTGTGCCGGGGTCGGACGAGGCATGGCAATCGTGTCCTCGGAAGATGTGGGGGTGAGACGGGGGGCCGGCCTTGCTTTTCTCCGGCTTCCGGACGTTCCACCGTTCGACTCTATTCGCGTGCATGCCCGAGCGGAACGGCCGGTAAGCGTGACCTAACCCACGGTACCGGTGCACAGGGGGCGCACGGTCGCATGGCATAGGGCAACCGGAGGCATATGCGCGCCGGTTGAGCGAGTCCCGGCAGCGGTCCGCTTACAGCGCGGTGTCCGTAAGGCGAACCCGCGCTCCGCACAGTGCAGTTGAATAGTCCAAGTCCGCTACGACTACGACGGCGACGGGAAGTTCGACGAGCCCGACGACTACGTTGACCACTTCCAGTTCGTGCACGCCGGCGAGGACGAGTCCGCGGGCGGCGGCACCCGGGTCGGCGACGTCGGTGTCTGGATCGGCGACCACACCATGCGGCCGGAGAACGGCGGACTCGGCGTCCACGCCCACGAGTACGGCCACGATCCCTGCCTGCCCGACGAGTACGGCACGGTGAACGGCGAGGCCATCCCGTGACGGCAGCGGCACGCCGGCGCTCGCCGGTTCGGTCGACGCGTACACCAAGCTGTCGTACCCACTGGGCGCCTGCGCGGCGCGGCCGACAGGATCACGGTGACGGCCGACGGTTCGGCCTCTTCTCCGCCAACGTCGAGTCGGCGGACGCCGCTTGGACCGCGTCCGGCTTCTCCCGCATCGGCGCGTCCTTCGCACCGGCCCGTACAACTTCGGCTTCCCGACGACCCGTCCGGACCGGGTGGAGCACTACCCGTACCAGAACGGCCTGTTGATCTGGAAGCGGCTTCCCGGCCTGCGACTCGCCGTTCAGCCTCTGCGCGAGCGACGGGATCACGCTCCACAAGGCGGCCCTGGCGACCAGGATCAGGCAGTCGTCCGCGCCCGGCCGGTGGTGCCAAGATCACTGACACCCACACCAAGATCAACGCCGTCGCGGAGGCACTTGACGGCTCGACGATCTCCCTCCGGATCGGCCCTGCGGGGAAGTGACTCGCGTTTTCGCAGGTCAGGGACGTATCGGCGGTGACCCCCTGGCGGGTCGCCGCCGATCGTGTTTAGGTGCGTCCTGTGGCTTTCTTATTGACACCTACTCGTACGGGGGTATGACCGCATGGCCGCAGGAGGGTTCTGCAAGCTGCCGAACGGCAGCGTGGTGGTGGCACTGAACCTGCCCAGCCCCGCCCTTGCCGAGGGCTCCGCCGGGGTGCGGGTACTGGTCGTTGCCCAGAACCGCGCCCGCGCCCTGACCAGGCTCCGCAACCTGGGTATGCGAGCGGTCTACCTGCGGGGCAACGCCGCCCCGCCGACCCCGGACGAGATCACGGCCGTACTCCACCACCCCGACGGCCTGATATGGCGAACGGCCCCTGACAACGGTGTCACGGTGACCGAGCTGTGGAGACCGATCAGGTCGCTGCTGCGCAGACCGGCGGTGGTACAGCCGGTCGGCAAGTGACCGGCGCCGGGCCCGGCGGCCGGCCCAGGGGCACGGGGCTGAATCGATATGCGGCTCCGAAAGCGCGAGCGACTCTCGGGGCACCAGTGATCCCCTCGAAGGCGCGTGCGACCCTTAAACCACCGGCTTGCCGGTCAGCTCCACGCCCGCCTCGCGCATCTCCTCCAGGGCCCGTTCCGTCGTCCCCTCCGCCACGCCTGCCGTGAGGTCCAGGAGGACCTGGGTGCGGAAGCCCTCCTTCACGGCGTCCAGGGCGGTGGCCCGCACGCAGTGGTCCGTCGCGACCCCCACCACGTCCACCTCGTCGATCTTGCGGGCGCGCAGCCAGTCCGCCAGCTTGACGCCGTTCTCGTCGACGCCCTCGAAACCGCTGTAGGCAGCCGAGTAGGCCCCCTTGCTGAACACCGCGTCCACCGCGCCGGAGGCGACCGCCGGGGCGAAGTTCGGATGGAAGCCGACGCCCTCCGTGCCGGCGACACAGTGTGCCGGCCAGCTGTGCACGTAGTCGGGGTTGTCCGCGAAGTGGCCGCCCGGCGCGATGTGGTGGTCGCGGGTCGCCACCACATGGCGGTAGCCGGCGGGCGCCTGCCCGATCAGCTCCGTGACCGCGGCGGCCACATCGGCACCTCCCGCCACCGCGAGGCTGCCTCCCTCGCAGAAGTCGTTCTGCACATCGACGACGATCAAGGCGCGGCGCATGGTCGGTGTCCTTCGCATTCGGTATCGGGTCTGTCGAGGGGGGAGACGCAGAAAGAAGGGGTGCGGGCCCGGCCTGAACCTCAGAGCGTAGAGACTTACGGGGGCGTAGGGGAGGGGGCCTTACGGGGCGCGTACGCGGGCACCCGCTCTAGCTACCCGAGCGCCCCTGGACGTACTCCGTCGGAATGACCGGTTCCCCACGGGAGAGTTGGGTCGCGGAGAGGGGCAGACCGGCCCTGGCCGCCGCATGGCGTGCGCGGGGCGCGTCCAGGGGCTCGCGGGCCACTACCTCGCCGGACTTGACCAGTTCGATCAGGAGCTGATGGTCGACCAGGCCGGCCGGCACCTCCCCGGTGCCGACGACCTCGGCCTCCGCCACCCCGTCGGCGTCCAGTCGCCGCGCGGCCCACTTGCGGCCGCCGATCGACGTCTTGCCGCCGGACGACTTCTTGGCGACCGGCAGCAGCCGAGCCTTGGGGTCGGCGGACTCGGCGCGGGCGACCAGCTTGTAGACCATGGAGCAGGTGGGGTGCCCGGAGCCGGTGACCAGCTGGGTGCCGACGCCGTAGGCGTCCACGGGGGCGGCGGCCAGGGAGGCGATGGCGTACTCGTCGAGGTCGGACGTCACGACGATCTTCGTGTTGACCGCCCCCAGCTCGTCCAGCTGCTGGCGCACCCGATGGGCCACCAGCAGCAGGTCGCCGGAGTCGATACGGACGGCGCCCAGCTCGGGGCCGGCCACCTCGACGGCCGTACGGACCGCCTCGGCGACGTCGTAGGTGTCGACCAGCAGGGTGGTACCCCGGCCGAGCGAGATGACCTGGGCCTCGAAGGCGTCGCGCTCGCGGTCGTGGAGCAGGGTGAAGGCGTGGGCGGAGGTGCCCACCGTAGGGATGCCGTAGCGGAAGCCGGCCGCCAGGTCGGAGGTGGTCGCGAAACCGCCGACGTAGGCGGCGCGGGCGGCGGCCACGGCGGCCAGCTCGTGGGTGCGGCGGGCGCCCATCTCGATCAGCGGGCGGTCGCCCGCGGCCGAGGACATCCGGGAGGCGGCGGCCGCGATCGCCGAGTCGTGGTTCAGGATGGAGAGGATCACGGTCTCCAGGAGCACGCACTCGGCGAAGGAGCCCTCCACCCGCATGATCGGCGAGCCGGGGAAGTAGACCTCGCCCTCGGGGTAGCCCCAGATGTCGCCGCCGAAGCGGTAGCCGGCGAGCCAGCGCAGGGTGGGCTCGTCAACGATCTTCTGCTCCGCCAGGAAGCCGAGGACGTCCGGGTCGAACCGGAAGTTCTCCACCGCGTCCAGGACGCGTCCGGTGCCCGCCACGACGCCGTAGCGGCGCCCCTCCGGCAGCCGCCGGGTGAAGACCTCGAAGACACTCCGCCGCTCGGCCGTACCCGCCTTCAGGGCGGCCTGCAGCATCGTCAGTTCGTACTGGTCCGTGAAGAGCGCCGTCGAGGGAACGTCCACCGGCAGCCCAAGGTCCGCTGTGTTCATGGCAAGCATGCTACCCCCATCTCGTCAGTGTGACGATTTGTGGGGTGCGTGGCAGCATGGGCCTTGTGACGTCACCCGCTCCCGTAGAGATCGAACGCACCGAGTCGGCGGAGGAGGTCTTCGCCGTACCCGAGCCCGACGTCCCCTGGGTGACGATCGTGCACAACGACCCCGTCAACCTCATGAGCTATGTGACGTATGTCTTCCAGACGTACTTCGGCTATCCCAAGGACAAGGCCACCAAGCTCATGCTGGACGTGCACCACAAAGGCCGGGCGGTCGTCTCCAGCGGCACCCGCGAGGAGATGGAGCGCGACGTGCAGGCGATGCACGGCTACGGCCTGTGGGCCACCCTCCAGCAGGACCGGAAATGACCCCCCGCCGGCAGGACCGGAGATGATCCCCCGCCCGCAGGACCGGAAGCAGCCACACTCCTCGACCAGGACCGGAAGCAGCGAACCCCCTCCATGCCAGGAATCTTCGAACCGCTCCCCGGCGGCGGCGCGGCCGTCGCGCTCGACGACGTCGAGATCTCCATCATCCGGACGCTGGCCGTCCAGCTTCTGGAGCTCATCGGCCCCGGTCCCGCGGAGGACGCCCCCGACGACCCGCTCGCCGAGCTGTTCGCCGAGGGGCCGAGCGAGGCGCCCACCGACCCGGTGCTGCGCCGGCTCTTCCCGGACGCCTACAGCGACCCGGAGCGGCTGCCCGACTCCGCGCAGCAGGCAGAGGAGCAGCAGGCCCACTCGGCCGAGTTCCGCCGCTACACCGAGAACGACCTCAGGGCCGGCAAGCGGGAGAGCGCCCTCGCGGTGATCCGCTCCCTGGACGCGCTGGCCCCGGTGGGGGAGGGCGGCGCGGTCCTCGAGCTGGTGCCCGAGGAGTCCCGGCAGTGGCTCGGCGCCCTCAACGACCTGCGCCTCGCCATCGGCTCCCGCCTCGACATCACCGACGACGACGACACGGACCTGCTCTACCGGCTCCCGGACGAGGACCCGCGCAAGCCGATGGTGATGGCCTATCTGTGGCTCGGCGGCCTCCAGGAGACCCTGGTGGCCACCCTTATGCCGTAACTTGTCCCGATTTCGCGTTCGCTCAGAGGACGCTCAAATCCGGATAACGATCCAGTCACCGTTGTGGCCCGGTATGACCCCTTCGGTCGCACTTTGTCCACTTCTTCCAGTGGTGTGCGCCACAATCCCTCTCGCCGGAACCCGGTGATCAGTAATGCGGCCGTGATAAATCTTCACGACCGCCCGGCGAACACCACCCACGTGTACGTCCGGGTGCGCCACCGAACCGGCAACCGCCGGGCAGGCACCACTCCAGCAATCCGGGGGGATCGAAACCCGACCCGCGGCCGACCAGAGGCCCGGGTCGGCATGGAGAAAGGCGCACACCACACATGACCTCCGCTCAGGTCGACACGTCGGAGCAGTCCTCCGAAGCCTCGGAAGAGGGGTACGAGCGCGGACTCGGCAGCCGTCAGGTCCAGATGATCGCCATCGGCGGCGCCATCGGCGTCGGCCTCTTCCTGGGTGCCGGGGCGAACATCGCCAAGGCCGGGCCCAGCCTCATCCTCATGTACGCCCTCGCCGGCGGCATCATCTTCTTCATCATGCGGGCGCTCGGCGAACTGCTCATGTACCGCCCGGTCTCCGGCTCCTTCGCCGAGTACTCCCGGGAGTTCCTCGGCCCGTTCTTCGGCTACTTCACCGGCTGGACGTACTGGCTGATGTGGGTCGTCACCGGCATGGCCGAACTGACGGCCGCCGCGATCTACGTCAACTACTGGTTCCCGTCCGTCCCCCAGTGGGTGACGGCCCTGGTCTTCCTGGTGATCCTCTTCGGGGTCAACCTGATCTCCGTGAAGGTCTTCGGAGAGCTGGAGTTCTGGTTCTCCATGGTCAAGGTCACCGCCCTGATCGGCATGATCGTGATCGGCCTCGGCGTCCTCACCTTCGGCTTCAGCGCCGCCGGTGACACCGCTTCGGTCGCGAACCTCTACCAGTTCGACGGCTTCTTCCCCAAGGGCGTCGGCTCCTCCCTGATGACCCTCCAGGGCGTCATGTTCGCCTACCTCGCCGTCGAGCTGGTCGGCGTCACGGCCGGCGAGTCCGAGAACCCGGAGAAGACCCTCCCCAAGGCGATCAACACGCTTCCCTGGCGGATCGCGCTGTTCTACGTCGGCGCGCTCACCGTCATCCTGTGTGTCGTCAAGTGGACGGAGTTCGCCCCGGGCGTCTCGCCCTTCGTCGCGGCCTTCGCGAAGATCGGCATCCCGGCGGGCGCCGGCATCGTCAACTTCGTCGTCCTCACGGCCGCGCTGTCCTCCTGCAACTCCGGCATGTACTCCACGGGCCGCATGCTGCGCAACCTCGCCGACAGCCGCGAGGCGCCGGCCGTCTTCAGCAAGCTGTCGGCTTCGAAGACCCCGGCGCTCGGCATCACCGTCTCGGTGCTCTTCATGGGCATCGGCGTGGTCCTCAACTACGTCGTCCCGGAGAAGGCGTTCGGGTACGTCACCTCCGTCGCCACCGCGGCCGGCATCTGGACCTGGCTGATGATCCTGATCAGCCATGTCCTCTACCGCCGCGCGGTCGACGCCGGCCGGCTGCCCGCGTCCTCCTTCCCGGCGCCGGGCGGGGCGGTGTGCAGCTGGATCGCCATCGCGTTCCTGCTCTTCGTGACCTGCCTGATCGCCTACGACGGCGACTCCCGGATCTGCCTGTACGTGATGGCCGGCTGGGCCGCCGCGCTCGGCGTCGGCTGGCTGGTCCTGAAGTCCCGCAACCCGGAGATCGCCGAGCGGCGCGAGCAGACGCCGCTGGAGAAGGCGAGCTGACCAACCCCCTCCGGACGTCCCGCCGCAGGGAGCACTCGTGGCGCCCCCTGCGGCAGCCGCTCAGGACGTCCGGCATGTGGGCCGCCCCGTACCAGCCTTCGGTACGGGGCGGCCCTCTGCTTATCCTGGCGCACATGCTGACCATCACCCAGGCCCTCGTCGACCAGATCGTCGCCCACGCGCGTAAGGACCATCCCGACGAGGCGTGCGGCGTCATCGCGGGTGCGGCGGGTTCGGACCGCCCCGAGCGGTTCATCCCGATGCTGAACGCGGCGATGTCGCCGACATTCTACGAGTTCGACTCCGGCGATCTCCTCAAGCTGTACCGCGAGATGGACGACCGCGACGAGGAGCCGGTGGTCGTCTACCACTCCCACACGGCGACGGAGGCGTACCCGTCCCGGACGGACATCAGCTACGCGAACGAGCCAGGCGCCCACTACGTCCTGGTCTCGACAGCCGACACCGACGGCGGCGGCGACTTCCAGTTCCGCTCCTTCCGGATCGTGGAGGGCGAGGTGACGGAGGAGGAGGTCAGGATCGTCGAGGCGTACTGAGTTCCCCGCGTCGCTGGAGGGCGTCTCAACCCTCGGCCATAAACCGTCCGGGATGTGGGATCACACTCCGGAATCCGCACCGGGAATCGATACGATGACCCCATGGTTTCCTACGACGTGAGCGACAAGGCGGCGGGCAGCATGCTCGTGGCGCGGCTGCACGTCGACCTGTGCAGGCTGAACAGCGCCATCTGTTGACGTCCCCTGCCGCCGTACGGCCGTGAGCCGCGGCGTGCCGCTGCGCGCCCACCCACCCAGACTTTCCGACAGGAGCCCTGAGCCATGGCCATCGAGGTCCGCATCCCGACCATCCTCCGCCAGTACACCGACGGTCAGAAGGCGGTGGACGGCAGTGGTGGCACCCTCGCCGAGCTGCTCACCGACCTCGAGACCCGGCACCCGGGCATCCACGCCCGCATCGTGGACGACGGCAAGCTGCGCCGCTTCGTCAACGTGTACCTGAACGACGAGGACGTCCGTTTCGTCGACGGCATCGAGACCAAGCTGACCGACGGCGACACGGTCACGATCCTGCCGGCCGTCGCCGGCGGTATGGCCTGAGATCGGCATGCGCTACGACTCCCCGTTGGCCGCGGTCGGCAACACGCCCCTGGTGCGCCTGCCGCGGCTCTCGCCGTCCGCCGGCGTCCGGATCTGGGCCAAGCTGGAGGACCGCAACCCGACCGGCTCGGTCAAGGACCGTCCCGCCCTGCACATGATCGAGCAGGCCGAGAAGGACGGCCGGCTCACCCCGGGCTGCACCATCCTGGAGCCGACCTCCGGCAACACGGGCATCTCGCTGGCCATGGCCGCCAAGCTCAAGGGCTACCGCATGGTGTGCGTGATGCCCGAGAACACCTCGCAGGAGCGCCGGGACCTGCTGGGCATGTGGGGCGCCGAGATCATTTCGAGTCCGGCCGCCGGCGGTTCCAACACCGCGGTGCGGGTGGCCAAGGAGATCGCCGCCGAGCACCCGGACTGGGTGATGCTCTACCAGTACGGCAACCCGGACAACGCGGGGGCGCACTACGCGACGACCGGTCCGGAGATCCTCGCCGACCTTCCCTCCGTCACGCACTTCGTGGCCGGGCTCGGCACCACCGGCACCCTCATGGGCGTCGGCCGGTATCTGCGTGAGCAGAAGCCGGACGTCAGGATCGTCGCCGCCGAACCGCGATACGACGACCTCGTGTACGGGCTCAGGAACCTCGACGAGGGCTTCGTACCCGAGCTGTACGACGCCTCCGTGCTCACCACCCGCTACTCGGTGGGCTCGGCGGACGCCGTGACCCGGACCCGGGAACTCCTCCAGCAGGAGGGCATCTTCGCGGGCGTCTCCACCGGCGCCGCGCTGCACGCCGCGATCGGCGTCGGCAAGAAGGCCGTACAGGCCGGCGAGAGCGCCGACATCGTGTTCGTCGTCGCCGACGGCGGCTGGAAGTACCTGTCGACCGGGGTCTACACGGCCGCCACGACCGAGGAAGCCATCGAGACCCTCCAGGGTCAGCTCTGGGCATAGCCTTCATCATGTACGCGCCAACCCCCTCCTACGAGGGGGCTAAGCGCTGTCCATGCCAGGGCAAAGATCTTCCTCCGGGGGGACCGGGCTTCACCGAATCCGACTAGCTTCTCCTCCGTCCTGTTAATGCCATGCACCTCGGTATCGCAGGGTGTTCGGAATGTCATGCTCATGACTGCGCACTCTGCCGCCGCTACGCGCGTCACGGGCCTGCCTTGTAACCCCACCGATGGAGGCAGTACCCCATGCGTGATTCACGACGGAGCCTGCGAAGACTCCTGGCCGTCGCCTTCCCCGCCCTAGCCCTCGCCGTCTCCGGATTCATCGCGGCACCCACCGCCGGGGCCGCCCAGCCCACGGCCGTGGCGCCCCACGCGACCACCAAGGTCACCCAGAACGCCAAGGCCCTCACCGACCCCGCCCGCCAGGCCGTGCACAGCACCGGCAAGGCCGGCCAGAAGGTGCCCACCAAGCACCTCTGCGCCACCGCCACCAAGGCCGGCCAGGTCTCCTGCTTCGCGCAGCGCCGCACCGACATCAAGCAGCAGCTGTCCGCCGCTCTCGCCGCCGCCCCCTCCGGCCTGAGCCCGGCCAACCTGCACAGCGCCTACAACCTGCCCTCAACGGGCGGCTCCGGCCTGACCGTTGCCGTGGTCGACGCCTACAACGACCCCAACGCGGCCTCCGACCTGGCCACTTACCGTTCGCAGTACGGCCTGTCCGCCTGCACGGTCGCCAACGGCTGCTTCAAGCAGGTCAGTCAGACCGGTTCGACGACTTCCCTGCCGTCGAACGACTCCGGCTGGGCCGGCGAGGAAGCGCTCGACATCGACATGGTCAGCGCGGTCTGCCCGAACTGCAAGATCATCCTCGTCGAGGCCAACTCGGCCACCGACTCCGACCTCGGCACCGCCGAGAACGAGGCCGTCGCGCTCGGCGCCAAGTTCGTCTCCAACAGCTGGGGCGGCTCCGAGTCCTCCTCCCAGACCAGCGAGGACACCTCGTACTTCAAGCACCCGGGTGTCGCGATCACCGTCTCCGCCGGTGACAGCGCCTACGGCGCCGAGTACCCGGCGACCTCCCAATACGTGACCGCCGTCGGCGGCACCGCGCTGTCCACCTCCTCCGGCACCCGCGGCTGGACCGAGTCCGTGTGGAAGACCAGCTCCACCGAGGGCACCGGCTCCGGCTGCTCCTCCTACGACCCGAAGCCGAGCTGGCAGACCGACACCGGCTGCACCAAGCGCATGGAGTCCGACGTCTCCGCGGTCGCCGACCCGGCCACCGGTGTGGCCGTCTACGACACCTACGGCGGCTCCGGCTGGGCGGTCTACGGCGGCACCAGCGCCTCGTCCCCGATCATCGCCGGCGTCTACGCCCTCGCGGGCACCCCGGGGTCGAGTGACTACCCCGCGAAGTACCCGTACTCCCACACCAGCAACCTGTACGACGTGACCAGCGGCAACAACGGCTCCTGCTCGACGTCGTACTTCTGCACCGCCGGCACCGGCTACGACGGCCCGACCGGCTGGGGCACCCCCAACGGCACCGCCGCCTTCACCTCCGGCACCAGCACCGGCAACACGGTGACCGTCACCAACCCCGGCAGCCAGTCCACCGCCACCGGCAGCTCGGTCAGCCTGCAGATCTCGGCCTCCGACAGCGCGGGCGCGACCCTCACCTACAGCGCGAGCGGCCTGCCCACCGGCCTGTCCATCTCCAGCTCCACCGGCCTGATCTCCGGTACGGCGTCCACCGCGGGCACCTACAGCGTCACCGTCACCGCGACCGACTCCACCGGCGCCTCCGGCTCGGCCTCCTTCACCTGGACCGTCAGCACCAGCGGCGGCGGCACCTGCACCTCGGCCCAGCTGCTCGGCAACCCGGGCTTCGAGTCGGGCAACACCACCTGGACCGCCAGCAGCGGGGTCATCACCAACGACACCGGCGAGGCGGCCCACGCCGGCTCCTACAAGGCCTGGCTCGACGGCTACGGCTCCACCCACACCGACACGCTCTCCCAGTCGGTGACGATCCCGTCCGGCTGCAAGGCGACCTTCACCTTCTACCTGCACATCGACACCGCCGAGACCACCACCAGCAGCCAGTACGACAAGCTGACGGTCACCGCCGGATCGACCACCCTGGCCACCTACTCCAACCTCAACAAGGCCACCGGGTACACCCAGAAGTCCTTCGACCTGTCGTCGTACGCGGGCTCGACCGTCACCCTGAAGTTCAGCGGTGTCGAGGACTCCTCCCTGCAGACCAGCTTCGTCGTCGACGACACCGCCGTCACGACCAGCTGACCTCGCCCGTGCAGTGACCGGATCCCGTCCCCGGAAGCCGTCCGGGGACGGGATCCGTATGTACGGGGGATACGTCACATCGGCACCAAGGGCTCCGTTCCCCGACGGAAAGGCGGACACCCCATGAGCCGTACGACGGTCCACCGCGCATCGCTCGCCGCGGCGACCATCCTCCTGCTGGCGGGCTGCGGCTCCCAGAGCGGGAGCACCGACAAGGGCAGCGGCACGGTGTCCCCCTCGCCGTCCCCCTCCAGCCCCAGTGCGACCGGCTCCCCGGGCAGTTGCACACCCCTGACCTCCGAGCTCACCGCCGCCGACAACAGCCGTACGGTCTGCGTGGCGGTCGGCGGACAGCTCCGCCTCACCCTCGACGGCACCCGGCAGCGCCCCTGGAAGGCGGTCGAGGCGAGCGGCTCCGCGCTGCGGGCCGCCAACGCCGGCATCGTGCTCCAGCCAGGGGACGCCTCCGCCGTCTACCGGGCGGTCGCCGCCGGCACCGTCACCCTCAGCTCGTCCCGCCCGCTGTGCGCCGAGCCCACCGCGCCCGGCGAGGTCTCCTGCAAGGGCATCCAGGAGTGGCAGGTCACCGTAAGGGTGAAGTGACCCTCAGGGGGCCAGGTGCCGCACCTGGTCCCACAGCACCGGGTCGACCACGCCCACCCGGCGCCGGAACTCCCACACCGAGATCTCGCGCAGCTCGTCCGTCTGCAGGAAGCTCGGCCGGCCCTGGGCGTCCCCGACCGAGCCCGGCGGCAGCGGGATCACCCCGGCCCGCTCGTCGTGGTACTTGCTGGTGATCTTGGCGACGGTCGCGTGGTTGCCGCGCACCGCCAGCACCAGACAGGGCCGGTCCTTGGCGCCCGGGGCGTCCTCGTAGGGCACATTGGCCCACCAGATGTCCCCCGGATGGGGCCGGCCGGTCTGTGCGCGTGTGCCGCGCGGATGCCCCGGTGGGCGGGTGCGGTGCCCGCGTGGGCGGTGCCCCCGGCCCCATCCGTCGACGAGCGTGGCGACCAGCGCCAGCAGGACGACTGCCGCGAGCGCGAGCCACCATGACGTGTCCATACGATGACGTTACCGGCGCGAGATAATCGACGCGCGCCCTTGCGCGAACCTCACACGCCCCCGGTCCATCCGAACCGGTGACACCACAGGTGAGTTCGCCCACAACGGCCCCTGGCGGAGGAGCGACCCGCCCTTTTGCGCCTTACGCTCGACAAACCGCACGACCCCCGCTCACCTCTATTTCTCCGACTTCAGTTCCCGGTTCTTCCGGGTGTTCCGCCAACGGAGGTTTCTGCTTCATGAAGCTCACCGTCGTCGGCTGCTCGGGGTCGTTTCCGTCCGCGGAATCGGCCTGTTCGAGCTACCTCGTCGAGGCCGACGGCTTCCGGCTGCTCCTCGACATGGGCAACGGCGCCCTTGGCGAGTTGCAGCGCCACTGCGGTCTCTACGACCTCGACGCGATCTTCCTGAGTCATCTGCACGCCGACCACTGCATCGACATGTGCGCCTACTTCGTGGCGCGCTACTACCGTCACGACGGCGGCCCCTGCGACCCCATCCCGGTCTACGGCCCGGAGGGCACCGAGCACCGCCTCACCACGGCCTACGCCGACACCCCCACCGCCTCGTCGATGAGCGAGGTCTTCGACTTCCACACGGTCAAGCCGTCCACGTTCGACCTCGGCCCCTTCACGGTCCACACCGAGCGGGTCCGCCACCCCGTGGAGGCGTACGCCATCCGCGTCGAACACGCCGGGACGTCCCTGACGTACTCGGGCGACACCGGCGTCACGCAGGTGCTGGAGGAGCTGGCCCGGGACACCGACCTGTTCCTGTGCGAGGCGGCCTTCACGCACGGCAAGGAGAACATCCCGGACCTGCACCTCAACGGCCGCGAGGCCGGCGAGACCGCCGCCCGCGCCGGCGCCCGCCGGCTGGTCCTCACCCACATCCCGCCGTGGACCGACCCCGCCGTCAACCTCGCCGACGCCCGCGAGGTCTTCGACGGCCCGGTGGATCTCGCGGCGCCCAGGGTGACGTACGTGATCTGACCGTCGTACCACCGGGTTCAGGCCCGTAGTACGAAGGCCCCGCAGCCGAGGACGGCTGCGGGGCCTTCGTCACACCGTGGTGGGACTCACGCCTTCGTGAGGTCCTCGACCTCCTCCTCGGGCTCGCGGCCCGGGGTGGGGAGGTTGAACCTGATGATGGCGAAGCGGAAGACGAAGTAGTAGATCGCTCCGAACACCAGGCCGACGGGGAGCAGCAGCCAGGGCTTGGTGGAGATGCCCCAGTTGATGAACACGTCGGTCAGACCGGCCGAGAAGCTGAAGCCCATGTGCATGCCCAGGGCCCAGGTCACCGCCATCGACAGAGCGGTGAGCACCGCGTGGATCGCGTACAGCAGCGGGGCGATGAACATGAACGAGAACTCGATGGGCTCGGTCACACCCGTGATGAACGAGGTCAGCGCCAGCGACATCATCATGCCCATCACGGCCTGGCGGCGCTCGGGCCGGGCGGTGTGCGCGATGGCCAGGGCGGCGGCGGGCAGGCCGAACATCATGATCGGGAAGAAGCCGGTCATGAACATACCGGCGCTCGGGTCACCGGCGAAGAAGCGCGGCAGGTCGCCGTGGAAGACGGTTCCGGCGGAGTTGGTGTAGTCGCCGATCTGGAACCACGCCACGGAGTTGACGAACTGGTGCATGCCGATCGGGATCAGCGCGCGGTTGATCAGACCGAACAGCGCCGCGCCGAAGGCGCCGAGACCCGTCATCCACTTGCCGAAGTCGGTGATCACATCACCGATGGGCTGCCAGCCGAGGACCACCAGAACGCCGAGCACAACACCGACACCGGCCGTGATGATCGGCACCAGGCGGCGGCCGTTGAAGAAGCCGAGCCAGGCCACCAGCTGCTTGCGGTGGTAGCGCTGCCACAGCACCGCGGTCAGCAGACCGAGGATGATGCCGCCGAGCACGCCCGGGTTCTGGAAGGTCGCGGCCGTCGCGGCCTCGTGACCCTTCTGCCAGAAGCCGCCGAAGGGCGCGACGGGCGTGTAGGTGGCGCCCTCGTGCCCGTCCTTGATCGGGAACTGGTGGACCACCGCGTAGTAGGTCAGGAAGCTGACCACCGCGGCGAGTGCCGTGGAGCCGTCGGCCTTCTTCGCGAAGCCGATGGCCACGCCTATGCAGAACAGCAGCGGCAGCCCGAACGAGCTGTCGAACAGAACACCGCCGGCCCCGGCGAAGACCTTCGCCACGTCGTCCGGGAGATGCAGCTTGGCCTGGACGTCGGGCTGTCCCAGGCGCATCAGCAGCCCCGCCGCCGGCAGCACGGCGATCGGGAGCTGGAGGCTGCGGCCTACCTTCTGCAGGCCTTGGAACAGCCCGGATCCCCGCTTCTTCGCGGGGGCCGCCGCGGGCACGGTGGCGGTGCTCATAGACTTCCTCCATCGGGTGGTGGTCTACACCACTCAGTGGTGTAGACCTGTTGTACACGATGGTGGCGTTATAAGGAACCCGTCAATTCCGCAACCGGAGAACTACGCTTCGTACGCCGTGCTGGGACCATCCGCTCAAGCCTTGGTGACGTCCTCCACTTCCTCCTCCGGCTCCCTTCCCGGCGTCTTCAGATCGAACCTCGTGATGGCGAACCGGAAGATCACGTAGTAGACGGCCGCGAAGCACAGGCCGATCGGGACGATCGCCCAAGGCCTGGTCGCCAGGTTCCAGTTGATGACGTAGTCGATGAGCCCCGCCGAGAAACTGAACCCGTCGTGCACACCGAGACCCCACGTCACCGCCATCGACACCCCCGTCAGCACCGCGTGCACCGCGTACAGCAGCGGCGCGATGAAGAGGAACGAGTACTCGATCGGCTCGGTGATCCCCGTGACGAACGACGTCAGCGCCACCGACAGCATCAGACCGCCGATCTCCTTGCGCCGGTGCGGCTTCGCGCAGTGCGTGATGGCGAGCGCGGCCGCCGGCAGCGCGAACATCATGATCGGGAAGAACCCCGAGGTGAACTGACCCGCGCTCGGATCACCCGCCAGGAACATGTTGATGTCGCCGTGCACCGTCTGGCCGCCGGGCGTGGTGTAACTGCCGAACTGGAACCAGATGGGCACGTTCAGGAACTGGTGCAGACCGATGACGAGCAGCGCCCGGTTCGCGATCCCGAACACCCCCGCACCCCACGCACCCGCGTCCCGCAGCCAGTGGCTGAAGCTCTCCAACCCGTCGCCGATCGGCGGCCACACCCACAGGCACAGCACCGCGAAGACGATCGCGACGAACGACATGATGATCGGCACCAGCCGACGCCCGTTGAAGAAGCCCAGCCAGTCCACCAGTCTCGTGCGGTGGAAACGGGCCCAGAAGTAGGCCGCCAGCAGCCCCATCGCGATCCCGCCGAAGACACCGGGGTTCTGGAACGTGAACGTCGACACCGAGCCGTCGCTAACCTGACAGCCGATCCCCGGCAGAGTCCTGGAGCCGTCCGGGCAGTCCTCCGGGAACTGGTGCAGCACCCCGTAATAGACGAGGAACCCCGCCACCGCCGCCAGCGCCGTCGAACCGTCCGCCTTCCTCGCCATCCCGATCGCCACCCCGACGCAGAACAACAGCGGAAGCCCCACCGACCCGTCGAGCAGCGCACCGCCCGCGCCCTTCATCACCTTGGAGACATCCGTCCAGCCAAGGCCCTGGTCGCCGAACACATCAGGCTGCCCCAGCCGGTTGAGGATCCCCGCCGCCGGCAGCACGGCGATCGGCAGCTGCAGGCTCCGGCCCATCTTCTGCAACCCCTGGAAAAGAGCGTTCCACCGCTCCCGCCCGGGGCTGACCGTGCTGTCGGCGCTCTCGGCACTCATGGACGCGTCCTCCGGGCCGCTCGGCTCCACGGCAGGGGTTTGGCGACCGCCCATCTGCTGGTGTAGACCAGTTGACGACGGTTCCGCCGCAGTGCTCGCCATCATTCGGCAAGCGCGGCACGACCGCTCGCAAAGATGGGCCAACTGTGGGTTACTGCGACAAAGCGGTTCGGATCAGGGAGAAGGAACATGGCCAGCAAGGCTGAGAAGATCGTCGCCGGCCTCGGCGGAATCGACAACATCGACGAGATCGAGGGCTGCATCACCCGGCTGCGCACCGAGGTGCACGACGCCTCGAAGGTCGACGACGCCGCCCTGAAGGCCGCCGGCGCCCACGGCGTCGTCAAGATGGGCACTGCCATCCAGGTCGTCATCGGCACCGACGCCGACCCGATCGCCGCGGAGATCGAAGACATGATGTGAGCCTCCCGGCTCACCTCGAAGGGGCTCCTCCCTCCTGGGACGGGCCCCTTCTGCCGCTCCGGATAGGCTCATGGCCATGTCTCGAATCGACGGCCGCACCCCCGAACAACTCCGCCCGGTCACCATCGAACGCGGCTGGAGCAAGCACGCCGAGGGCTCCGTCCTCGTCTCCTTCGGCGACACCAAGGTCTTCTGCACCGCCTCCGTCACCGAAGGCGTCCCCCGCTGGCGCAAGGGCAGCGGCGAGGGCTGGGTCACCGCGGAGTACGCCATGCTGCCCCGCGCCACCAACACCCGCGGCGACCGCGAGTCCGTCAAGGGCAGGATCGGCGGCCGCACCCACGAGATCTCCCGCCTCATCGGCCGCTCCCTGCGCGCGGTCATCGACTACAAGGCCCTCGGCGAGAACACGATCGTCCTCGACTGCGACGTCCTCCAGGCCGACGGCGGCACGCGTACGGCCGCGATCACCGGCGCGTACGTGGCGCTGGCCGACGCCATCGCCTGGGCCCAGGGCCGCAAGCTCATCAGGGCCGGCCGCCAGCCCCTGACCGGCACGGTCTCGGCCGTCTCCGTCGGCATCGTCGGCGGAGTCCCCTTGCTGGACCTCTGCTATGAGGAGGACGTGAAGGCCGAGACCGACATGAACGTCGTCTGCACCGGCGACGGCCGCTTCGTCGAGGTCCAGGGCACCGCCGAGGCCGAACCCTTCGCCCGCGACGAACTCAACGCCCTCCTCGACCTCGCCGTCGCCGGCTGCACCGAACTCGCCGCGTTCCAGCGGGCGGCGCTCGAAGCGGCCCTCACGAAGTAAAGGGAAAGAAAAAAGCCGAGGTACGAAGAGGCAACCCGGGCGGCCGACCCCGCGTCCCCCCAGGTACGGGCGCACGGCAGGAACCACCGTGCGCCCGGCCAGCCGACCCACGGGAGGGGAACACCGTCATGGCCGCCAGCCGACGCCGAGGCCGTCACCGAGGCCGCAGCACCGCCATCGCCGCCGTGGCCGCGACCGCCGCACTCACCATCGGCCTCACCGGATGCGACGCCGTGAACAAGGCCCTCGACTGCGTCCAGACCGCCGACTCCATCGCCGACGACGTCACCGACCTCCAGCAGGCCGTGGAGAACGCGGCGAACGACCCCACCCAGGCCGACGCCTCCCTCGACTCGATCCAGCAGAACCTGAGGAAGATCGGCGACAGGACGGACGACACCGACGTCAACAAGGCGGTCGACGACCTCGACAAGGCCGTGGACAACGTCCGCACGGCCATCAGGAACGGCGACTCGACCCCCGACGTCACCCCGGTCACCGACGCGGCCGGCGAACTGACCAAGGTCTGCACGCCGTAACCCGAGGGCCGGGCCCTTGCGATACTGCGTGTCATGACGACCCGCCTGATCCTCGCCACCCGCAACGCCGGAAAGATCACCGAACTCCGCGCCATCCTCGCCGAGGCGGGGCTGCCCCACGAGCTGGTGGGCGCCGACGCGTACCCCGACATCCCCGACGTCAAGGAAACAGGCGTCACCTTCGCCGAGAACGCGCTCCTCAAGGCCCACGCCCTGGCCCAAGCGACGGGCCTCCCGGCGGTGGCCGACGACTCGGGCCTCTGCGTCGACGTCCTCAACGGCGCCCCCGGCATCTTCTCCGCCCGCTGGGCCGGCCGCCACGGCGACGACAAGGCCAACCTGGACCTGTTGCTGGCGCAGCTGGCGGACATCGCGGACGAGCACCGCGGCGCCCACTTCGCCTGCGCGGCAGCCCTGGCATTGCCGGACGGCACGGAGCGGGTGGTCGAGGGCCGGCTACGCGGCGTACTCCGCCACACGCCGTCCGGCACGAACGGCTTCGGCTACGACCCGATCCTCCAGCCGGAGGGAGACACCCGAACATGCGCGGAGCTGAGCCCCGAGGAGAAGAACGCGATCAGCCACCGGGGGAAGGCGTTCCGGAGGCTGGTGCCGGTGGTGCGGGAGTTGCTGGGCTGAGGCGACGAAAAGACCCCGCACCTTTGAATCTAAGGTGCGGGGTCTGTTTCTCTTGTGCGCCCGGTCGGATTCGAACCGACAAACACGACCACCTAAAGATCGCCGCTCGGCCGTTGGCGTACGGGCGCCTGGACCGGGCCCTACTTTACTGTGCTAAGCGATACGGCGTCCGCCCCCTCTGCACCAGGTGCCCGTGACCGCGTGGCAGTTCGGGCACAGCAACCGTAGGTTCTCCCGCCGGTCGTCGCTCCAGTCCCCGTCGATGTGGTCGACCTCCAGGGTCATGGGCCTCCCGAGCCACTCCGAGCCCACTCCGCATTCGGCGCACACCTCTGGTACGCCGACGTCCCGAAGCGCCCGACGCAACAGCACGGTCCTGGTCCGGCGCGAGCCGTCGTGTTTGACCAGGATGTCCTCCGGGTGTTTGGCCTTGTCCGGGCGGCTCTTTCCCCGTGAATGCGCCTGCCCGAGGAAGTGCGCGGTGGTGAGTCCTTCCTCGGCGATCCACTGCCGGAGCAGAGCACGCTGTGTGCCGGTATCCGGGCGCCGCAGCAGGCGCAGTGTCCCGGAGACGGAGACCGACTCGGCCACCGCCACGCGCAACTCGTCGGCACCGGGGCGTGGTTGTCGGCCGGAGTCACGGAAGTGCGAGATGTCGATTCCGAAGTGGGCGAAGCGCTTGCGGAGGTAGCGATCGAGTTTGGCGTAGGGCTCGTTGCACAAGTGGGCGATCACTTCGTCGATGCTGGAGCACAGCCGGGCCGCCTCCTCCAGTCGCTCGCGGGTATACCGCACACCACTGCTCATGCCGCGCCACTCTGTGCACGGCCTCTGCCTCGCCCCCGATAGTTGTCTGTCGTGGAATGGCAGTTGGGGCAGAGCAGGCGCAGATTCCGAAGGTGGTTGTCCCGCCAGTTGCCGTCGATGTGGTCGACCTCCAGGGGAAGCGGGCGCCCTCGCCAGACGGCATCCGTGCCGCACATGGCACAGCGCTCCGGCACCCCCGTCGCCGTCATCGCCCACCTGAGCCGGTCGCTCGGAATACGCCGGGCGCGGTCCTCCGGCTGCTCGACGAGTAGTCCTTCGGGGGTTCGCGGACGCCATGGCTTGCCCCGCTGCGTCGGCACCCGGAAATGCGACGTGTCGATCCCGTACGCCTTGATCCGTCGACTGATGTGCGTGTGATGCCCGCCCACCACCTCCAGCCCCAGCCTGCGCAGCACCTCGCACATGTTCGTAGAGGCCGCTACCGCTCCCTCAAGTACCTCCTGCGTCCACTTCACCCCCTCCCGCTCGAAGTGCGACACATCAACCCCCAGCCTCTTCATCCGCTGGAACACGTACCGCCGCGTCGAACTCCCCGGATCCACCCCCAGCCTCCCCAACGCCTCCGACAACGTCCGCGCCCCCCGAGCCGCCTCTTCCAGCCGCTCCCTGGTGTACGCACTTGCTCCCATCGAGCCCCCTCCGTTCCGGCTGTGCGTTCGCAGCCCGTACGGAGTAACGAACCGGTTATCGGACAGTCACGCCCGGACATGAAAAGCGGCCCGCGCCGGGGCTGCCGGTGCGGGCCGTGGGGGTGGGCAAGGGGGTGTCAGATGCCCAGGTCCTTGATGATCTTGGCTACGTGGCCGGTGGCGCGGACGTTGTAGAGGGCCTGTTCCACCTTGCCCTGCTCGTCGACGATGATCGTGGAGCGGATGACGCCCATGTACGTCTTGCCGTAGTTCATCTTCTCGCCGTACGCGCCGTACGCGTCCAGGACCCGCTTGTCCGGGTCTGCGAGGAGGGTGACCCTGAGGTTCTCCTTCTCCCGGAACTTGCCGAGTTTCTCCGGCCGGTCGGGGGAGATGCCGAGGACGTCGTAGCCCGCGCCGGCCAGCAGGTCGAGGTTGTCCGTGAAGTCACAGGCCTGCTTCGTGCAGCCTGGTGTCAGCGCGGCCGGGTAGAAGTAGACGATGACCTTGCGCCCCTTGTGGGCGGAGAGGGACACCTCGTTGCCGTCGGCGTCGGGGAGGGTGAAGTCGGGGGCTACGTCCCCGGGCTGGAGTCGCTCGCTCATCGGTCCAGCGTAACGGGGGGTCCTGACAGTGCGGCGGCGGCGAGAACTGACAGACTGTCCAGAACATGCAGCACGGCAGACTTCGGAGGCCTACGGTGGCGGAGACGTCGGACACCAGAACCCCGGCGCAGATCGAGGCGGACATCAAGCGCCGCCGCGATGTGCTGGCCGAGACGCTGGACGAGATCGGGGTGCGGGTGCATCCCAAGACCATCGTCGGCGATGCGAAGGCCAAGGTCGCGGCCAACGTCGATCACACGCTCGGGCGAGCCTACGTCCAGGTCAACCGGGTCGTGAGCGATGTGAAGGCCCAGTTCGTGGACGAGGAGGGTGCGCCGCGCCTGGAGCGTGTCGTGCCGGTCGCGCTCGTCGCCGTGGGCGTGGTCGGGCTGCTCGTGTTCAGTACCCGACGGCGTAAGAGCTGAGCAGAAGCAGGTAGGTTCGAAGGCGTGAGCGCCAAAAGAAACGACACCCATCACGACAAGCTGCCCATCCGTATGCTGCACGACCGGGTCCTGGTCAAGCAGGAGACCGGCGAGGGTGAGCGGCGGTCGGGCGGTGGGATTCTCATTCCCGCCACGGCGGCCGTCGGGCGCCGGCTGGCCTGGGCCGAGGTGGTCGCGGTCGGGCAGAACGTGCGGACGGTGGAGCCCGGCGACCGGGTGCTGTACGACCCGGAGGACCGTGCCGAGGTCGAGGTGCGCGGTGTGGCCTATGTGCTGATGCGTGAGCGCGATCTGCACGCGGTCGCCGCCGACCGGTTCGAGGGCTCGGAGGACTCGACCGGCCTGTACCTGTGAACCGACGGCAGAGACGGTAGAGACGGTAGAAAAGGGCTGGTGACCGCGGTCACCAGCCCTTTTTGTCGTTTCTGTGCCAACGCCGACTACTGGAATCCGAAGCCGCCGCCGCCGTCGTCGCCCGCTGTCGTCCCGGTCGTGGTGCCGGCGTCCGTGGTTCCGGTCGTCGTACCCGTACTGGTGCCGTCGGTGGTGGTGCCGGTTGACGTGCCGGAGTCGGTGCCCGATGTCGTCGTACCGGAGTCGGTGCCGGAGGTCGTCGTCCCGGACGTGGTCGAGCCGTCGGTGGTGGAGCCGTCCGTGGTGCCGCCGTCGGTGGGGCCCGCCGTGGTGGAGCCGTCCGTCGTGCCGCCGTTGTCCTGGGCGCCGCCGGTGGTGCCGCCGTTGTCCTGGTTCCCGCCGGTGGTGCCGCCGTTGTCCTGGCCGCCGGTGCCCGGGGTGGCCGGGTTCTGGCTGGGCGGGGCCACGGTCTCGGCGCCGGGCTGGAGGTCGAGGTCGAAGGAGGAGGCCGTGGTGCCCTCCAGGGCGTCCTTGGTGTACTGCGACCAGATCTCGGTCGGGGCTCCGCCGCCGTTGATGCGGGCGAGGCCGAGCGCGCCGTAGAGCGACTTGTGGGCGGCCGTGACCGGGTCCTGGCCCATCACGGAGACGACGGTGGCGAGGTCGGGTGTGTAGCCCGCGAACCAGGCGGCGGTGTCCTCCTCGGCGGTGCCGGTCTTGCCGGCCGCCGGGCGGCCCGCGGCCTGGGCGGCGATGGCGGTGCCGTTGTCGACCACGCTCTGCAGGATCGAGGTCGTGGTGTCGGCGGCCTGCCGGCTCACGGCCTGCTTGGTCGGCGACTGGGGCAGTTTGATGTCCTCGGTGCCGTCCCTGGTGACCTTCTGGACCATCGTGTACGTGCCGTGCTTGCCGTGGTTGGCGAGCGTGGCGTACGCCTCCGCCATGTCCAGGACACTGGCGGTGGCGGTGCCGAGGGCGATCGACGGGTACGGCTGGAGGTCCTTGGTGTCGGAGGGGATGCCCAGGTCGACGGCGGTCTGCTTGACCTTGGACGGGCCGACGTCGACGGCCATCTGCGCGTACACCGCGTTCACCGACAGGTCGGTGGCCTTGCGGACGGTGATCTCGCCGTACGACTTCTCGTCCTCGTTCTCCGGCGCGTAGCTGCCGCCGGGCCAGCCCTGGACGGCGCGCTTGTTGGTGCCGTCGTAGTAGGTGTTCGGGGTGATGGTCTGGCCGGACTGGGTGGTGGAGCCGTTGTCGACGGCGGAGGCGAACACGAACGGCTTGAAGGTGGAGCCGACCTGGAAGTCACCGCGGGTCGCGCCGTTGGTGTACTGCTTCACGTAGTCGATGCCGCCGTACATGGCGACGACGTTGCCGGTCTTCGGGTCGACCGAGGCGCCGCCGGCCCGCACATAGTTGTCGGCCTTGTTGTTCTTCTTGTCCAGCTTGGACATCACCTTGTCGTCGACCGCCTTGACGAAGGCGTTCTGCTTGTCCTTCTGGATGGTGGTGGTGATGCGGTAGCCGCCGGCCTCCAGGGAGTCGGCGTCTACGATCTTGTTCTTGACGAGGTAGCTCTTGACCGCCTCGACGAGGTAGCCGCGCTGTCCGGACATGCCGGTGGAGGCGGTCTGCTCCTTGGGCATCGGGAACTTCATGCCGGCCCGCTTGGACTGGCTGAGCCAGCCCTTCTTGACCATGCCGTCCAGGACGTAGTTCCAGCGGGCGACGGCCGCCGCCTTGTTCTCGGGGTGGGCGACGACGTCGTACTCGCTGGGCGCGTTGACGAGCGCGGCCAGGTAGGCGGCGCGGGCCGGGTCGAGGTCGGTGGCGTCCTTGCCGTAGTAGGCCTGGGCGGCGGCCTGGATGCCGTAGGCGTTGCGGCCGAAGTAGCTGGTGTTGAGGTAGCCCTCCAGGATGTCGGCCTTGGACTCGGAACGGTCCAGCTTGATCGAGATGAAGAACTCCTTCACCTTGCGGGTGACGGTCTGCTCCTGCGCCAGGTAGTAGTTCTTCACGTACTGCTGGGTGATCGTCGAGCCGGACTGGGTGCCCTTGCCGGTCGCGGTGTTCCAGGCGGCGCGCAGCATCGCCTTGGGGTCGACGGCGGACTCGGTGTAGAAGTCGCGGTCCTCGGCGGCGAGCACGGCGTGCTGGGCGTCCGCGGAGACCTGGGCGAGCGTCACGTTCTCCCGGTTGACCTCGCCGTCCCGGGCGAGCTGGGAGCCGTCGGCGTACAGGAACACGTTGCTCTGCTTGGTGGCGAACGCGTTGGCCGCCGGGATCTTCACCATCGAGTAGCCGAGGAAGAACAGGCCGATCAGAAGGAGTATCCCGATCACGAAGGTGCCGAGCACCGTGCGCCAGGTCGGGATGATCCGCCGCCATCCGGTGCGTCCGGGACGCTTCGTCTTCTTCTCGCCCCCCTTCGTCTCCTCGGCCGCCCCCGGCGGTTCTGTCGGGCCTCCGCCGCTCTGGTTCGGCTGTTGCGGCTGCGGCTCGTCGCTCATCTCGTGCACGGACTCCTGTTTTCGCGTCGTACGTTCGTTCCCGTACGACCTCGTACGCTTCTGCGCCCCCTGTTGAAGACTCGCGCACCATGCGTTCCGTTCCCGGATTCCGGCACGCTTCGGTCACGGAAATTGCGTGGCCTGCGATGTCGTCGGCGCAGTAGGCTCCTGCGCTTCGGTGTCGGGCGGTCCGGGAGGTCGGTTGGCGTGGGCGCGGGACGGTTGTATTCGGCCGTCGCGGCGGGGGGTTTCCGACGGTACGCGACATACCGGGCGGCGACCGCCGCCGGGGTGTTCACCAACACGGCCTTCGGGATCATCCTCGTGTACACGTACCTGGCTCTGTGGGACGAGAAGCCGCACCTCGGAGGCTATGACCAGGCGCAGGCGGTCACCTATGTGTGGCTCGGGCAGTGCCTGTACGCGACGCTCGCCATCCAGGGCGGGGGCGTGGAAAAAGACCTGATGGAGCGTATCCGCACGGGTGAGATCGCGATCGACCTGTACCGTCCGGCCGATCTCCAGCTGTGGTGGCTGGCGACGGATTTGGGCCGGTCGCTGTTCCAGATGCTGGGACGCGGGGTGATCCCCTTCGTCTTCGGTGCGCTGTTCTTCCCGATGGCGCTGCCGACGGACGTGGCGACCTGGGCGGCGTTCGCCGTTTCCCTGTTCCTCGCGATGGTCGTCAGCTTCGGCATCCGCTACCTGGCCGCGCTGAGCGTGTTCTGGCTGATGGACGGCATGGGCGTCAACCAGGCGCTGATGGTCCTGGGGATCTTCTGCTCGGGCATGACCCTGCCGTTGAACGTCTTCCCGGGCGCCCTCGGCGACGTCGTACGGGCCCTCCCGTGGGCGGCGCAGCTCCAGATGCCGGCGGACGTCCTGCTGGGGGAGACCGGCCCGACGGGCGCGTACGCCTTCCAGGCGGCGTGGGCGGTGGCGCTGCTGGCGGCGGGGCGGCTGGTGCAGAGGGCGGCGACCCGGCGGGTGGTGGTGCAGGGTGGGTGAGCGGGCCCTGGACGGGGTGCGGGCGCACCGGCTGGCGGAGGGCCTGCGGGCGTACCGGCTGATCGCGGGGATGTGGATCAGGTCGACGATGATCTACCGCACGTCCTTCGTCCTCACGATGCTCGGCAACCTGACGGTGACCGGCCTGGACTTCGCCACGATCCTGCTGATGTTCACGCAGGTCGACCGTCTCGGCGGCTGGACCATGCCCGAGGTGGCCTTCCTGTACGGCCTGTCCGTGACCGCGTTCGGCTTGGCCGACCTGGCCTTCGGCTCGATGGACGTGCTGGGCACCCGGATCCGCGACGGCTCCTTCGACATCCTGCTGGTCCGGCCGGCTCCGGTGCTCGCCCAGCTCGGCGCGGACCGCTTCGCGCTGCGTCGCCTCGGCCGGATCGTCCAGGGCGGCCTGGTGCTTGGGTACGCGCTGACCGCCGTGGACGTCCACTGGACGGCGGCGAAGGTGCTGCTGGTGCCGGTGACCGTGGTCAGCGGCGCGGTGATCTTCTGCGCGTTGTTCCTGGCGGGTGCGACCTTCCAGTTCGTGGCGCAGGACGCGGCCGAGGTGCAGAACGCGTTCACCTACGGCGGTACGACGCTGCTCCAGTACCCGCCGACGGTGTTCGGGAGGGACTTCGTACGCGGGGTGACGTTCCTGCTGCCGCTGGCCTTCGTCAACTGGGTGCCGGCCGCGTATGTGCTGGGGCGGCCGTATCCGCTGCGGCTCCCGGAGTGGACGGCGTGGTCGTCGCCGCTGGTGGCGGTGGTGTGCTGCGCGCTGGCGGGCCTGGCGTGGCGGGCGGGGCTCAGGTCGTATCGGAGCACGGGGAGTTGACCGGATCACAAGGAGTTGACGGTGTTCATTGAAGTGGACCGGGTGGAGAAGGTCTTCGAGGTCCGGCGCAAGACCGGCTTCCTGAGACGGGAGCGCCGGCAGGTACGGGCGGTGGACGCGCTCTCCTTCAGGGTGGAGCGCGGCGAGATGGTCGGCTACATCGGCCCGAACGGCGCCGGGAAGTCGACGACGATCAAGATGCTGACGGGGATCCTGACCCCGAGCGGCGGCCGGCTGCGGGTGGCGGGCATCGACCCGTCGCGCGAGCGCACCCGGCTGGCCCACCGCATCGGCGTCGTCTTCGGCCAGCGCACCACGCTGTGGTGGGACCTCCCGCTCATCGACTCCTACCGCCTGATGCACCGCATGTACCGCATCCCGGACGCGCGTTACGCCGAGAACCTGGACCGCCTGGTCGAACTCCTCTCCCTGGAGAGTCTGCTGGACGTCCCGGTACGGCAGCTCTCGCTAGGCCAGCGGATGCGCGGCGACATCGTGGCGGCGCTGCTGCACGACCCCGAGGTGCTCTACCTCGACGAGCCGACGATCGGCCTGGACGTCATCTCCAAGGCCAAGGTCCGCGACTTCCTCCGGGAGCTCAACACCGAGCGCGGCACCACGGTCCTGCTGACCACCCACGACCTCCAGGACATCGAGCAGTTGTGCTCGCGCGTGATGGTCATCGACCACGGGCGGCTGATGTACGACGGTCCGCTCGCGGGCCTGCACGAGGCGGGGGAGAGCGAACGGACCCTGGTGGTGGACCTGGAGCGGGAGCTGCCGCCGGTCGAGGCGGGCGGCTCGGCGCGGGTGGTGAAGGTGGAGGGACCCCGGCAGTGGCTGGCGTTCCCGGCGTCGGAGTCGGCGGCGCCGCTGGTGGCGCGGATCGCGGCGGCGTATCCCTTGGTGGACCTCTCCGTCCGGGAGCCGGACATCGAGACGGTGATCGCGAAGATGCTGCGTTCCTTGGAGACATCGGGGACACCGGCGACACCGTGGGCCCCGGGAACCCCGGTAACCCCGGGGGACGCCCCTCCACCCTCCTCGGAGCGCACGACGGCGTAGTGCCCGGCGACCGGAACTCGTAGTCTGCACTCATGACCGACGATGCCCCGGAGCTGCGCGCCTCCGACGCCGATCGCGAACGAGTCGCCGAGGTCCTCAGGGACGCCCTCGCGGAGGGGCGCCTGGACATGGAGGAGTTCGAGGAGCGGCTGGAGGCGACGTACAAGGCCCGTACGTACGGTGAGCTGACGCCGATCACCAGGGATCTGCCCGCGGCGGCTGGCTCACCCGCGGTGTCACCATCGGTATCACTGAACAAGTTCCCGGCGGACAGCGGCAGTTGGGGGAGCCGGATAGTCGGCGGCGAGGGCTCGTCCTCCTGGGCGGTGGCCGTGATGTCCGGCTTCCAGCGCAAGGGCCGCTGGACCGCGCCGAAACGCTTCAACTGCCTCGCGTTCTGGGGCGGCGGCGAGATCGACCTGCGCGAGGCGAACTTCGCGGACCGGGAGATCGAGATCAACTGCGTCGCGATCATGGGCGGCCTGAGCGTGCTCGTGCCGCCGGGGGTGGAAGTGGTGATGCGGGGCATCGGCGTCATGGGCGGCTTCGACCACCGCGAGGAGGGCACACCGCCGGACCCGGGCGCGCCGAGGGTGATCGTGACGGGCTTCGCCTTCTGGGGCGGCGTCGAGGTGGAGCACAAGGTCACCAAGGCGGAACGCCAACGCCTCAGGGAGGAACACCGCCAGGAGAAGCTGGACCGCGGGTCGGCCCGGCACGAACTGCACGCGGCCCGCCACGAGTGGCGCGAGGAGCGCAGGGGGCGACGCGAAGAACGCCGCGAGGAACGCGGCCGCCGAAGGCACGGCGACCACTGAGCGCCGGGGGGAACCGCGCGATCAGCCCCCACCGGGCCGCGGGGGACCACCGCCCGTCCAATTTCCCGAACAGACAGACGACGGGAACTCTTGTTCCGTTCCGGGAGTAGGTCAGGAAGGGACAATGGTGCGGGATCACCATGGGGGTGAGACCGGCTGCGAACGGGTGGAGCAGATGGAGGAACGTACGGAAACGCCGGACACCGACGGCCAGGCGGGCGGCCGGGTGGCTGTCACGCCGTCCCCGTCCCCGTCCTACAAGTCCATGAACGCCTTCACGCCCGCCGACGAGGAGCGCCAGCGCGGTGTACGGCACATGAAGCGCACGGCGACCGGCCTGCTGCTGCTCGTCGCCCTGGTGTACGTGCTGGCCAAGTGGGCGTCCGGCGAGGGCGCGGGCTCCTGGGCGGACTATGTGGCCGCGGCCGCCGAGGCGGGCATGGTCGGCGCGCTCGCCGACTGGTTCGCGGTGACCGCCCTGTTCCGCCACCCGCTCGGCCTGCCCATCCCGCACACCGCGATCATCCCGACGAAGAAGGACCAGCTGGGGATCTCGCTGGGCGAGTTCGTCGGCGAGAACTTCCTCTCCCAGGACGTCGTACGACAGCGGTTGCGTGCCGTCGGCATCGGCAGCCGGCTCGGCGCGTGGCTGGCGGAGCCGAAGAACGCCGACCGGGTGACGGCGGAGCTGGCGACCGCGCTGCGCGGCGCCCTGACCGTGCTGCGGGACTCCGACGTCCAGGCCGTGGTCGGCGAGGCGATCACCCGGCGGGCCGACGCCCAGGAGATCGCCCCCGGCATCGGCAAGATGCTGGAACGGGTCGTCGCCGACGGCGGTCACAGGCGGGTCGTGGACCTGATCGTCACCAAGGCGCACGACTGGCTGGTGCTGCACGGGGACTCCGTGATGGACGCCGTCCAGGGCGGGGCGCCCGGGTGGACGCCCCGGTTCGTCGACCGGCGGGTCGGCGAGCGCGTCTACAAGGAGCTGCTGCGCTTCTGCGCCGAGATGCGGGACATGCCGTCCCACCCGGCACGCGGCGCCCTCGACCGCTTCCTCACGGACTTCGCGAACGACCTCCAGTCCGACACCGACACCCGGGCCCGGGTCGAGCGGCTCAAGGGCGACGTCCTGGGCCGTGGCGAGGTGCAGGACCTGATCGCGTCCACCTGGACGGCCGTACGATCCATGATCGTCTCGGCGGCCGAGGACGAACGCAGCGAGCTGCGGCTGCGCGTCCGCGCCTCCCTGCTCTCCCTGGGCACCCGGATGGCCGACGAACCCAAGGTCCAGGACAAGGTCGACAGCTGGGTCGAGGGCGCGGCCGTGCACGTGGTGTCGACGTACCGCAAGGAGATCACCTCCCTGATCACCGACACCGTGGCGGGCTGGGACGCGGAGCACACCACCCGGAAGATCGAAGCGCACATCGGGCGTGATCTGCAGTTCATCCGGATCAATGGCACGGTGGTGGGGTCGCTGGCCGGCGTGCTGATCTTCACGGTGTCGCGGGCGCTGGGCGCGTAGGGCGCTTCGAACGCCTGGCACGGGGCACCCGCCTGGCGATTGTGTTCTCTCGCCGGCAGAGGAGGCGCGGATGGCTACGGGTGCGGATGTGGGCGTGGACGGGGCGGGCGGCGGCCACGGCGGCGGCCGGACGATCACCACTCGTATCCCGGCCCGCCTTGACCGCCTCCCCTGGTCCCGCTGGCACTGGACGGTCGTCATCGGCCTCGGCACGGTCTGGATCCTGGACGGCCTCGAGGTGACGGTCGTAGGCAACATCGCGAGCCGTCTGTCGGAACCGGGCAGCGGACTCGCGATCTCGTCCTCCCAGGTCACCGGCGTGGCGGCCGCGCTGTACGTGGCCGGCGCCTGCACCGGAGCCCTCTTCTGGGGCCGCCTGACCGACCGCTACGGCCGCAAGAACCTCTTCATGATCACCCTGGCGGTCTACCTGGCCGCCACGGCCCTGACCTCGATCTCCTTCGCCCCCTGGTGGTTCTTCACCTTCCGCTTCCTGACCGGCTTCGGTATCGGCGGCGAGTACGCGGCGATCAACTCCGCGATCGACGAACTGATCCCCGCGTACTACCGCGGCCGCGTGGACCTGATCATCAACGGCAGCTTCTGGGTGGGCGCGGTCGGCGGCTCGCTGCTCTCGATCGTCGCCCTGAACACGGACTTCCTGGCGAAGGACGTGGGCTGGCGCCTGACCTTCGCGCTGGGGGTCGTCCTGGGCCTGGTCATCCTGCTGGTACGACGGAACATCCCGGAGAGCCCGCGCTGGCTGCTCATCCACGGCCGAGAACGGGAGGCGGAGGAGATCGTCTCCTCGATCGAGCACCGGGTGGAGGAGGAGAAGGGCGAGCCGCTCCCCGAACCGGCGGGCGAGCTGGTGATCCACCAGCGGGCCGGCGTCACCTTCCGCGAGATCGCCCGCACGGTCTTTCACGACTACCGGCGCCGTGCCGTCCTCGGCTTCGCCCTCTTCATCGGCCAGGCGTTCCTCTACAACGCGATCACCTTCGGCTTCGGCGCGATCCTCACGAAGTTCTTCGACGTGCCGACGGGCGACACGGGTTACTACTTCGTGGTCATCGCGGTCGGCAACTTCCTGGGCCCCCTGCTGCTGGGCAAGCTGTTCGACACGGTGGGGAGGAGGGTGATGATCTCGTCGACGTACCTGCTCTCCGGGCTGCTGCTGTTCATCACGGCATGGCTGTTCGGCCAGGGTGTGCTGACGGCGGGGACGCTGACGGCGTGCTGGTGCGTGGTGCTGTTCTTCGCGTCGGCGGGAGCGTCCAGCGCGTATCTGACGGTGTCCGAGATCTTCCCGATGGAGACGAGGGCGATGTCGATCGCGTTCTTCTACGCGCTGGGCACGGCGGCGGGCGGCATCAGCGGCCCGCTCCTCTTCGCCGACCTGACGGGAACGGGCAAGGTGTCCGACACCGTGCTGGCGTTCCAGATCGGCGCGGGGCTGATGTGCGCGGCCGGGCTGGTGGCGGCGGTGTGCGCGGTGAACGCGGAGCGGAGGTCGCTGGAGGACATCGCCACACCGCTGACGGCGGCGCCGGGCGGGGCGGCGAAGGCGGGCGCGTAGGGGGCGGCGCGAGCGCGGGAGCGGGGGAGCTGGCGTACAGGGGCCCTTCCGCGGCCCAGTGCCACGGCCGCGGAAGAGGCTCTCAGCGGCCCTCAGCGGCCCAGTGACACGGCCGTGGTAGGAGCTCGGCCGTCAGCGGCCCAGTGACACGGCCGCGGAAGGAGCTCTCAGCGGCCGTCAGCGGCCCGGTGACACGGCCGCGGAAGAGGCTCTCAGCGGCCTTCCGCGGCCCAGTGACACGGCCGTGGAAGGGGCTCGGCCGTCAGCGGCCCAGTGACGCGGCCGCCGCCAGGAAGGTGACGCCCGCGCACACGGCCAGTGACCACCCCGCACAGCGTGCCCGCAGCCGGCGGTACCGGCGCTCGTACTCGCCCCGCAGGGACACACACCGGGCGGCGACCCGTTCGAGGTCCTGCCGGGCGTTCCGGAGGCTGTCGTCGACGTAGTGGCGTTCGATCTCGTCACGTTGGGACGTGGTCAACCAGTCCATGCACAGGGTGAACTCCCGTGCCCGCTGTTCGGCCTCCGCGATCCGGGCCCGCCACAGCAGGTAACCCTCCACCTGGTTGCCGAGGTCTTCGTCGGCCCCGCCCTGCGGTCTGCCGCCCACGTGGTGTTCCGCGTCGGTCATGAGTGGGTGCGGTAGGCCTCGGCCTCGGCCAGGGCGATGTCGGGGTGGTGCAGGTCGAACGCCGGGGATTCGCTGCGGATCCGCGGCAGGGTGACGAAGTTGTGCCGCGGCGGCGGGCAGGAGGTCGCCCACTCCAGCGAACGGCCGAAGCCCCACGGGTCGTCGACGCCGACCGGCTTGCCGTACCTGGCCGTCCTCCACACGTTGTAGAGGAACGGCAGCATCGACAGGCCGAGCAGGAAGGAGCTGATCGAGGAGACCGTGTTCAGCGCGGTGAAGCCGTCGGCCGCCAGGTAGTCGGCGTAACGACGCGGCATGCCCTCGGCGCCCAGCCAGTGCTGGACCAGGAAGGTGCCGTGGAAGCCGATGAACAGCGTCCAGAAGGTGATCTTGCCGAGGCGCTCGTCGAGCATCTTGCCCGTCATCTTCGGCCACCAGAAGTGGAAGCCGGCGAACATCGCGAAGACGACCGTACCGAAGACCACGTAGTGGAAGTGAGCCACCACGAAGTACGAGTCGGAGACGTGGAAGTCCATGGGGGGCGAGGCCAGGATGACACCGGTCAGACCACCGAACAGGAACGTCACGAGGAAGCCCGTCGACCACAGCATCGGTGTCTCGAACGACACCGAGCCCTTCCACATGGTGCCGATCCAGTTGAAGAACTTCACCCCGGTCGGGACCGCGATCAGGAACGTCATGAAGGCGAAGAACGGCAGCAGCACACCGCCGGTGACGTACATGTGGTGGGCCCACACCGTCACGGACAGACCGGCGATCGAGATGGTCGCCGCGACCAGGCCCATGTAGCCGAAGACGGGCTTGCGGGAGAAGACCGGGATGATCTCGGTCACGATGCCGAAGAACGGCAGCGCGATGATGTACACCTCTGGATGGCCGAAGAACCAGAAGAGGTGCTGCCAGAGCAGCGCTCCGCCGTTCGTGGCATCGAAGACGTGGGCGCCGAACTTGCGGTCCGCCTCCAGCGCGAACAGCGCGGCGGCGAGGACCGGGAAGGCGAAGAGGACCAGGACGGCGGTCAGCAGCACGTTCCACACGAAGATCGGCATGCGGAACATGGTCATGCCGGGGGCGCGCATGCAGATGATCGTGGTGATGAAGTTGACCGCGCCGAGGATCGTGCCGAAGCCGGAGAACGCCAGACCCATGATCCACAGATCGGAACCGAGGCCGGGCGAGCGGACCGCGTCCGACAGCGGGGAGTAGGCGAACCAGCCGAAGTCGGCCGCACCCTGCGGGGTGAGGAAGCCGCCCACCGCGATGGTCGAGCCGAACAGGTAGAGCCAGTAGGCGAACATGTTCAGCCGCGGGAAGGCGACGTCCGGCGCGCCGATCTGGAGCGGCATGATCCAGTTCGTGAAGCCGGCGAACAGCGGCGTCGCGAACATCAGCAGCATCACCGTGCCGTGCATGGTGAACGCCTGGTTGAACTGCTCGTTCGAGAGGATCTGCAGACCCGGCCGGGCGAGTTCGGCGCGCATGAGCAGCGCCATCACGCCGCCGATCAGGAAGAACGCGAACGAGGTGGTCAGGTACAGCGTGCCGATCGTCTTGTGGTCGGTGGTCGTCAGCCACTTCACCACGACATTGCCGGGCTGCCGGCCTCGCAGCGGCACCTCGCTGTCGTAATGGGGGACGGCCGAGGGCTCGGGGTCGTTGAGAACGGTCACCGGTGTGTGTCTCCAGACGCTCGCGGTTCGCCCGCACCATGGCGTGGTCCTCCGGCCATCCTGGCGGCTCGGAGCGGCGAGAGGAGCCCCCGAGCCGCCCGCATACGGCCGAACGGGCGGCCAGGACCCACGGTTGGAGCAAGCCCGGCGCCCGCCCGGCTCCGGCATCCGGTGCCTACCCGGCCCGGCGCCCCCGCCTGCGCAGCAACAGCAGCCCACCCGCCAGCGCGGTGATCCCCGTGGCCGCGGTCCACCCGACGACATCACCGGACCCGGTGGCGGCGAGGCCGTCGCCCTTGTCCATGGTCGACGGGGAGGACGGCGCCGAAGCGGACGCAGGTCCCGAGACCGATGCCGGTGCCGTCGGATTCGGGGAAGACGTCGCGCCGCCTGCCGCCTCCACCCGATCCCGCGTGAACGTCAGAGTCCCGAAGCCCAGTTGGTCGTACCCCCCGCTGTTCGGCCCGTAGTCCCCGCCTCCGCCCTCCGGCGCGGCCTTCGCCGCGATCTGCGTGACGTACGTCGCCGGCATCCCCCGCCGCTTCGTGTAGTGGTTGGCGATCATCGCCCAGACGGGACGGGTCATCGCCGGGTCCACCCCCGCCGCCGCGGTCGCCGTCTCGGTGCCCGACCAGCCTCTGATCGCCCCCTTCTGACGGGTGTTCGCGGTGTACGACACGTTCCCGCCCATGCTCCACTTGGCCACGTACTGCGCTCCCTTGAGGAACCGGCTGTCGTCGTAGCCGTACAGGTCGATCCCCTGGTTCCAGGCCATCTCGCAGAACGTGCCCATCAGGCCAACCCCGAGGAGTGTGTGGCCCTGATCGCGCCCGGCTTCCAGCCACTCGGCGAGCCCGTCGTCGTACACGACGGGAATCGCGTTCTTGATCGAGCCGAGCCCGGCGCCGTGCTTGAAGTACTCGACCGCGCGGGTGACCTGGGCGCGGTCGTCGCAGAAGATGCCGGTGGCGAGGACGCAGACCATGGCGGCGAGGTCCCAGTTGGTCCAGTAGTTGGAGATGACGGCGCCGTTGTGCCGGACGAGGAAGTCGTCGCTGACCGCGCCGAAGAGCTTGGTCAGCATCTCCTGGAACCGGGCGAGCTCGAAGTCCCCGTGGTCGCGGACGAGTTCGGCGGCGTTGGCGAACTGGTAGCCGTACAGCCCGGCGGCCAGGAACCGGTCGGCGGAACCGTCGACCGCGGTGAGGGTGGCGGACCACGCGTTGAGGACGGCGACCGCGGTGTCGGCGTACCCGCTCTCGCCGGTGACGTGGTAGCGCAGGGCGTTCTGGTACGCGGCGTGGATGTCGTTGTAGAGGAGCGCGTAGTTCTCCGGGGTGCCCGAGCCCCGGTACACCACGGCCTGCGGCCGCGCCTGCCAGCCGCTCCGCGCGTGCGGGTTGGCGGTGAGCCGGGCGAACCCGGCCGTGTAGGGCGCGGCGCCCGCCTTCACCTTGGCGGCCATGCGGTCGAGATCGGTGCGGGTGTGCAGCAGGCCGGGGTGCGCGAAGGCCCCGGCGGCGGAGGCGGGCCGGCCCGCCGCGGCGATCCCCGCGGCGGCCCCCACCGCCGCTCCCGAGGCCTTCAGCAGGCTCCGGCGGCTGATCTGTCGAGTCAGGTGCATGCCCTGGGAGACGAACCGGCGGCACCCGGATAACAGAAACCGGGGGAGTTGGTCAGGCGCCGGTCGTCGACCCCGGCCGCACGATCATCAGAACCGTCACGGCGGCCCAGAGGAGATTGAACACTCCTGTGAACATGGCGAGTTGGACGGTGGCCTGCCGCGTGTGGGCACCGCCTTCCACCAGTGCGCCCTGCCGGGGCAGCACCAGCGCGGCGAGGACGAGCGCCGCGAGTGCGGTGAGCGCGATCGACGTGATCAGCCAGGCGCTGCCCAGCACATGCATGTTGCTCGCCGTGGCGAACCCGAACACGGGGACGGCGACGCCGACGACGGCGTACACCCGGCAGATCCGGTACAGCAGCTGGAGGGTCTCGGCGGCACGGAGGTCGTCCGGCGACTCGATGGCGCGCCGGGCGGCCGGCGGGAACATGCTGGCGGCGACGGTGACGGGACCGATCGCGACGATCGCCGCGAGCACATGGACGGCGAGGAGGGACTTGGTCACGGCCTCGACCGTAGGCGGCCGGAAGATCTTGCAGAAGCGGCGATACTGCCACCACTCAGCGGATTCTCGCCAGCCACACGTGTCAGTTTCCTGAGCCGGCCACCCAGGATTGGCGGCAACCCGTCGAACCGCTACGTTCCTGCCATGCACACCGTCGCCGTACTCGTCCTGGACCAGGTCATCCCGTCCGACTTCTCCGTGCCGATCGACACCTTCGGCTGGGCCCGGCTGCCCGACGGCCGGGACGCCTACCGGGTCCGGGTGTGCGGGCCGGCGGACGAGGTGACCGCGGCGGGCGGCGCGTTCACGGTCAGGGCGCCGTACGGGCTGGACGCGCTGGCCGAGGCGGACACGATCATCGTGCCGGGCGTCGCGAATCCCACGTTCGAGCTTCCGCCCGAGGTCGGCGACGCCCTGCGCGCGGCGGCGGCGAACGGCACCCGGATCGCGTCGGTCTGTGTCGGGGCGTTCGTCCTCGCGGCCACCGGCCTGCTGGACGGCCTGCGTGCCACCACGCACTGGGCCGCGGCCGACGTCCTGGCCGCGCTGCACCCGGCGATCGAGGTGGACGCGAACGTCCTCTACGTCGACAACGGCCAGTTCCTGACCTCGGCGGGCGCGGCCGCGGCCATGGACCTGTGCCTGCACATGGTCCGCATGGACTACGGCTCGGCGGTCGCCGCGCACACGGCCCGGCTGTCGGTCATGCCGCTGGAACGGGAGGGCGGCCAGGCCCAGTTCATCGTCCACGACCAGCCGCCGGCCCCGGCCGGTGCCACCCTGGAGCCGCTCCTGACCTGGCTGGAGGACAACTGCGACCGGGACCTGACCCTGGAGGAGGTCGCGGCGCGGGCCGGCATGAGCACCCGTACCCTCAACCGCCGCTTCCGCGACCAGACCGGCACGACCCCGCTGCAGTGGCTGCACCGCGCGCGGGTGCGCAGGGCGCAGCATCTGCTGGAGACCACGGCCCACCCTGTCGAACGCATCGCGACCCAGTCGGGCTTCGGCTCCCCGACGGCCTTCCGGGAACGCTTCCGCAGGGTGGTCGGCACCAGCCCACAGGCATACCGCCGGGCCTTTCGCAGCGCGGATGCCCGCTAGGACGGACGGTGCTGGGGAGCGTCTGGCACGGATGGTGCTGGGGGGGGTTCTGGCGCGGATGGTGCTCAGGCGCGCCGGTCGGCGACAGCCCAGGACGCCAGCGCCACCGCCCCCGCGGCGCTGAAGACGGACGGCCAGGCGCCGACCGGCACGGATGGTGCTGGGGGGGTTCTGGCGCGGATGGTGCTCAGGCGCGCCGGTCGGCGACAGCCCAGGACGCCAGCGCCACCGCCCCCGCCACGCCGAAGACGGACGGCCAGGCGCCGACCGGCGCGGATGGTGCTGGGGGGGTTCTGGCGCGGATGGTGCTCAGGCGCGCCGGTCGGCGACGGCCCAGGACGCCAGCGCCACCGCCCCCGCCACGCCGAAGACGGACGGCCAGGCGCCGACCTTCCTGGCCAGCGGATGCGACCCGGCGAACGCGGCGACATACGCGACCGACAGCGCCCCGGCGGCCTTCCCGCCCGCCCGCTCCCGCCACTGCTGCGCGGCGGCGGCCCCGGCGACGGCCAGCACAACCCCGCCCAGCGGCCGCTTCTTCGTCCACCGGGCCACGCCGTACCCCCCGACGAGCCCGCCCGCGGCGATCACCGAACTGGGAACCCTGGCCATGCCTGTCTCCTTCTGCCACGTTCTGCCTGGTTTTCGCGAGGCTAACCCGCAGGCAACCACGCTGACGGAACATGAGCCGACCCTTGTCAACCCTGCTTCTCCGAGGAGACGACCGCGGCCTTCATGACCGCCTCAGACCCGTAGGGGCGTCGGCTGCGCCTCAGACGCGTTCCAGCGGCCGTTGAACCCCTTCGGGCAACTCCACCCGAATCGCATCCCCCGGCCGCACCACACCCCCCACCTTCACCACACTCATCACCCCGGCCCTACGGACGACCCGACCACTGCCGTCCCGCCCGACGACCTGCTTCAGCAGCCCTTCCTGAAAGCCGTCGATCTGCAGGCACGGATTCCGCAGCCCGGTCACCTCGACGACGGCCTGCCCCCCGATCCGCAGCAACGCCCCGACCGGCAGCCCCAGCAGATCCAGGCCACGGGTGGTGATGTTCTCCCCGAGTTCGCCGGCCCCCACCCGGAACCCGGCGCTTGCCAGCTCCGCGAACAACTCCTCGTGAATGAGGTGCACCTGCCGCAGATTGGGCTGACTCGGATCCTGAGCGACCCTGGACCGGTGCTTCACGGTCACCCCGGCGTGCACATCACCCTCCACCCCGAGCCCGGCGAGCAGGGTGATGCTCTCCCGGTTCGGCTTGGTGAAGGAGTACACCTCATTACGGCTGACAGCCGTCACGACCCCGTTCATAGGGCCGACCCTAACCCGGCGCCCACCTGCGCGAAAGGCCGTTGCCGACTAGGCCAACGACTCCCGCACCGCGTCCACGAGCGCGGACGCACGCGTATCCTCGGCCCCTTCGACGATGCTGTTCATGACGTACCCGAAGGCGATGCCGTGCTCGGGATCGGCGAAGGCAAGCGACCCGCCGCGCCCGGGATGCCCGAAGGCACGGGGCCCGGTGAGCGGGTTGGTCTCGACGGGCAGCATGTACCCGGACCCGAACCGAATCGGCATCATGATGACCTTGTCCACCCCGCCGGCCTGCTCCGCGGTCGCCGAAGCGAGCGTCTCCGGCGTGAACAGCCTTACCCCGTCCTCCACTTCCCCGATCAACGAGGCGTACATCCGCGCCAGCCCCCGCGCCGTACCGATCCCGTTGGACGCGGGGATCTCCGCGGCCTGCACCTCGGCGGAGTTGAAGTCGATCTCGGCGGGATCGGTGACGGCGAACGCCCGGTTGCTCAGCGAGTCCGGATCCTGCAACGCGGCGACGAGCTCCCGCGCCTCCGCCGGCACGACCTCCAGCGGTACGGTGCTCAGGTCGACCTCGGCCTTCGGATAGACCATCCGGCTGACCCGCCCACGCTCGGCCGCCGGCAGCCCGATGAAGAAGTCGAGCCCGAGCGGCCCGGCGATCTCCTCGGCGAAGAACCGCCCCGGCGTACGCCCGGAGACCCGCCGGATCACCTCCCCGACCAGCCACCCGAAGGTCCGCCCGTGATACCCGTGCGCGGTCCCCGGCTCCCAGGCGGGCCGCTGAGCGGCAAGGGCGGCCACCATCGCATCCCACCCCAAGGCCCCTTCCAGGGGCACAGGAGGCTCAACGGTGACCACCCCGGCCCGATGCGACAACAACCACCGCACCGGAATCCCCGCTTTGCCGTTCACCCCGAACTCGGGCCAGTAGTCGGCCACCGGAGCATCGAGATTCAACTCCCCGCGCTGGGCGAGCAGATGCGCCATGGTGGCGGTCGCCCCCTTGGTGGCGGAGTACACAAGCTGCAAGGTGTCCCGCTCCCAGCCCCGCCCGGTCTCCGGATCGGCGACCCCACCCCACAGATCCACCACGGGCCGCCCGTCCCGATACACACATACGGCGGCCCCGACATCCCCGCGCTGCTCGAAGTTGGCGGCGAACGCCTCCCGCACACCCTCGAACCCGACCGCGACTTCCCCGTTGATCGTCGTCATGCCCTCATCCTGGCACTGCGACCCCCGCTTCGGCTGTGGTCTTGGGGCTGGTCCCGATCAGGCGGTGCGCAGCCGGCCCCCGGACAGGGAAGTCGGACGGAACACAACTGTCCCCGCCCTTGGGGCCGTTGGCATGCGGTCCCGCCGGCAGCTGATCGCGCCTGGGGGTGACGGGAACCAGATTCGCGTTGGGATTCTCCCAGTCGACGGCTGCCTCCCGGCCACACGGGTCCGGCCTCGAAGCCCACCTGGTGCCGCCGTCACGGTATGGCTCAAGCTGGCCCGCATGGGTTGGTTGCCACTGCTCTCCACCCTGGCCGGGGCCGCGATCGGCATCGTCGCCACGCTCATCGCCGATCGGAATCGGTGGAAGCGCGAAGATGCCAAAGAAGCTCTTCGGCTGCGGCTCGACACATACACGCAGTACACCACCGCCGTGAAGATCCTCGGTGAGACCTTGCGGGCCCTGGCCGAGCGTGAGCACCCTTCCGGCGAAGAGCGGGCGCTTGCGCTGCGCGAAGCCTTCCGCGAATCAGGCATCGCCATCGCATCCGAACGGATGTGGCTCATCGCGCCCCAACCTGTCGTCCAGGCCTCCAACAGTGTGTTCCACTGCCTGCGACGCATCCGCGACGGCTACATCGACGGCACTGCTGTCAGCAGCCCAGAGGATCACGCGCGCTGGGAGGAACGCGGCAATGCTGCCGCCAAGATGCGCAAACTCATGCGCGAAGATCTCGGCGTCGGTCCACTCACGGAACGCCACAGCGCCTAACCGGGCACTCCAGCCGAAGATCACGTCCCATATTTTCCGGCGTGATCGTTTGCCACCAGTCCACGCAGGTCGACACGGGAGGGTTGAGTCGCTGAGCGGATACAAGCCCACAGTTGGTCAGCCGAGGTAGTCCGCGCGTCCTTCGTCGTCGAGCTCGAAGGCGCCCTCAGGGATGATGCAGAACTCATTGCCCTCAGGGTCCGCCATCACCAGGAACCCCCCGTCGTCGTATTGCTCCAGCCTGCTCCCGCCGAGCGTCTCCACCCGTTGCTGCTCGGCTGAGGGGTTGGGCGAGGTGATGTCGAAGTGCATGCGGTTCTTGCCCGACTTGGGTTCGCCGGTCCGCTGGAAGCCCAGGCCGAGGCCGTTCTCTCGCCGAAGCCATACATACGGACCCCCGCGACCCACGACCGGCCTGCCCAGCAACTCGGACCAGAACGCAGCGAGCCGCTCGGGGTCAGTGGCATCGACGATGAGCGCATTAACCCGCATAGGGGAGTCCACCATGCCACCGATCCTCTCAGCCGGGCCGCCCGGGCAACTCAAGCATGGGCATCCGCGGATGCAGCAGCCGCTGTTCGCCACCGTTCATCCGGAGACCGAACAACTCGGGCCCCGGCCGCCCCGCGAAGTCAAAGGCCTCCACAACGTCCTCGACGCGCTCCCACAACTTCACCGGCCCGGCCTCCCGCACCTCCCACTCGCCGTCGCCCGGGGTGAGCGAGGCGACAGAGCCGCTGACGACATCGACCAGGTGCACGACGTCTCCCACGGTGGTCATCTGAGCGTCGGGAACCGCGCATTGGGCAAGAAAGCGCAGATGGAACGCCTCCGCAGTCGCAGCCGTGATCCGCTCGGGCCCGTACCTCGCAGCCCTGCCCTTCTCCGGCAGCCCCGCAGCCCAGTGGGCGGGGTTCCCGAGCGTCGGAGCCGCGTGCGCCCGGACCGACATGAAGGAGACGGTGCCCGGCAGCAGCGGCCCCTCCGCCGTACCGTCCTCGGCGACCGTGAGGAGGACGCGCGCATACCCGTACAACCACCCTGACAGCGTGAGCAGGATCTTCCCGCCCGGCCGGGTCTGCGCGATGAGCGCGTCCGGCACGGAACGGAAGGAGCAGGCCGCCACGATCCGGTCGAAGCGCGCCTCGGGCCAGTAGCCGTACAACCCATCCGCCACGGCCAGAGTCGGCGTGTACCCGCAGCCGTACAGCGCGTCCGCCGCCACCGCCAGCCGGTCCGGATCGACCTCGATGCTCGTGACGTCGGCAGACCCCAAACGCTCGCACGCCAGCGCGGTGGAGTATCCGCTGCCGGTGCCGACCTCCAGCACGGTATGCCCTTCCGCCACCTCCGCATCGGCCCACATCCGCAGGACGAGCGACGGCAGCGTCGACGAGGAGGTCGGCGCCCCACCGTGGCGCACCCGGGGCGCGCTCCAGTCCGGGTCCCTCCCGTCGAACTGGGTGATCAGTGTGGCATCGGAGTACGCGGTGGCCAGCCATCTTCCGTAGTCGAGCTCGGCGGTGACGGGCTCCCACACCGTCAGTCCGTGCTCGTCGGGTTCGCCGGCGGCCAGGTAGAAGCCGGGCACGAACCGATGCCGGGGCACCTCCGCAACCGCGGCCAGCCAGCCGGGATCATCCAGGACCCCGTCTCGTACGAGTTCCTGCGTCATCACCTCTCGAAGCAGAACCGAATCGACCTCAAGATCCTTGGGCATCGTCATGCTGCTGTTTCCCCTCCCCGCTCAGGATTTCGGCGAACGCGTCGGCAATGGCCGGGGCGTCCGGAAGCCAACCCCACTGCCCGTTCGGGTTGCACTCGATGGCCCACCAGTCCTCCGGGTCCGTCCCCTTGCCGGTGAGCGCGAAGTCGAAGCAGCCGAAGACCAGGCCGAACGAGGCCAAGTAGCTGTGCAGCGCGGCCTGGACAGACTCGGGGACGGCAACAGGCGCGTGGACAAGGTGGTCCCAGTCCCCTCGGCGCCAGTCCAGAGCACCGTCCGGCGTGGTGATCCGCTGGGCGAAGACATGACGACCGACCACTGTGACCCGGACATCTCCGCACTTCGGAACCTCCGCCTGAAAGAGATGCGCGGTGACCGCGACCGTTTCGTCCAGCGCGCCGGGCTCGATGCGCTGGGCCCAGATCGCTCCAACGTGGCCGTCCTCGCCCTCCGGCAGCCCACGGAACGTCTTGTAGATGACGCGCCCGTGCTCGGCCGCGAACTCTCGTGCCTCCTCCACATCATTGGTGACCAGGGTCGCCGGAACACGAAGACCGAGAGCGGCGAACCTCTGAAGCTGGGCCGGCTTGAAGTCGGCGCGGGCGATTGCGAACGGATGGTTGACGTACAACGCACCCCGCAGACTGTTGAGCACACCGCCGAGCCCGTGCCGCGCCTCCGCGACGGCGAACTCACGCTGCTGGCACGGCAGATGACGAAAGCGGACGGCGTACGAGGTTGGGCGGCGGAAATAGATCGCTCTCACGGCCTCCACATCCACCTTCCGGCTGGCGGTGCGTAACCGTCCTCCCCACCTCGGGCTGTCCGGACCGAGACGAAAACCGAAGACGAGCCCCGGCCCGACATCCCCCGGGTCGACGCGCACGACGGCCACGTCTCGCTCGTTCAAGGCCTCGATGACTCGGTCCGCGGTGACATCCTCCAGAGCGGTGACGACCAGAACGGCGGACTTCGCCACTCAGTCCGACTCGTAGTCGGTGGTGTTGTCGTCCTGAGTCTGCGGTTGCTGCCCGTCCCCACCGCCGGAGACCGACGCGGTACCCCTCGTCTTCGACGTCCCGTGCTTCCCCATCTCGATCACCCGACCGGCGGCGTCCGTGTAGACGGCGGTCTGGGAGGCAGCGTCCAGCCGGACCGACGCGTACGGGGGAGGCCCGACCGGCAGCCGGTCGGTCACCAACCGCATGGCCCAGGGTGCGTGAACGGCCGTAGTCGTCATGCGTTTGCTCACCATTCCTTTCGAGGTTCCTCGCGGAGGAGGATCAGAGTTCCGAGCGGGCGGCCAGTCGTGACCGCCCCCTCTTGACCAGGGCAGTGATCGAACGCGGGGCGCACAGGTCGCCCTCGTAGCGCGGCGGGACCAGCCAATAGGTGCCAGGGGGCTGCTGTCGATCGAGCCGTGGCACGCCGAGATAGGTGCCGTGCCCCAAACACGTGGCGATGTCGTCGTACGCCCAGACGAGACCGGCGTGTCCCTGGATCAGGGCGTAGTACGTGCCGCCCACCGCGCGGCGGTCGTAGATGATCGAGCCCCCCAGAAGGAGGCCGAGGCAGACAGCGACATGGTCCGGGTTGCTCGAATCCACGGCCGCGTGTACCTCGTCCGACGCCATCCGCACCGCTGCGAACCGGTCGCCGAGCGGTAACAGCGCGACGCCCTGAGTCGCCCACTCGTGCCAGGCCTGCGCAGGCGTCGGATGGGCTCGTGCGAGCCATTCGGCGATCGCTCTGTCCAGGGCCACTTGTGTGTCCACAACCTGCCTCCTGTCCTGGGAACAACACAAAGCGTTCAGTAACCGGGCGTGCGATTCGAGGACTTGAAGAGGTCTCTAAAAGGACTCTGAAGGGGCTTTGGAACCTCCTTCGGAGAGAAATCGTGCTTGAAACAGGACCCTGTGTGGGAGAGTTGGGGAAGCCGCAGCAGGAGGTGCTCCAGTGCCCAGGCCCACCGGCAACGTCCGCCTCAAGGCCGCCCGCGTAGCCGCGGGTTTCAACTCCCAGCAGCATTTGGCCGATGCGCTCACCCAGCACGCCAAGGACATGGGCGTTCGAGGATTGTCGATCGGCGTACGACAGGTCCGCCGCTGGGAATCGGACAATCCGCCCTGGCCGCAACCGGACTGCCAACGCGTGCTTGTGCAGCTGCTCGGACAGAGCATGGAGGCGTTGGGGTTCACGCCTCCGTGGGGTACCGATGGGCCACAGCACGCAGAGCACACACGGCGCGCCCTTGCCACCGGCGGCCGGACAGCGCCGGGAGGCCGGCCATCACTGCCCCGCAAAGTCGCCGTGTCACCCCAACCTTCCACAGCCGGCGCCGACTTCATGGCGGTGACCCGCGCCCACCGCCGGCTCTACTGGTCGGTCGCCCCGGCCGAGCTGCACCCGGCCGTCGTCGCGCACGCGGCCCTGGGATGCGCCCTGTTGCCGGCGACGACGGACTCGACACGTCGTGAGGTCGCGGCCGCGATGGCGGAGACCTACCTCCTGGCGGGCCGTATCGAGTTCTTCGACCTCCGCGAGCCGACCACGGCCAACGACACCTTCCTGCTGGCCCTGCAGGCAGCGGGGGAGGCGGACGACGCGCTGCTCGGCTCGGCGATCATCGCGCACATGGCGTTCGTCCCGGGTTGGGTGGCGGATCGAGACGGCGCGCTCGAGCGTATGACCGCCGCGCGCACCTACGCACGACGTGCTCCCGCCTCCGCCGAGTTCCTGGCCTGGCTGGACGCGGTGGAGGCCGAGTGCGAGACGAGGTCGGGCAACAGCCGTACCGCGCTGCACCTCCTCGGCCACGCCGAGGACGTCCTGACATCGGGCAATGAACACCCTTCGCCGGAGTGGCTGGACTGGTTCTCTCCGGCTCGTCTGGCGGCCTTCAAGGGCAACACCCAGATGATCGCGGGCCACCTCCCGCAGGCCCGCGAAAGCCTGCTGCACGCCCTGGCCGCGATGACACCGGCCGAGGACAAGCAACGCTCGGTGGTCTACGGCGACCTGGCCGCCGTGGAGGCGGCGTCCGGAAATCCGGAGCAGGCGTGCGAGTACGCGGGCAAGGCCCTCGACCAGTTGTCCGTCACCTGGTATGCGACAGGCATGGACCGGGTGCGCGAGGTACGCAGGGCGCTCGCGACCTACCAGGCCGAGCGCTGCGTACGTGACCTCGACGACCGCCTGTACGACTGGTCGACGACCCTTAGCGCGCTGGGCCGTTGAACTGCCGGACCAGTTCCGGAAGTTCAAGCAGTCCCTCGACCCTGAAGGTCGGGAGTTCCCTGGCCTCGGGCTCGTTCCACTGAATGCTGGCCCAAGGCCCACGGCGCACGAGGGCGGTGTGCATGCCGGCCTGCCGGGCGGGACGGATGTCGTTGTCACAGCGGTCCCCGACGTAAAGGATCTCGTCGGCATCGAACGGCACGGCGTCGGCGACCCGCTTGAAGAACTCCAGGTCCGGCTTACTGGCGCCCCAGTCGTCCGACGTACCGATGAGATCGACGCCGTCGGAGAGCAGCTCCCGCAGGATCCGACCCGCCCGTACGGTCTGGTTCCCGGCGATCCCGAGCCAGAGCCCGTTGGCCCGCAGAGCAGCGAGCGCAGGCCTGACGTCCGCGTAGAGATCCCCCTCCCCGAAGGACTCCGGCTGCCCAGCGGCGGCCCGCTTCTCCCGCTCCTCGTAGAGGTCGAACCCGGGCCGAAACTCCTGGAAGACCTCCCGGTAGTCCCGTCCCTGAGCGATCACGGCTCCGAACATTGCGTGGAAGGTGTGCCGAGGCACACCGAGCCAGTCGGCCCAGGTCCCGTACTCCCGGGTCTCGTCGACCAGACACTCACCTACGTCGAAGACCACTGCGCGAATCATGTGGGCAGGTTATCGGGAGGACGAGCTCGGACGCTTGCCCGCTCCCAGGGTTGGTGATTGGCTGGCGCGATCAGAAGCTATATCTCAACCGAACATGATCGCTTGATTTGCGCTGGTCAGGAATGGTCTAGCTCGGAATGAGGGAGGCATGCGGCGTCTTGTTTCGGCTCGGCGAGTGAGGGATGCACGATGGCGTCCGTGCTGGGAACGTTGGAGGAGCGGGAGACAGCGGCCCGGGTGGCGGGTGGAAGGTCTGCGGGAGGAAGTCGCGTGGCTGGCTGGGGTGCTGGAAGCCGCGGAGATCGGGTGGACCGGCGGGTGATCGCGCGGGAGGAGCTGGTAGAGGCCCTGGAGGCCTCGGCTGCCGAGACCACCGCCGTGACCGGGACGAAAACCGTGTCCGCGCCCGCGCCGGTACCGGGCTCGATCGTGCCGCCTTGGCGCGAAGGACTGCCGGTGACTGTGTCCGCGCTGGACTGCCAGTGGATTCTGGGCGTGCTCGACGAGCGGCAGCCCGCGGGCCAAGGGCCGCTGAAGGTGAGGGAGATCATGGTTCGGCTGGGCTTGGAGACAACGTCGGCGAAGGTCGAAGGGGTGCGCTCGAAGGCCCGGCGTCTGGCGGAGCGCGGGAGGCTTCTGCAGGAGATGTCGGAGCGGCGGCCGGTCGCCGTGCCAGACGCCGGCTCATTCGCGTGACCATCAACCACCGGATCATTGCCTCGCTGCTGGTCGGCAACCGGCTGCCATTCGCCCAATGCAAGGAGGTCACATCGACATGAAAGCGCTGAAACAGTCGAACTCCCCTGTGTGGCCCTCCTGCCTGGCCCTCCTGCCAAGTCCGCTTACGCGCCTATGTTGACGGGAGATTCGCCGGCGTTTCGGCTCCGGCAACCGAGCTGCGTGCAGATGAGCGCCCACGAGAAGGGGTAGTTCAGCTGTTTGTGTCAACGATGGGGGAGTCGGAACGGCTCTTGTCGATGGCGCTGAAACTGATCGGGGGTCGTCCGGCCGCCGCGGCGGAGGCGGGTGCCACCAAGGAGAAAACCATGGCCACCTTCCCCGGGTCCACCTCTCCGTTCCGCACGATAGTTGAAGGATCATCCTCGATGACTGGATAGAGGAGTATCGCTCCGCGTCGGTCTCGGGAGAACCGTTCCGTTACGGGGTCCGATGAAGGCGGTATGGCGCGGGCTATGCGTCGGGCCGTTGTTCGGTGCTTGCGATCGCTGATGTAGCCGAAGATCTGGACACGACGGCGCTCGCGTTTCGAGAGAGCCAGAGGAACGGATGATCCGATCACACTCGCCGACGTACCGCGGCTGGTTGTGTAGTGGGGGGTGATCAGCAGCCAGTCGTCGATCAGGTGAGGGCTCTTGGCGATCTCGCGGAGGAAGCGCAAGTGGGGGAGGAACGGGGCGGCGTTCCACCAGCGGAGTTTCTCCAGCACTCCCATGAGCTCAGCATGAGAGACGGATGCTGTGAGCGCGGTGAGGTGGTAGTCCTTGCCGTAGTCCTCGTCGTGGGTCGTGAACGTGACGGGGGTCGTTGAAAGGCGCTTGAGAAGAGGAAGCCACTGTGTGGTGTTGTGGGCCAGATCGATATGGTTGGTCGGGTGCGCAGTCGGCTCGATGATCCGCCCCGGCCCGGCTATCTCTTCAATCTGGGCGTTAAACATCTTCGTGCGGCTGCTGGGCTTGAGCCATGGGAGGTGTTGGGATACCAGCGGCGGGATGTCTCGGGGAGTCACCAGCGGTTTGCCGTCGACGAGTTCGGCGTACTGGGCGAGCTGGTCACGGAAGGTCTCTTCGTCCAGGCAGATGGCCTCGAAGGCCTCATAGAGATCGACCGTGGACTTGCTTGCCTTGGTGAGTTTCTCCGCGCGACTAATGTAGAGGCGGACTAGGTCCTGGTAGCCGGGGCGGAAGCCGAACCAGCGGCCCATTTGCATGAGAGTGTCGGCCTGCTGGGTCGTGCGGCGGTAGTAGGTGACCGTGAGACCTTCGACGGTGAAGCCGCGGGAGAGCTTGGTGCCACCGACGAGGATCTTCCAGACGTGGGGCTGGCGGTCGAAGTCGAGGTCGAGTTGGTCGAAGTACTTGTCACTGTCGCCGTTCACGACGACGACCGGATTGCCTCCCCGGCGGATGCGGCTGCAGGCCTGGCTGATGTACGGGCGGAGTTCATCGTACTCGGCGGGGCCCGGTAGGTCAGCGGCGCGGGCCTGGGAGACCGGGCGGACATCCCGCTGAAAGAGGTCGGCTAGGCGAGCGTGGCCTGTGGAGTTAGTGGTGTAGCCGGCCTGGTGCCACATGGTGTTGAGATGCAGCGCGAGTTCAGCGTGATCGTCTTTGCGGACCGACTCGTGGACCAGCATGGTGTGGTGCCGGTAGGGGCCGTCAGGGACGCCGTGGGCCGCGCGGTAGAGCTTTATCGCGCCGGTGAGGACGAAGCTATCCATGGCCTCTTGCATGGACTTGTCGTCGATCTCGTCCGGGGAGTAGATGCCACGGACGTGGGACTTGGCACGGGAGTTGGCGTACGTGCGCTCCTTGTCGAGGATGGGGGAGTCCAGGTCATGGAAGTCCTGGACGCCCATGTAGCCCTCGGGGCGGGGGAGTGAGATCAGGAAGTCCCTGGGGAAGATGTCTTCGCTGTCGCTCGGGTCGATGAAGACATTCGCGAATGGGGTTGCGGTGTAGCCCACGTACTGGGCGCGCGGGAGCAGCGTCAGGAGCTGGGCGATGCGAGAGTTGATCGCGGTGCGCTTGGGGCGGTCCGATTCCCACTTCTTCGGGTCCGTGGTGTTGACGGACGCCTGGTCGGACTCGTCGTCGATGATCAGAGCAGGGAGTTCGCCGAGCAGGTTTTGGATCTGCTTGAGGTCCTTGATGAGCTTGTCGAGGACTGACTTGTTCTTCTTTACGATCATGACGCGGGCGTCCGCGTGGTGGAGATTGCGCGAGTCGTACAGCGGCAGGCCGCGCTCGCGCTTCTCGAACTCGATGCCGCGGATGCCCTGGAGGAGACTTTGGTAGTCCCGGTCGCGGGTGGTGAGGCGCTCGATGTCGAAGGCGCTCAGGGCGGAGGGGCGTCCGCCATGGGAGACAAACTGCGGCCACTCCTCGTCGTCGCCGATGTAGTCGATGCCGACCAGCGAGTCCAGGTCATTGGGGTCGGCACCACGCAGGATGTTCTCCTGCCCGATCAACTCCATGTCGAGGCGGCGCTGGGTTTGCTTGCGTAGGAGGTTCAGGGTGCCGCCGAGAATGATGACCAAGCGGTAGCCGGAGTCGATGGCCTTGGCGGTGACACCGGTGAAGTTCGCGGTCTTGCCGGATTGGACATAGCCAACGACTAGGCCGCGTGCCTGGCGGCGGGCAACCTGCTCGGGATCGGTGAGGCGCTCTACGACCGCGCGGCTGGCTTCGTCCAGGCCAGCGATTGCCTCGCTGCTCCAGCCCTTGGCCCGCAGTCGCTTCTCGTACGCGGGCCAGTAGAAGGCCCGCGCTTCGGCGCGCTCCCTGGTGTACCAGGGGGTGAACTCCGCGGTGATTGTGGTGTGGCCCGGTTTCTTGGAGACCACGGCGGCGTTGGTCAGAGCCTTGCGTAGGCCATCTTCGAAGCCAAGGTGGCCGTATATTTCCGCGCGGCGTTCGTCGGTGCGGGGAGGTGCGGTGGCCCAGGCGGCCCGCTCCTCGAAGTCCCAGGAGGTGAGCTTGCGCTCCCATAGGACGGTCAGGGCATCAGACTCATCCGTCAGGCGCTGGCTGAAGGTGTCGTCCGAGAGGTCGGCGTGGGGGAAGTCCTCCGCCTCGGTCTCTGCCCGCCTTGCGAAGGGCTTGGGGCCACGGGTCATTCCGCCGAGGACAGCGGTGTGGATTTCCAACAGTGCGTCGGTCACGGGGTTGCTGTCCTTCAGTGGGCGAGGCGTTCGCGCTGGGCGCTTACGGCAGCGAGCAGGATGGCGTTCCAGTAGTCGATCTGGTCGCTGCGCTTCTTCTCCCAGCGAGTGAAGCCAAACAGCTCCTCCAGCATGAGATAGAGCAGGGTCTTGGCGACCGGGGCGTCATTGGAGCTACCGCGCTGACCCATGTTGAAGATGTCGCGGTGGCTCTTGTTGAGCTGGATAACACGGTTCTCGCGGTCGAGGTCGAAGAATCGGTCTTCCGGGAGTGCGACCCAGGCAATAGCGATCGGGTCCTCGCCGGGCTTCTCCGGCAGTTCTTCCCGGATCACGCGCTTGACCTTCGGATCGATGCCCTTGCCAGGCGGGATGACAGCCTTGCGTTTGACTTCGGCGCGGGAGGATCCCTCGCGGTATACAGCCTCTGCGTCTTCGAGATACGCACGGAAGGTACGACCATGAGTGTCCACGGCCTTCTCAATGCCACGAGCGAAGGCCTGAGTTGCGTTGATCCCTTCCTTCTTCACGGTGAGGCTGAAGACTTGATTGGAGTGAGAGGGGAGATCAACTGCGATACGGGCGAGATTGAGATGCCCCTCGGCCGCGCCCCGCTGGCCATTCCAGCCGCCGGCTTGGACGAGACGGTCATTCCGATAGAAGTAGAAGCCTTGGCGCTCAGCGAGCGGGCCGATGAGCTTGTACTCGGCGCGCGGCGACTTGGGGGGCCAGATGTGGGCGGTCAACTCCACATCGCCGACGCCCTCCACGGGCGCAGAGAAGGTGCGGGGATATCCCGCCTTGCCCGGAACCTTGTAGTTGAACGGGTCGAGCGATTCGACCTCGATGCTGTCGAGTAATTCGCGGGTGTGCACGTTCTCCACAGCGATATCGATCCGCACTTCCCTGCGGTCCAGGAAGCGGTGCAGGTAGAGGCCGAGGTGGGTTTCCAGCTTCTGGATTGCCTCTGAGAGGAAGCGGTCGGTCTGGCTCACCTCCACGGTCTCGAAGCTCCTGACCCGGTCCCAGCGCACGACCGTGCCTTGCCACTCGATGATCGCGTCGTAGCGGTCGAGGAGGGACTGGGCATAGTCCGGAGTGACGGTGTCACAGCGGTAGCCGTCCGCGAGGGAGGTAGAGGTCAGCTGGCGTCCGGCGGCGCGGCTGGTCTTGGTCGTACTGACGACGGTGAGGGCATCGGCGTGCGAGAGCGACGCAGCTTTTAGGCCGGTTCCGTACATACCGAGGGCGTGATCGCCGTACTCGCGGCGGCGGCCGACGGTCATGGCGGAGTCCAGGCCCAGGTCGTTCATGCCACGGCCGTTATCGACAATGAGCAGACTGAGTAGCCGGTCATCGTCGCGAAGAAAGTGCACGACGACCTGACTGGCTTCAGCATCAAGGGAGTTGTCGATGAGGTCAGCGACGGCGACCTCGAAGCTGTACCCCTGGTTCCGGAGGGCTTCGGCATAGCCGGAGTCTGGCGGGAGCCGCTTGCTGCCGCTGATGGGAACGTCGTACTGCCAGTCGGCACCCGGCTCGTAGGACATGAATCTCACATAGATAATCTGGGCCGCGCGGAGCTGGGCGGACCTTGTGAGCCCAGGAGGTGGCCAGGAGGATAGAGACAAGTGTGACGATACTTCAGCATCCCTGGTTAGGGCAGATGGTCTTGAATAGTGGGGTATAGGTCACCAATGTTCCTTTTTGGGGCTTAAGGGGCGTTTTGTGCGATTGGGGTGCCTGGGATGTGCTGATTGAGAGCTCACGGGTGCCTCTCGATCGTGCGCAGGCCCACTTTGAGGCAGAAGTTGAAGAACCCGAGGCTCTATCCCCTTGAACGGGTCCGGTCGGTCAACTCTTTGAGGGCGGCGTGCCGGTGCCAGATCGCTCAATTACCCTGCGGCGATGGCCGAGTAGGTCCACACGTCGGCCGGAAGCTCGTGCTTCAGGCGCCAGGTGATCGCCATTGGCTTGCTGCCGGTGTGATCCACAAAAGTGGCTGGACCTAGGAGCATCCAGGGGTGCGACTTGCCGATGTCGGTGTTCTTATAGTGGCGCATAAACAAGAGGACATGGCTGCCGCGCTGCGCGTGGTTCCGATAACGCAGACCTGTGGGGGAGTTTTCAGCGATCGCATTCTGGGACTCCCAGTGGAAGAGTTGGCGGCTCAGGGCGAAGTCCTTGTAGCGGATGGTGGGTGAGAAGTCCTTCTCGTTCTTCTCCAGAGTGATGAGCAGGGCGTCCGTCTGGATGTCCTCGACCCACTGCACTCCCTGGGCGAAGGATCTGGGCATCTGACCACCGAACCGAGCCACGCCGAGTGCGGCAAGGATCTCGGAGCGGTTGTACGCGCTGTGGACCTTCAAGGGGATGTGGCTGTGTGGGCCAGAAAGGGGGATTGGGAAGTGATCGAAGCGATCGATTACGTACGACAGCACCTGGCGAAGCTCGTCTCTGAACACCCGCTGGGAGCGCAGCGATTCGAGGCCCTCCAGGAAGCTGGAGAAGCCACCTGCGTTGTCCCAGAGGTTGAAGAAGAGCATGCGAGCGTACGCCTGGGCGGTTGGTGGTAGCGCTTCGTACATGGGGGTGTCGTCGGCGAGGAGGCGGAGGTAGGCCTGAGCGCGCTCCAAGTCGTCCACGTGAAGGAAGGCGTGAACGCGCTTGAGGAGCGTTGCTTCGCCGGATGGGGCCGGTCCTTCGATGAAGCCAGCCCTTCGAAGGACTGTGGTCCAGGAGTTGTCGCTCTTGTACAGTTCCTTGATCTCTCGCCGACTTTCCCGCAGATAGTCTGCGAGGCGAGGGGTACTGTAGTCCTTGGCTTCTTTCACCAATGTCTTTACGGTAGCCCCGAGTTGGGCGCGGATGTTGTCTAGTACGAGGTCCTTGGACTTGCCCTCCAGAATGATCTGGCAGCCAGAGGGAAGCTGCGGGAAGTCACGCTCGATGTGGTCGACAAGCCGGTTGCGGGACAGGTTCGTCAGTGCACGGAACTGCTCCTCGAAGCGAAACTCCGCTCGGTGCTGACCGATGAAGTCGAGCACGGTGAGGACAGGCTTTGTGTCCGTTCGGCGCAGGCCTCGACCCAACTGCTGAAGGAAGACTGTGGCGCTGTTCGTGGGGCGCAGGAGTAGCAGAGTATCGACGTCGGGAATGTCGAGGCCTTCGTTGAACAGGTCAACAGAGAAGATCACTTGAAGCTTGCCGTCTCGAAGGTCGGCCAGGGCCTGTGCCCTGGCTGCGGCCGGCGATTCGCTGTCCAGCGCTACGGCCTGGAACCCTGCCTTGCGGAAGAAATCGGCCATGAAGTGCGCATGGGCCTTGGTCACGCAAAAGCCAAGGGCCCGCATCGCTCCAGGGTTAAAGACCTTGTCGCGGATCTGCTTGATGACGATGCGGGCGCGGGCGTGGTTGCCGGTGTAGACGTTGTCGAGGGCGCGGTCGGTGTAGGAGCCCTTCTGCCAGCCCAGATTGGTCAGATCTGTGCCATCAGGGATACCGAAGTAGTGGAAAGGGCACAGGAGGTCGTTCTCCAGGGCCTCCCAGAGACGCATCTCGGCCGCGATGCGTCCGTCGAAGAACTCATCCTGCACATTCCTACCGTCCATCCGCTCTGGAGTGGCGGTGAGCCCCAGAAGTTCTTTCGGTCGGAAGTGGTCGATGACTCTGCGGTAGGTGGCCGCCGTAGCGTGGTGGAACTCATCGATGACGATGATGTCGAAGTGCTCTGGTGAGAGTTGCTCCAGTCGGTGAAGGTTCAGCGACTGGACGCTAGCGAAGACATGGTGCCATTCCGTCGGGTCTTCGTTGGCGTAGAGGAACTCGCCGAATGACGCGTCGTCAAGTACCTCACGATAAGTACGCAAGGACTGGCTGAGGATCTCCTTGCGGTGCGCCACGAAGAGCAGCTTCGGATTTCCGTCAGGTAGCTTCCTGCGTAGATTTCGGTAGTCGAGTGCCGCCATGACCGTCTTGCCGGTCCCAGTGGCCGCGACGAGGAGATTGCGGTCCCGACCACGGATCTGGCGCTCAACGCTCAGGCGCTCGAGCATGTCCTGCTGATGCGGGTACGGACGGACCTCAAGGCCTGACAGGCTGATCTTGAGGTCGGTCGTTGGGCCTGTTCCGCTGGCCTGGGCCAGGGCCCGATCGAGGCGGTCGCCGTCCGCGTCTGGGTCGTACGGCTCGAAGGCGATGTCATTCCAGTACGCGTCGAAGGTGGCCTCGAACTTGTTGAGCACTGCTGGAGTGGCCACTGATGACAGGCGTACGTTCCACTCCAGGCCGTCGAGGAGCGCGGCCTTCGAGAGGTTGGAACTACCGACGTATGCCGTGTCGAATCCGCTCTTACGACGGAATAGCCAAGCTTTCGCATGGAGACGGGTCGAGCGGATCTCGTAGTTGACCTTCACTTGGGCACCGAAGTCGCGGACGAGTCGGTCGAGTGCGTGGCGGTCGGTTGCGCCGGTGTAGGTGGTGGTGATGACCCGGATTTGGATGCCACGCTCCTTGGCGGCACGGAGCGAGTCTTCAAGGATGCGCAGGCCGTACCACTTCACGAAGGCGCAGAGCAGGTCAATGCGGTCCGCTGTGGCCAGCTCAGCGCGGAGTTCGCTACCGAGGCTCGGGTCCTCGGGGGAGTTGGTGATGAGTGCGGTCTCGGACAGTGGCGTAAGCGGGCGCACGGCGTAGACGCCGGGGGCTTCCTTCTCGGCGAGGGCCAGGAGCTGGCGGGGGCCATCGGCAATCAGGTCGACAGCATTACTCGTCCCGAGGTCGGCAGAGTTGGATGCGAGCGATTCGATGATCTGGTTGGCCACGGCGACGCGCTTGTCCTGCGGCAACTGGCTGAGTCGCCGTCCTATCGCCCGGCTGATGTGTCGGGCGAGCACATGGGGAGACGATTCCTCGCTGACCTCATCATCGGTGGCCTTCCATCCAGCCGTGCTCAGCTGCTCCATCTGCTCCTGCATTCGCTGGGTGACGAGTTCCTCGTAAACACCCGCGACAGGCTGCGACAGATCCCCCGATTGAGCCACACTGATCCCCATTCCCTCATGCACAGCAATGGCTCTGTTGTAGCAGGTGACGGTGACAGCCCCCATGGGGAACTTTGGTTTCTACGGAGCCGTCATTGGGCCGCCCGCTTCTTCGCCAGTGTCGTGCCTCCGCGCTCCGCCTCAAGGGCGCTCCCGCTGCGCTCCGCGTCCGCGTCGGCTGCGCCGATGGCCCTGCGGGCCACCCTTGACCCGGGCCGCTCCAGCACGGGTGAGAAGCGAGCGGGCGGCCCGGGGAAAGTGGGCGGCTTGCCGGGGTGGGCCCTCAGGGCGCTGCGGTCGCGGCCGGGGTTGGGGCGCGTCGGGTGGGTGGGGGCACGCCGGGTTGGTTCGGCGGCTGGGTGGCCGTGGTGGTGGGTGGCTTACGAGCCGTGGCACGCGTCGTACGGCTGGGTCTCGCCGCACCAGCAGTCCGACGTCCGCTGCGGCGGCCAAGCAACCGCGCGCCCCCGCGCCGCCAGCGTCGTCGCGTACTGAGGGAGCAGGGTCGTGTCCCCCGGGGACGAGCCCTCCGACGCCGCGAAGGCCTCGTACGACGGGACCGTTCCCGTCACGATGCCCAGGTTGGCCGTGCCGGACGTCGACAGCTCGCGGAGCGAGGACTCTATGGTCGCGAGGTGTTCGGGGTGGGACGGGTACTCCGTCGACAGGGTTGGGTACGCCGACAGCAACTCCGTCAGTTCCTCCGCCGGCCAGTGCAGGACCGCCACCGGGAAGGGGCGGGACAGGGCCGCCCTGTAGGTGCCCAGCTCTGCGCGTAGGCGGGAGATCTCCGCCTCCAGTTCGGCCGGGTTGTCCGAGCCCAGGGACCAGACGCGCTTCGGGTCGTGGAGTTCGTTCAGTGGGATGGACGAGGAGTTCACGGTTTCGGCCAGGGCGTCCCAGTCGTCATGGGGGAGACCCAGCATGCGGCGGACCCGATGGCGGCCGAACAGCAGCGGGTGCGTCGCGTAGGGGGGTTCCGCTACGTCCGTGAGGAGGAGCGTTGCCGCCTCCGTGAACGTGTCGTGCGCCGCCTCCAGCTCGTCGTGCGTTTCCAGGGATTCGGCCACGATCACCCAGGGGGCCGGGTCCCGGGGAGACGTCGTGCGGATGCCGTCGATGATCGCGCGCGCCTCTGCCTCGTGGTCGTACTCCCACAGGTTCGACGCCTTGAGGGCACGGACCAGCGGCGCGTTCTCCAGCTTGTCCGGGGTGGAGAGCAGGCGGTCGTAGAGCGCTGTCGCGGCGGGGCGGGCGTCGGAGAGTTCCAGGTGGGCCGCGGCCTGCAACAGCAGTGCTTCCGCGTCCTCGGGGTACAGGCCGGCGGTCCGCTCCAGGCGTGCCGCTTCGGCGGTGTGGTCGACGTTCTCGGCAGGCGTGTCGGGGCGCATGGCCACACGGTACTGCCCGTCGGTGACAAAGGAGAGATAGGGAACGATGGGTAAGACTCGTCTCATGCAGCTTGCCTTTGGGGGTCAGGTCGTCGAGTGGCGTGGGCCCGCGCCTTACTACTTCGTTCCCGTGCCCGAGGACGAGTCCGAGGACATTCGGTCCGTCGCCGCCATGGCCTCCTACGGCTGGGGTGTCATCCCCGTCGAGGCCCGGATAGGGGGCGTTGTCTTCGAGACCTCCCTCTTTCCCAAGGATGGCGGGTATCTGCTGCCGCTCAAGAGTGCCGTGCGCAAGCCGGAGGGGATCTCGGCGGGGGATCACGTGAGGGTGGAGATGACCGTGCGGGTTCAGTGAGCAGGCGGGGGTGCGGCCGTTTCCGTACCCCCACCTGTTCACGGGCGGCAGATGTGCGTCAGATCGTCACGCCGTCGATCTGCAGGGTCTGTACCGCCTTCGCCGGCACCGACACCGCCACCGTCTTCCCTGACACGTACGTGTCCGAGTACGCCTTGTACAGGTCCCCGCCCGTCGTCACCGTGTTCCAGCGCGGGACCAGGCCGCCGGTGCCGCCGGTGACCGTGGTGAAGCCGGAGAGGTTGAAGGTGAAGGTCTGGGCGGAGGTGGCCGTGTTGAGGGCGACTATCACCAGACGCTTGGCCGAGCTGTCGTAGGCCGCCACGGCGTTGCTCACGCCGGTGTCCAGGATCTTCATCCCGGGACGGATGTGTCGGCTGAATTGTGCCATTACGTAGTACTTGGTGGTGATTGCGCCTGCCGCGAGGGTGTTGGCGTCGTACGCGATCATCGCCCAGTTCGTGGACGGGTCCATGACCTGCCAGTAGACCCAGGCCGTGGGGTGCAGCCAGCGGAAGTCGTAGAGGAGGTTGAAGGCGAGGGTGTAGCCGGTGCCGTCGTTGTCGCCGGTCTCGGAGTTCCAGAGGGCCTTGTGGGCCGTCGTCACGACGTCCGTGTAGAGGAGGTCCCGGCGGCCGCCCGAACCCTGGTAGCCGTGGACGTTCACGCGGTCCACGTAGCCCTTGGTGGTGGAGGAGAAGGAGCTCCAGGTGGTGCGGGCCAGGTCGTAGCTCGTCTCGTCCGAGGCCGAGATCTTCGTGCCGGTGAGGCCTCGGGTGTTCAACTCGCTTCTCAGGTAGGGGAGTACGGCCGACTGGACCGCGGCGTCCATGTGGCAGCCCTCCTGGGTGCCGGTCGCGGTCCACCAGGAGGACGAGGGCTCGTTGAAGGCCTCCACCGTCGCGAAGTTCACGCCCCAGTTGTTCTTGGCGTAGAGGGCGACGGCGGCCAGGTGGGAGGCGTGCTGGCGGTAGTTCCAGGACTGGAGGTTGTTGCCGCCGTCGGAGGCGCCGGACGGGTTGTGGTTGTAACACATCCACCACATGGGGGAGTTGGCGAAGAGTTCGGCGGTCGCGCCGCGGTTCACCGCCTTCACCAGCATCGCGCGCTGGGTCGCGTCCGCCGTCCAGTCCCAGGCCGAGGAGGTGGGGTCCTCGTTGTTCCAGTCCTGCCAGTAGCCCTCGATCTGCTTGAAGGAGGGGATGTTGGCGGAGGCGACCATCGATTCGCCGTTCACGCTGTTCCAGCTGGACGCGCCCAGGTTGTAGCGGGCGATGTTCAGGCCGAGGCCGGGGAGTGAAGTGCCGTTGTACGTCGTCGACTTGGTGGTGAAGAAGATGTCGGCGAAGTCGTCGCGGGCGCCGAAGACGTTCGCCCACCAGGCCAGTGAGGTGCCCCAGCCCTCCCAGGTGCCGTACGAGGTGGAAGGGCTGACGGCGATCGTGGCGTCGGCGCGGGCCGTGCCGGTGGCCAGGGCGCTGCCCAGGAGGCCGCCACCCGCGGCGGCCAGGAGTGTTCTGCGTCGGATCATGGCTGTTTCTCAACCTCTCCGTGCGGCTCAAGCACCGGTTCGCCCGGCTTGCCTTGTCCCGGACCGGTGTTGACTCGTCCCCCCGCATGCCAACAGGAAGCATCAGGTGCGGCGTGTGAGGTTGTCGAGGGTTGTGGCAGTGGTTTCTAAAACCCGTGTAGGAAGTGATCGTGAAGAGGGTGGGAGGGGCGGGAATCTCTACGGCTCTGGTGACTTGGCGGCGTTCGTCCTATCGTGCGGCTCCGGCTGGGGGCGGCGGGAGGTGCGTGCGCGGTGCGAGTCGTGGGGCACAGCGACCGGCGGTGGCGGGCCCGGCGCCGACGGGTCCTGTGGAGCGGGGGCGAACTCCTCGTCACCGTGGGCGTGGTGCTCATGCTCCTTGTCGTGCACCAGCTGTGGTGGACGAACCGGGAGGCCAGACGGGGGGCCGAGCGGAAGGTGGAGGCGCTGGAGCGGGAGTGGGGGAGCGGCCCGTCGAACGATTCCGGGGGGTCTGGTGATCGGACGGGGGGCTCCTCCGGTACGACCAGTTCCGCGCCGTCCGCCCGTCCCGGCGCCGGGCGGCAGCAGACGTCGTACACCACCCGGGTCGTCGCCTCCCAGGCCTACGCGATCCTCGTCGTTCCCCGGCTCGGCCTCCGCGTCCCGGTCGCGGAGGGCGTCAGCAAGCCGAAGGTGCTCAACCATGGGTACGTCGGCCACTACCCCGGCACCCAACAGCCCGGCCAGGCCGGGAACTTCGCCCTCGCCGGGCACCGCAACACCCACGGGGAGCCGTTCCGCTACCTGCCCCGCCTCAGACTCAAGGACACGATCGAGGTCGAGACGAAGTCGGCGACGTACACCTACGCCGTGGACCAGATCCTGCCCCAGACCTCGGCGAGGGACTCGGGGGTCATCCGGGCGGTACCGCGGTCGGTCGTGAAGCCGTCGTACGGGTACAGGGAGCCCGGCTACTACATCACCCTCACCACCTGCACGCCCGAGTTCACCTCGCGGTACCGGTTGGTGGTGTGGGGGGAGTTGGTGTCTGTGCGGCCGCGGGCGTAGCGCCACGCATGTGTCGATGAGCGTGAGTGCCGATCTTTGCCGGCCGTTGGGCTCGCCCATACCTTTCGCATAACCGCTCTCCATAGTGTCTTGGGTTGGCATGTGCACCGAGTGAAGTACGGGGGTGGGCGGCATGTCGGACCTGAAGAAGGAAGCCGCGTCAATGCACAAGGCGGCCTCGGGGCTGCGCGGGGTGGGGCAGCACACGGCGAAGCCGTTGCAGCAGTTCGAGGCCCAGTCCCATGACCTGGGCGCGCTGGGAGCGCTGGGCTCGCTGCTGGGGGCCAAGGGTGAGATAGAGCAGGGCATGGCCACGCTGGTCAAGCTGACCAAGCAGCTGGACGAGGAGTGGGAGGCGGAGGCGAAGCTGATCGGCGAGGTCTCCGACGCCTTCGATCTCCTGGACGTGCTGATCGCGGCCGCGGCCCAGGAAAAGAAGGGCTGAACCGGGCGTGGTCGACCTCAACCCCTTCCACTACATCAACAAGTTCAACCACATGTTCGGCGACTCGGTCGCCAGTGGCCTTGAGTTCCTGGGCATCTCGGATCCGGCGGTGGACCCGGACGGGGTGCGGGAGATCGCGAAGAAGTGGCGGAGCCTGGCCTCGGGACTGGACGACGCGGCCACCGCCGCCGAGCGCGCGCTGCGGGGCGTGGAGTGGGAGGGCAAGACCGCCAAGGCGTTCGACAAGCGCTCCAAGGCGGCCCGTAAGCAGGCCACGGAGATGGCGCACGCGCTGCGCGAGGGCGCCAAGGCGCTGGACGACTTCGCGGACAAGGCGCATGAGTTGCTGTCCGAGATCGGCGTGATGCTCGCGGAGATAGTCGAGTTCGAGATCGCGGGCCTCGCGCTGTCGGTGCTGACCGCGGGCGCCTCGGAGGTGGCGTCCACGCTGATGGCCGGAGAGCGGGCGCTGAAGGTGCTGGCACTGGTCGGGCGGATCGAGGAGGAGGGCACCGCCCTCGGGACCGCCGTGCGCGGGATCATGGAGGTCATCCGGGGGGTGGAGCGGGCGCTGAAGGCGCTGAAGGAGATCCGGGCGGTCGCCGAGGTGGCCAAGCTGGCCAAGGAGGGCGCGACGTTCTCCGCGTTCACCACGCTGCTGGAGGATCCGGGCGCGTTCAAGGACCCGGAGAAGCTGGCCGGCATCCTCGCCGAGGGCGCGCTGACGGGCGTCGGGTTCGGGGTGCTGGGCAAGGCGCTCGGCAAGGGACTGAAGGCGCTCAAGCCGGGCGAGCTGAACAAGCTCAGCAAGCTGTTCAACCTGGACTGCGCCGACTTCGAGCGGCTGAAGCTCAACCCGGGCTTCAACAAGCTGCCAGCCTCGGTTCGCAACATGATCAAGACGTTTGTGCGAGACCCGATCGACGTGGCCACCGGTGACATGGCCCTGACCCGCACCGACGTGTCCCTGCCTGGTGTGCTTCCGCTGATCCTGGAGCGTACGCACATATCCTCGTACCGCTTCGGCGGCTGGTTCGGACCGAGTTGGGCCTCCACTCTCGACCAGCGTGTGCAGGCCGACGACGAGGGGTTCGTGTACGCGGCGGCGGACGGCGCCCGCCTGTGCTTCCCTCGGTTGGACCCCGAGACCGGCGACCCGGTCCGGCCGCTGACCCCTGGTTCCCGTCTGACCCTGTCCTGGGACGCTGAGGTGGACGGCGCTGTCCGCGTCACCGACCCGGACAGCGGCCTGATCCACGTCTTCCACTCCCCGGTCGCGGCGGACGGCGAGGAGGCCGTGGATCTGCCGTTGCAGCACATTCAGGACCGCAACGGCAACCGCGTCACCGTCGTCTATGCCCAGGGCGACATCCCCGCTGTGGTCGTTCACTCCGGCGGCTACCACATCGCCCTCGACCGCCACCCGGCTCTCGCCCGCATCACCGGCCTGCGCCTGCTCGACCCCGCACACCCGGACCGCCCCGGCACCACCCTGCTCACCTTCGGCTACGACGAACAAGGCCGCCTGACGGAGGAGACCAACTCCTCGGGCCTGCCGATGCGGTACACCTATGATGCCGAGGGCCGCGTCACCTCTTGGACCGACCGGAACGACACCGCGTACTGGTACGCCTACGACGAACGCGGCCGCGTGAGCGCCACTGGCGGCACCGGCGACGCGCTGGCCTCGACGCTCACCTACGACGCGACCACCCCCACCACCCGCGTGACTGACTCCCTCGGCCACACCCGTGTCTACGAGCACAACGAGGCATTGCGCCTGATCCGGGAGACGGATCCGCTCGGCAATGTGACCGTGCGGGAATGGGGCGATGATCAACAGCTGACGGCTGTCACTGATCCACTCGGCCACACCACCCGCTACGACCACGACGAGAACGGGCGCATTGTCGCCATTACGCGCCCCGATGGTCACAACGCCAGGACCGAGTACAACCAGTTGGGACAGCCGAGCGCAGTGACGGTGCCGGGCGGCGCAGTCTGGCGACAGGAGTACGACGAGCGAGGTAACCGTACTGCTGTGACAGACCCCGCGGGTGCGGTCACACGCTTCGCCTACGACAAGGCCGGGCGTCTGGTCTCCGTCACCGACGCACTCGGGCACACCACGAGCCTTCGCCGCAATGGTGCCGGACTGCTCCTGGAGGTCACGGATTCCCTGGGTGCGGTTACCCGCTATGAGCGGGACGTCTTCGGTCGTCCGGTCTCCATCACCGACGCGGCAGGCGCGACAAGCCGACTGGAATGGACAGTCGAAGGCCGACCGCTCCGTCGTACGAACCCGGACGGTGCCGTCGAGTCGTGGTCGTACGACGGTGAAGGCAACTGCGTCAGCCACACCGATCCAGTCGGGGCTGTCACCTCGTTCGAGTACACGCACTTCGACCTTGTCGCCGCACGCACCGGCCCGGACGGGGTGCGCCACGAGTTCGTTCACGACACGGAGCTACGTCTGGTCCGGGTCATCAATCCGATGGGGCTGAACTGGAGTTACCAGTACGACTCCGCCGGTCGCCTTCTCTCCGAAACCGACTTTGACGGCCGCATCCGGACCTACACCCTCGATGCAGTTGGCCGCGTGAGCAGCCGTACGAACGCCCTCGGCGAGACGGTGCGCTACGAGCGCAACTCTCTCGGACAGATGATCCGTAAAGACGCGGATGGGGAGGTCACGAGTTTTGGCTACGCTCCTTCAGGCCGCCTTGTCAGCGCCGTCGGCCCGGATGCCACGCTCTCGCTGGAACTCGACGAGCGGGGCGTCCGCAGGTCCGAGACTGTTGACGGCCGCACACTCAGTTACGCATACGACGCCCTGGGACGCAGGACCGGGCGCACCACGCCGGGAGGAACGACCAGTGCGTGGAGTTACGACGCGGCGGGCCGCCCGGCCGAACTCACCGCGACAGGGCACTCGATCGGCTTCGACCGAGACGAAGCCGGCCGGGAAATAGCCTGCCGCTTTGGTGAGACGGTCACCATGGCCCACACGTTCGACTCGCAGGGCCGCCTCACCACGCAGAACGTACTCGCAAACGCAGATCTGATTCAGCGCCGTGCCTTCACCTACCGCGCGGATGGCTCACTGATCGGGCTCGATGACCGGCTGAACGGTACCCGGCGCTTCGATCTCGACGCCGCCGGTCGTGTGACTGCTGTACAAGCGGAGAACTGGACCGAGTCCTACGCCTACGACGACGCGGGCAACTTGACCATGGCGAGCTGGCCAGCCCACCACCCCGGACAGGAGGCCACGGGGCAGCGTAGCTACGTCGGCACTCGCATCACCCGCGCCGGAGGCGTCCGCTACGAGTCTGACGCCGCAGGACGTATCGTGCGGCGTCAGAAGACCCGCCTGTCCCGCAAGCCCGACACCTGGCACTACACCTGGGATGCCGAGGACCGTCTGACCTCCGTCATCACTCCCGATGGCACACGCTGGCGCTACCAGTACGACCCGCTGGGCCGCCGCATCGCCAAACAGCGTCTCGCCGCCGATGGTGAGAGCGTCCTTGAGGAAACCTTGTTCACCTGGGACGGGCACACCCTCTGCGAACAGTCCACCAGGGCCACGAATCACCCTCACCGCGTCTTCCTCACCTGGGATCACCAGGGCCGACGCCCCTTGGTCCAGACGGAACGCGTCATCACCGCGGACTCTCCCCAACGCGTCGTCGACCAGCGCTTCTTCGCCATCGTCACCGACCTCGTCGGCACGCCCACCGAACTTGTCGGCGAAGCCGGCGACATCGCCTGGCGCACCCGTGCGACTCTCTGGGGCACCACTACCTGGAACAGGGACGCAACCGCCTACACGCCGCTCCGTTTCCCAGGCCAGTACTACGACCCTGAAACGGGCCTTCACCACAACTACTTCCGTACGTACGACCCGGAAACCGCCCGTTATCTCACGCCCGACCCGCTCGGTCTGCGTCCCGCCCCCAACCCGGTCGCCTACGTGCACAACCCGCACACATGGATCGACCCTCTTGGCCTCGCCCCTGGATGCGGTGAACCCGTCGGGCGCACTCTGGCGGAGGCAAAGGCGCAGGCATTGAGAGACGCCGGCATTCCGGAGGGCGCCGAGCCTCTCGAAGTCAACAACCATGTCCCTGCCACGACGCCCGAATGGCAGGGCTCGAAACAACTGATAGGAGACGACTACCAGCCCATCTTCTACACGGAAGAGGTCTACGAGCATCCCAACGGAGAGGACCTTATAGTCTTCCAGGATCACTGGTTCGGACACCAGAAGCCCGGTGAACCCGGTTACCAGGGGCCGCACGTTCACGTGAGACCGTTCGAGGACACCCGAAACGGCCAGGTCCCCGGCTGTGAGGAGCACTACTACTATGACCGTTGAAGGATTTCTCGTGAATCCGGAAGTCCTCCAGTCGCTCTACGGAGGTATCCCGATCATGGGCGATGTCAGGATTCGTTCGGTCAACCTGAACTGGCGCGGGCCCACGGTGACGTTGCGTGTCGACCTGCCGTCGTTTCCGGACTCCGCACCTCAGGAGTGGATCGATGCGGGTGTGGACACGGTGCAGTGTCAGTTCCAGTTTCTGGCTGTGGAGAACATGTCCCTGACCGAATGGGATCCGCCGGTCGTCGGCGCCATCGACTTGGCGCCGTGGGGCGGGAAGCGGCGCATGCGAGTGACCGCCGACGGTAGCGGGGTGACCCTTCGATTCGACTGCAACGAGTCCGTGCGGGTCGGTCATGTGAGCGCGTTCAAAATCCAGCAGGACGGATCGGACGACGGGCGGCATCTGTTCGTGAGCAAGATCGATGCCCGGCGTCATACATCCCTCCCCCCAAGCGATGAGAAGACGTTTTATGAACGCTGACTGGACGCGGACCCTCGCGGCCTCAGATTATCTGGGGGAACTGTACGACGGTGTTCCGCCTTCCCCGGACATGTGCGAACTGTGCTACGTGCATATCGATGAACGAGGAAACTCGGCAACTCTCGGTTTCGTTACGAGGAACCTTCCCGTGCACCCGCCGGCGGAGTGGGAGAACAACGGGTTCAACGCCTTCGAGTTCTACCTGGTTTTCACCGGGGTTGACGACCTTCGGGTCACGGGGTGGGGGGCTTCAGAAGCGCGGCAGGTTGATCTGTCCGTCCGTGACGGTGGGTTCTTCGAGGTGGTCTTGGGGACGGAGGAATCCGGGATCACATTCCGGGCTCCCATGGCCCGTCTGGCCAGAACACGTGCATACCTCGCCTCAGACAGCCCCTGACGGCAGGACGCCGCGTGAGGTGGGTCGGTCGAACACGGGTCTTCGGTCGTTCGCCGACGATCTCGATGGCTTCCTGCTCGACAAGGCAGTGGGTCGCGGCTGTCGGAATCTTCGGGGAGGACCACGGCGACACCTGGCTGACGGTTCTGCGGCGGCTGCATCGCCTGTCGTGCCGCGCCCTTCACGCCCACTCCCGAGCCGCTCGCCAGGTGGCGTCGAGCCGTCGGCCCGCGGCGGTCCTCACGCCCGCTCCCGCAGCACCACCACGCTCAGCGCCCCCAGTGCCGCCACCCCCGCCGACACCACCATCGCCACGTCCGCGCCGTGGGTCAGGCCGGCGCCGGACGACGTGGCCAGGGCGATGGTCAGGGCCACGCCCGCGCAGGAGCCGATGTAGCGGAACGTCTGCTGGGCGCCCGAGCCCATCGCCGCCCGGGCGGGCGGGACCGACTCCACCGCAAGGAGCGGGAGCGCGGCGTTCAGGAGGCCGCTGCCCACCCCGCCGAGGGCCAGGCCCGGCAGCAGTCTCGGCCACGAGCCCGCGTCCAGCGCGCCCAGCATCGCCAGTGCGCCGCCCGCGTGCAGCAGGAAGCCGACGGCCAGTTGCCAACGTGGTGACACCCGGCCCGCCAGGCGCTTCGCCTGGAGCGCCACCGTGAAGGACAGGCCGGACCAGAGCAGGATCAACCACGCCGTGTCCATCGCGGACATCCCCAGCGTCCGCTGGAGCAGCGCCGGCAGATAGCTGAACAGGCCTATCACCGTCAGACCCGTGAACAGGCCGCCGGCGGAGGAGGCCAGGAAGCGGGGGCTGCGGAGGAGGGACAGGTCGATCATCGGGGTCGACGAGAAGCGGCGCTCGATGAGAGTGAAGACCGCCAGCAGGACCACCGTCGCCGCCAGCAGCAGGCCCACCGGTGCCCGCAGCCAGCCGTCCCGGCCCAGGGTCAGGGCCGCCACCAGCGCCACCAGGGCCAGGCCGAAGGTCAAGGCTCCGGCCACGTCCGGGCGGCCGCCTCGCGGTGAGCGGGACTCGGTCAGTGCTCGGAAGGACAGTCCCCCCACCACCAGCGCGGCCGCGCCCAGCACGGCGTAGGCGACCCGCCAGTTGGGCATCGCCCCGGCGACCAGCGGGCCGAGCGCGATGCCGCCGCTCACGAACGCGCCCCACACTCCCGTCGCGTGCAGCCGGCCGCGCGGGCTGGGGAACGCGGCCACCAGCAGGCCCAGGCTGCTCGCCAGGATCGCCGCGCTCGCCGCGCCCTGCGCCACCCGGGCGAGGGTGAACGCCCAGGTGGTGGTCGTGAGGCCGCCGAGGGCGGTGGTCAGGCCGAGGGCGAGGGTGCCGGCGACGAAGATACGGCGGCGGCCGTAGTCGTCGGCCAGGCTGCCCGCCACCAGGAGGAGGGCGGCGAGGCCGAGCGGGGTGCCGTTCAGCAGCCAGGCCTGTGCGGACAGGGGGGTGTGCAGGGCGGCGGCCGTGTCCGGGAGCGTGACCATCGGAGCGGTGTATGTCATCAGGGCCACGGCGGTCGCGGCGCTGGTGAGGGCCAGGGTGGGACGGCCGCTCCGGGCCTGGGCGTCGGCGGAGGTGCCGGCGGGAGTGCCTGCGGGGTCGAGGTCCGGAGCGGGTGCGGGGCTCGCACGCTTGATGGTTCTTTCATTGAACCTACTCATGGGAGTACCGTAACACCGTTGGTTCGTTCATTGAACCCACGGTAGGGAAACTGACTAAGGTGGTCCCCATGGCACTGGGCAAGGAGTACGCGACGCAGGAGTGCTCGATCGCCAGCGCGCTGGAGGTCGTCGGCGAGCGCTGGACGCTGCTCGTCGTCCGCGACGCGCTCTACGGCATCCGGCGCTACAACGACTTCCTCGTCCATCTCGGCATCCCGCGCGCCGTCCTGTCGGCCCGCCTGAAGACGCTCACCGAGCAGGGGATCCTGGAGAAGCGCCGGTACCAGGAGTCGCCGCCGCGGGACGAGTACGTCATCACCGAGCGCGGCACGGAGCTCTGGCCCGTCCTGCGCTCCCTCGCCGTCTGGGGGCGCGAGCACCTCATGGACCGTCGGCTGCGCTACTTCCGGCACGTGGAGTGCGGGACCGAACTCGGTTCGTACGGCGAATGTCCCGCCTGCGGAACCGCCGTGCCCGTCGCGGACGTTCTCATCACACCGGGGCCGGGACTCGACCCCGACCCGGCGGACCCGGTCAGCAGGGCGCTCCTCAAGCCCAAGAGGCTCCTGGAGCCGCTGGAGACGGATCACGTGTGAGCGGCTGCCTACGGTCCAGTACATGAACAGGCTCTTGCCCGCTGCACGTTCATCTTGGAGGATCGACCAGTCCTCCGATGGCTGCACCCATCGGTCGGGCGACTGCTGTCGAGGGAGATGGTGACGACCATGAAGCTGCTGCGAGTCGGTACGGCGGGGGCGGAGCGGCCCGCGCTGCTCGACGCCGAGGGTGTCCTGCGGGACCTGACGGGGATCGTCGACGACATCGACGGGGCGCTGCTCGCCGACGCCGCGGCGCTCGGGCGGGTCCGGGCCGCCGCCGAGGCGGGGGAGCTGCCCGCGCTCGACGCGACCGGGCTGCGGATCGGGCCGCCGCTGGGGCGGATCGGGAAGGTCGTGTGCATCGGGCTCAACTACCACGACCACGCCCGCGAGACGGGGGCCGAGCCGCCGGCCGAGCCGGTCGTCTTCTTCAAGGCCGCGGACACGGTCGTGGGGCCGAACGACACCGTGCTGGTGCCGCGCGGGTCGGTGAAGACCGACTGGGAGGTGGAGCTGGCGGTGGTCATCGGGCGTACGGCCCGTTATGTGGCCGACGACGAGGACCCGCTGGCCTACGTCGCCGGGTACGCGGTCGCGCACGACGTGTCCGAGCGGGAGTTCCAGATCGAGCGGGGCGGCACCTGGGACAAAGGGAAGAACTGCGAGACGTTCAACCCGCTCGGGCCGTGGCTGGTGACGGCCGACGAGGTCGGCGACCCGCAGGACCTGTCGCTGAAGCTCTGGGTGAACGGCGAGCTGAAGCAGGACGGGACCACGGCCGAGCAGATCTTCTCGGTGGCCGAAGTGGTGCGGTACGTCAGCCAGTTCATGGTGCTGTACCCGGGTGATGTCATCAACACCGGGACTCCGGCGGGAGTTGCGCTGGGAGCGCCCGAGCCGAAGCCGTTCCTGCGGGCCGGGGATGTGGTGGAGCTGGAGATCGGTGGGCTCGGTCGGCAGCGGCAGGAGTTCAAAGACGCCTGAAAGCTCACCCTCGCCCGATACAGGGGTGGCCGGTTCACACAAGGAGAGTCCAGCGCCGGTGAACCGGCACAGCCGGCGGCGTCGAGGCCGTCCAAGGCGCTGTTCACCTCGCCGCTGTCCGCCTCGTCTATGCGGGCCGTCGAGGGCGCACGGCGGTGGACCACCGGCCATGTCCCGTTCATGAACGTGCGCCACGGACCGCTCTCGGGCGGCGTGGCCCACTGAGGACAGGTCCGCGGCGGCATGCGGTCGCCGACGACGTCCCGGCCATGCGGTGTTCCTCGTCTGCAAAGAGGCGTCGCCCCGCCCCGGCATGGCTGAACGCACTCGCGCCGGCCGCCCGACGCTGCCGAAGCGCGCCCCTGTCGGCCTCCTCGCCTCGGTTGACCAGCCGGTCCGGAGTCGGCGGAGGGCCGCTCGTGGGCGGTCTCGGATGTGAAGGCCGTGCGTAGATGTGTATAGGCCATGTAATCGCGCGCTGTCCTGTCGATGTTTCTGTTCGCTATGAGAGCGTTTTCATCGTCGTCGGGATGTGGGCGGTCAAGTGGAATCCGGCATGCGTCGGAGCGCTCGCACGAGGATGGCCTTTACTTTTCCGACACAGGCAATTAACAGCCGCGCTCTCACAGATGTGTAGATCCCGTGTATAACTTCGTACTGTCTGAATTCGAGCGACGGGCACCAAGGGGGGCGTCTCGTCGCTCGACGTAGTACTGACAGGGGGTTTGGGGGGCATCGGCGGCGCCGTCTCGCGGCGTCGCATCACCGGCCGCACGCCTGGGGAGGCGTGTCGATGCCGAAACGTTTCGGTGAATTCACCGTCAATCGCGCTCGCCGCGCGGCCGGCGCTGTTCTTCACCGTATTTCGCGCGGGATGGTGTTTTCCCTTCCCTGTCGCCGAATCTCTGCATTCCGCTTCCGTGTTCGGCGTGCCCGCAGGCACCCGAATCCGAACAGGAGAGTGATTCAAATGGCCAGGATCTTCATCGTCGGTTCCGGAGTCGTCGGAACAGCCACTGGCAAGGGGTTTCTCCACGCCGGCCACCAGGTGACCTTCATCGACGTGGCGCCGCAGCGCCTGGACTACCTGCGCTCCCAGGGGCTGGACGCGCGTGCCGAACTCGACCTCAGCGCCGAGCCGGACGCGTTCGTCTTCCTCACGCTGCCCACGCCCAACGTCGGCCACCGCTACGACCTGTCCGCGTTCGAGGCGGGCACCGCCTCCGTGGGCGACGCGCTGGCCGACGCCGCGGGTACGCACATCGTCGTGGTCCGCTCCACGGTCCCGCCGGGTACGGCCGAGGGCCTTGTGCAGCCGCTGCTGGAGAAGCACTCGGGGAAAACCGCCGGCGAGGGCTTCTCGCTCGCCAGTAACCCGGAGTTCCTCCGCGCGGCCACCGCGGTCGAGGACTTCCGCCACCCGTGGATGACCGTCATCGCCTCGCGCAGCATACGCACCCGGGAGCGACTGGCCGAGTTGCTGGCGCCCTTCGGCGGTGAGACACGCGTCTTCTCGAACCCCGCCGAGGCCGAGTTCGTCAAGTGCGCCCACAACATCTACAACGCCACGAAGATCAGCTTCTGGAACGAGATGTGGCTGGTGGGTCAGCACCTCGGTCTGGACCTCGACCCGATCGCCCAGACCGTGGCCCGCTCGGCGGAGGCCTCGTACAACCCGTACTACGGCATCCGGGGCGGCGCCCCGTACGGCGGTGTCTGCCTGCCGAAGGACACCCAGGGGTTCCTCGGCCTCGCCGCGTCGATCGGCGTCGACATGCCGCTGCTCAAAGCGGTCGTCACCGTGAACGACAAGCTCGCCGAGGTGGCCGAACTGGAGACCGAGGCCCTGACCGCCTAGGCCCGGCGGCCGGCGCAGCCCGACACGGTTCCGCGCCGGCCCACCCCGTCGGCCGGCCGGTCCGGGCCGGATCCCGGCCGCCGGGCATCTCTCTCCGCTGCCGCGCCGCACGGCCGGCGCGACGGCGGAGGCTGTCAGACACCTGTGGACCCAACGAGAACAGGCCCATGAGCGGACTCTTCGACACCACCCTGCTGGACTTCCGGTACTACCTCGTCTACCTGCCGTTGGGCATACTCGGCCTGGTCCGCTGGGCCTGCTGGCTCGTGCGGCGGGCACCCGCGGCTCTCTACCAGCCCGTGAAGAACGACCACTTCCTCCCGCTCGGCATCGTCGTGCCGGTGTACCAGGAGGATCCGGAGATCTTCGCCCACGCGATCGAGTCGTGGCTGGCGAACGAGGTGGCCGAGGTCGTCCTGGTCATCGACGTCACCGACAAGGCCTGTCAGGACATCGCGGCGCGCTATCCCGTGACCGTCGTCGTCACCGACGTGCCCGGCAAACGCGACGCCCTGCGCAAGGGGTGGGAGGCATGCTCCGCCGACCTGGTGGCGCTGGTCGACTCGGACACCATCTGGGCGGACAACGTCGCCCGGGAAGTCTGCAAGCCCTTCGCCGACCCCAGGATCGGCGGGGTGGGGACCCGGCAGAACGTGTACAACCCCAAGGGGTTCCTGCAGCGGGTCAACGACATGTACCTGGACTACCGGTACTTCGACGAGAACGCGGCGCAGACCGTCATGGGCCGCGCCGTCTCGTGCCTGTCCGGACGCACCGCCGTCTACCGGCGCGAACTGCTGCTGGAGATATCCGACGACTTCATGGCGGAGACGTTCTTGGGCGTCCCCTGCATGTCGGGCGACGACAAGCGGCTGACCACTCTGATTCTGGAGCGCGGCCACCTCACCTACATGCAGCGCTCCGCCCGCGTCTGGTCGACCTTCCCCGGCACGCTGCGGATCTTCCTCAAGCAGCGGCTCCGCTGGGCCCGCAACACCTGGCGCTCCGACCTGAGGGCGCTGTCACGCCGCTGGGTCTGGCGGCACCCCTTCCTCGCCTACACCATGATCGACAAGGGGGTCAGCAGCTTCACCCTGCTGTTCTCGCCCTTCTTCATGACCTGGGCGATCATCCGGCACGACTGGTTCTTCGTCGCCTGCCTGGCCGGCTGGTGGTGGGTGAGCCGGTCGATGAAGATCCTGCCGCACCTGGTGCGCAAGCCCTCGTCGTTCTTCCTGGTGCCCGGCTTCGTCCTGATCTCGTTCATGATGGCGGTCGTCAAGCTCTGCGCGCTCGCCACCATTCGCAAGCAGCGCTGGCTGACCAGGCAGGTCTCGGTGGAGAACGGCGTCGTCGTCAGGACCGCCCAGCCCGCCGGAGCGGAGGCCACGGCATGAGACACGCCACCCGCGTCGCACGCGCCGCCCTCGCCGCGGCCGCCCTGCTGGCCGCCGTCGCGCCTGCCGCCCACGCCGCAGGCGGCACCGGGGGCGACCCGGACGTCGCCGCCTGGCAGCGCAGCGGACGCCCGGACCGGCTCATGGTGATCAGGCCCGGCACCGTCGCCCTGGTCAGTCACGGCTCCGTGGTGAAACGCCTGTACCCGCAGTACGGACCGCTCCCGCTGAGCTGGCTGGCCGCCAACGCGGGCGGGGAGTGGATCGGTTACGCACCGGTGAAGGCGGGCCGGTCCAAGACCGTGCGGATCAACACGGCCGTGCTGCTCGCTCCCGGCACCACCCTGCAGATGGGCCGCCGCACGCCCACCGTGCTGATGACCGCCGGGAAGACCGCCGCGTCCGGCACCTGGATCCGCGGCAGCCGGGCCACCCTCGACATCGACGGTGTCACCCTGGCCTCCGCGGCCGCGGACGGGCCCGCCCCGGCCCCCGCGGACCTGGCCGGACGCCCGTACCTCGCCATGGGTGCGGGGGGTCGCATGACGATCGACGACGCGGAAGTGACCGGCCTCGGCCGCGGCGCCGACGCCCCGGCCCGGGAGTCCGGGGTCACCTGGGGGCGGGCCGCCACCGGATCCGCCACCGGTTCCACGTTCCAGGGCGACCGCACCGGCCTGCGACTGACCGGGTCGACCGGCGTGCAACTCGACAAGGTCACCGTCAAGGGTGCCGTCCAGGACGGCGTCGTACTGGACGGCGACCGGGGCACCACCGTGCGCGGGCTGACCGTCGAGGGCAGCGGCGGCAACGGTGTGACGGTCGGCGGCACCGACCGCCGCAGTCTGTCCGGCGTCACCACCAGTGACAGCCACGGTACCGGTATCAAAGCCACCGGCCAGCACGGCCTGACGCTCACGGCAACCGCATCGCACCACGACGCCGGCGGCGGTGTCCGGCTGATCTCCTGCGTCTCCTGCGCCCTCGACAAAACCGTGGTGGACGGCGCGTCCTCCGCGATCAGCGTCTCCGGCCAGGGCGCCCGCGTGACCGTACGCGATGCCCGGCTCACCGGCGGCGCGGACGGCGCCGGGGTGGCGCTCGCCGCGGACATCGCCGGTGCCACCGTCACCGGTGGCACGATCAGCGGCTTCGACCGGGGCATAGCGATCGGCGGGCCCGACGTCCGGGTGGACGGCACCACCGTCAGCGGCGCCGGCACCGGCGTCAAGATCTACGGGCACGCGAGCGGTGCCGCGTTGAACTCCGTCGTCGTCCACGGCGGCCGGGCCGGAGTCACCGCCTCCGACGCCACCAGAGGCGTCGTCCTGACCGGCGTCCGGATCAGCGGCGTTTCCCGCAAGGGCCTGGCCTCGGCGTCCACGGGGTTGACGGTCAGCGGGGGGTCGGTCAGCGGCGCCCTCACGGCCGTCGACCTCGGCGCCTCCGCCCGGCTGGAGAAGCTGACCGTCAGCGATGCCCGGCGCGGAATGCACCTGGCCACCGGCGTGCACGCCGCCGCCGAGGGCCTGGACATTCTCGCCGAGCGCAAGGGAATCGAGGCGGACGCGGGTGCGTGGATCAGCATCACGGACTCGCGGGTGAGGGCCCCCACCGCCCTGTCCGGGAAGGGCACGATCAAGCGGCTCGGGCACACGGAGGTGACCCTGCCGCCGTTCCCCTGGCTCGGGTTCGCGGCGCTGGTCGCCCTCACCCTCGCCGTTCTGTTCCAGACCATCCACCAGGTCCGCCACCGCAGGACACCGCGGCCCCGGGTTGCGGCCCACGTGCGCAACACCGCGTGACCCGGGGGCGGCCCGCCCCGGGGGCGGGGAGGCACGGGTCGCCGGGCCACCCGCCCGCCCCCGAACCGCCGAAGCTCCTGCCGCGCCCGCCGACGCAGACCCGCCCGGCCCCGCCCGGCTCTTCCTCGGCGGGCAGCTGAGGTACCGGCCCGCTCCCGGCCGGCAATCGCACCACCCAATCGGATACGGCGCGCACCACCGGACGGCCGGAGGACTCCCCGGAACGGGCCCCGCCCCCGCCCGTCCTCATCGCAAACAGCGCCTCCGCGGTTCAGTGCCGAACGGCGGAGGACATGTCAGGAGTCTCGTATGAACGACCAACCACTCAGACCGGGCGCGACCGCCCCGGCCGACCCGCCTCGCACGGGCCTCTCGCCCGCCCCTCTCTCCCGGTCGGCCAGGAGCGTCGCCCCCGCGGGCCGCTCCGCCCGCCGCCTCGGCGTCGCCCTCACCGTCCTCGGACTGCTGACCGGCCCGGTGGTGCTGTTCTCGGCACCGGCCGAGGCCGTCTCGTGCTCGGGTCAGGTCCGCTATGCCGGCAGCACCAACACCCTCTACCTGACCTCCGGCACCGCGAGCCTGTCCGACATCCACGCCCTGTGCCCGGCCGCCCCCCTGACGGAGACGGACCCCGGCACCAGCACCTGGGAACTGAGCGCCGACCTGGTCGTCCAGAACGGCGCCACCCTCGAACTGCACGGCACATCGGCCGGCGGCGACGTCGACACCCTGCGGCTGCGCAGCCTGTCCGACAACGTCGCCACCCACGTCAGCGCCATCACCGCGCAGTACGGTGACATCGACATCGACACCGTCCACATCACCTCGTGGGACGACGCCACCGGCGCCCCGGACACGGACCCGTACCTGCCCGCGAACGCCCCGTCCGGTTCCCGGGCGCGCGCTTTCATCAGGGCCATCTCCTACCTGGACACCGACGGCACGCCACGCGAGTCGCGGATGGACGTCAAGGACAGCGACATCGGCTACCTCGGCTCCCACGACGCCGAGAGCTACGGCGTGTCGTACAAGGGCCGCGGCTGCGACTCCACCCACCTCGACGTGTGCGCGGCGCTGAACGTCTACGGCTCGGAGACGGGCAGCCGGTTCCACAACAACTTCATGGGCACGTACACGTTCGACGCGTACGGCATGACCTTCACCGGCAACGAGTACGACCACAACGTCATGTACGGGCTCGACCCGCACGACGACTCCGACTACCTGACAATCACGCACAATCATTCGCACGACAACGGCGACCACGGGATCATCTGCTCGCAGCGGTGCGACCACCTGGAGATCGCGTACAACGAGGTCGACCACAACGGCATTCCGCCGTACGTTCCGGTCGGTGACGACGACCCGTCGGACAACCAGGTCCACGGCATCATGATCCACCGCGGGGTCACCGACAGCGTCATCGAGCACAACTACGTCCACGACCAGCCCAACGGCGCCGGCATCGCGGTCTTCGACAGCAGCGGCGACACCATCCGCGACAACACGGTCACCGGCGCGGAGTACGGGCTGCGCTACAGCGTCGGCTCCACGGGCATCACCACGACGGCCAACACGGTGACGAACAGCAGCCAGTACGCGCTCTTCACCTACCAGGGCTCGGACATCCCCGCCTACACCAACAGCTCCGGCCGTCCGAGCGACCTCGTCTTCACGGGCAACACCTTCGACACGGCGGGCAGTAACGCGGTGAAGCTGAACCAGACCGACGGGACGGTCTTCTCCGGCAACACCTTCAGCGGCACGTTCTCCTCCGGTGTGCTCACGCAGTGGAGCACGGGGACCGTGTTCTCCGGCAACACCGTCCCCACCTCGCTGACGTACTCGGTGAAGGGCGACTCGACCACACCGGGCAGCATCACGTTCAAGGACATCAAGCAGGCCACGAAGGTGGCGGTGGACTCCGTGAGTTCGGCGTCGTTCACCGGCTCGACCGGCACCGTCTACAAGGCGAGCGGCTACCCGGCCGTCACCACCGCGCTCGGCTCCGCCGGAGCCGGCAGCACGGCGACACTGACCGCGGCGACGGTCGGCACCTCCCAGGTGACCGTCACCCCGCAGTCCGTCGCGGTGATCCCCGCGAGCGGCACCGCCACGGGCCGCGTGCCCACCGGCGCGGGGGCGTACGAGGTGCTGGTCGCACCCGGCACCGCCGGCACCGACCTCGCCTTCACCGCCGTCGGGCTGACGCCGGGCGCCAGGTACGCGCTGACCGTGGGCGCCACCACACTCGCGAGCGGCACGGCCGCCGCCGACGGCACCCTCACCCTGCACACGGTGCCGAGCACGGCACAGGAGGTGGACTACCGGTTCGTCAGCGCGAGTTAGCGGGCCTTGAGACGGCCTGACGCACGGATCGACGGTTCGGCACACCGGCAGACGGGAGCGGCGGCAGTGCGCAGACGGCAGTTCATCACGGCCTCGGGGGCCACCGTGATCGGTACGGGGGTCGCCGCCTGCTCCTTCGGCGGCCCGGGGGACGGCACGTCCGGATCCCCGGGCCGCTCCACCGGCTCGGCCACCCCGTTGAGCGCGGACCCGTCCGCCGTGGCCGGGTTCTTCGGCCCCCGGCTCACGGCACGCCAGGCCGGCTCGTTCGGCCTCTCCCGCGCCGGGCTGCTGCCGGGACACCACCCCGCGCTGGGCCGGCTGCTGCGGGTCCACTACCCGGCACGCTCGGCCAGCCCGGCCGTGGCGCGACAGTACGGCCGGCCCGAGGGCGGAGCCCAGATCTACCTGAAACTGGCGGACGGCCCCGTGGACCTCCTCCACCTTCGTTACTACGTGCGGTTCCCGGAGTACTTCGACTTCGTCAAGGGTGGCAAGCTGCCCGGCCTGTACGGCGGGACGGTGACGAGCGGCCGTCGTATCCCCGACGGGGCGAACGGGCTGTCCACCCGCTACATGTGGCGCGCACACGGCGCCGCCGAGGTCTACGCGTATCTGCCGACGTCGGTCGCCCACGGCACCTCGCTCGGTCGTGGCTCCTGGGACTGGCCGCTCGGCCGCTGGGTCTGCGTCGAACAGGCCGTACGCCTCAACAAGCCGGGCCACTTCGACGGAAACGTGACCGTCCACGTCGACGGGCGGCAGGTGCTGAGCCGGGGCGGGCTGGAGTTCCGTACCACCGATCGGCTCGGCATCGACGGAGTGCTCTTCTCGACCTTTTTCGGCGGCAGCGACCCGACATGGGCGACGCCGCGTTCCCAGTACGCCGACTTCGCGGCGTTCGCCGTGGCCGACCGGCCGATCGACCCGCTGCCAGGCGTCTGAACATCCCGTCCTAGGAGGGACCCCACCCATGACCATCACCCATGACACGGCTCTCGCCATCACCGGCTGGGGCGGAGCGCATGTCCGACAGGCCGTCATCCTCGCCGGAGGGCAGGCCAGCAGACTGCGCCCCTACACCGACCACATCCCCAAGGCCCTGGTGGAGGTGGCCGGACGGCCCATCTTCGAGCACCAGGCGCACTGGCTGGCGGCCGAGGGCATCGAGGAGGTGGTCATCTCCTGCGGCTACAAGGCCGACGTGCTGCGCGAGTACGTGGCCGCCAACCGGCTTCCGCTGCACGTACGGGTCGTCGTCGAGGACGAGCCGCTCGGCCGTGGCGGCGGCCTGAAGTACGCCGCCACCCGCCTCCCGTTCCCCGCGGAGCGGTGGGCCGGCCTCAACGGCGACATCCTCACCCGCTTCTCGCTGCGCGACCTGGCGCGGGCCCACGTCGAGCGGAACGCGCTCGCCACGCTGGCGGTGACGCCGCTCAAGTCGCCGTACGGGATCGTGGAGATGGCCCACTCCGACCGGGTGACGAGCTTCACCGAGGCACCGGTGCTGCCGCACTGGATCAACGCGGGGGTGTATCTGTTCGAGCCGGAGGTCACCGCGCTCCTGCCGGACCTGGGCGACCACGAGGACACCACGTTCCCCGAGCTGGCGCGGGAGGACCGGCTGTCGGCGTACCGGATCAACGGGTACTGGCGCGGCGTGGACAACGCCAAGGACCTGAAGACGGCGACGAAGGAGATCACGGGGTTCGGCTGGGTCCGGACGGTCACCGCCTAGCCGCCCCGACGGACCGTCCCGGACCGCCCCGACAACGAAAGGCTTTCCCGTGCCCGACTACTCCCACCTGGTCAAGGCCTACGACATCCGTGGCGAGGTCCCCGCACAGCTGAACTCCGACCTCGCCCGCAGGACCGGCGCCCTCTTCGTCCGGCTCACCGGCGCACCGCGGATCGTGGTCGCCCGCGACATGCGCGACAGCAGCCCGGAGCTGGCCGCCGCGTTCGCCGCGGGCGCGAACACGGTGGGGGCGGACGTCGTCGACGCCGGGCTCGGCTCGACCGACTACCTGTACTACGCCTCCGGCAGCCTCGACCTGCCCGGTGCGATGATCACCGCCAGCCACAACCCGGCCAAGGACAACGGCATCAAGCTGTGCCGTGCCGGAGCGGCGCCCATCGGCGAGAGCTCCGGGCTGGGGCGGATCCGGTCCTGGCTGGAGGCCGGCGACATTCCGGCGCCTGCGGCCCGCCCCGGCACCACCACCTCCCGGAACCTGCTCGGCGACTACGCCGCCCACCTCAACGCCCTCGTCCCCCTCAAGGGCAACCGCCGCCTGACCGCGGTCGTGGACGCTGGCAACGGCATGGCCGGCCACACCGTCCCGGCCGTCCTCGACGGCCTGCCCGTCGACGTCGACGCCCTGTACTTCGAACTCGACGGCAGCTTCCCCCACCACGAGGCCAATCCCCTGGACCCGAAGAACCTCGTCGACCTGCAGGCCCGGGTCCGCGCCGTCGGCGCCGACATCGGCCTCGCCTTCGACGGCGACGCCGACCGGTGCTTCTTCGTCGACGAGCGCGGCGAGGCGGTGTCCCCCTCGGCCGTCGTCGGCCTGGTCGCCGCCCGCGAGCTGGCCCGTCACCCCGGCTCGGCCGTCGTGCACAACGTGATCACCTCCGCGGCCGCCGTCGAGATCATCCGTGAGCTCGGCGGCACGCCGGTCCGCTCCCGGGTCGGCCACTCGTTCATGAAGGCCGCGATGGCCGAGCACGACGCGGTCTTCGGCGGCGAGCACTCCGGCCACTACTACTTCCGGGACTTCTGGCGTGCCGACACCGGGATGCTCACCGCCCTGCACGTGCTGGCCGCCCTCGGCGAGCAGGGCCGCCCGCTGTCCGAGCTCGTCGCCGGCTACTCCCGCTACGCGGCCTCCGGTGAGATCAACTCCGTGGTCGCCGACGTGCCCGGCACCCTCGACCGGGTCGAAGCCGCCTACCGCGGGGAAGGGGTCACCACCGACCGGCTGGACGGGCTGACGGTGGACCTGAGCGACGGCCGCTGGTTCAACCTGCGGCCGTCGAACACCGAGCCCCTGCTGCGGCTGAACGTCGAGGCGCCCGTCCCGGCGGCCGTCGACGCCCTGCGCGACGGGGTGCTCGCCCTCGTACGGCGCTCCTGAAGGGGCGTTACGGCTTCAGGAATTCTTCCAGCGCATCCACCACCAAGCGGTGGTCCTGGAGCTGTGGCAGGCCCGACACCGTCACCGAGCCGATCACGCCCACGTTCTCCACCGTGATCGGGAAGGAACCCCCGTGTGCCGCGTAGGCGTCCGGGTCCAGGCGGGAGGACTCCTCGAACGTCGTGCCCTTTGCCCGGAAGCGGGCTCCCACCAGGTAGGACGCGGAGCCGTAGCGCTCCACCACCCGGCGCTTGCGGGTGATCCAGGCGTCGTTGTCCGGGGTCGAGCCGGGCAGGGCCGCGTGGAAGAGCTGCTGGCCGGCGCGGTGGATGTCGATGGCTACCGGGGCCTGGCGTTCCCGTGCCATCTCCACCAGCAGGGAGCCGAGGGCCCACGCGTCGTCGTGGGTGAACCGGCGGAAGACCAGGAGGCGTTCCTGCTTCTCCAACTCCTCCACCGACGGGGTGAGTTCAGGGGTGGACCTGGGGGTGATCTGCGGGTGGTGCATCAGAGGGTCACCGTCACCTTGTCTCCCGCCGAGCGGCGGGCTGCTTCCAGTACGTCCAGGGCGGCGGCCGCCTCCAGCGCGGTCACCGGGTTGGGGCCCTCGCCCCGCAGGGCCTCGGCCACGGCCGCGTAGTACGCGGGGTAGTCGCCGGGCAGGGTCGGGACGGCACGGCCGCCGCCGGTCACCGGGGACTCCCCGGCGCCGATCCTGCCGTACAGGGACTCCGGCTCGACGCCCCATCCGGGGCCCGGGCGCTTGCCCTCGCGCAGTGCCGCCTCCTGCGGGTCCAGGCCGTACTTGACGTAACCCGTCTTCGAGCCCAGCACCCGGAAACGCGGGCCGAGTTGGGCCGCCGTCGCCGAGGCGTAGAGGTGGGAGCGGACGCCGTTGGCGTGGGTGACGGCGATGAAGGTGTCGTCGTCGGTCTCGGCGCCGGTCCGGCGGATCACCGACTCGGCGTACACCCCGGTGGCCGGGCCGAAGAGGACCAGGGCCTGGTCGACGAGATGGCTGCCGAGGTCGTAGAGGAGACCTCCGATCTCTGCCGGGTCACCGGACTCGCGCCAGCCGCCCTTGGGCTGCGGCCGCCAGCGTTCGAAGCGGGACTCGAACCGCCAGGCGTCGCCGAGTTCGCCCTCCTCGAGGAGCTTGCGGAGGGTGAGGAAGTCGTTGTCCCAGCGGCGGTTCTGGAAGACCGAGAGCAGCAGACCGCGCTCCTCGGCGAGGGCGGCCAGCTCGCGCGCCTCGGCCGCGGTGCCGGCCACCGGCTTGTCGACCACGACGGGCAGGCCCGCCTTGAGCGCGGTCGTCGCCAGCGGGACATGCGTCCTGTTCGGGGAGGCGATGACGACCAGGTCCAGGCCGTCGGCCCGGTCGAACAGCTCGTCGGGGGCGGCGACGGTCCGGACCTCGGGGAACTCGGCCTTCGCCTGCGCCTGCCGCTCGGGGTTCGAGGTGACCACCGTGTCCAGGGCGAGACCCTCGGTGGCGGCTATCAGGGGGGCGTGGAAGACGGATCCGGCGAGGCCGTAGCCGATGAGGCCGACGCGGAGGTGAGTGGCAGCTGTCATGCTTCCCACTTTCGCAACGCTGTTGCCAAAGTGCAAGTGGGAGGGAGAATGGGTGGCGTGAACAGGACGAAGAGCGGACCGGGCACGGCCGGCGCCAATCTGCTCGCCGTGCGCAGTCACAACACCGCGCTGGTGCTGGATCTGCTGCGCACGGCGGGGGCGGACGGCATCAGCCGGCTCGAACTGGCCGACCGGACCGGGCTCACCCCGCAGGCGGTCAGCAAGATCACCGCCCGGCTGCGCGAGGAGGGCCTCGCGGCAGAGGCCGGGCGGCGCGCCTCCACCGGGGGCAAGCCGGCCACCGTACTGCGGCTGGTGCCGGAGGCCGGGCACGCGGTGGGACTGCAGCTCGACCGGGACGAGCTGCGTGCCGTGCTGGTCGATCTCGACGGCACGGTCGTCGGCGAACGGCACGGCGAGCTGGACCTGGGGGCGGGGGCGGCGGCCGTACTGGGCGCGGCCGCCGAGCTGGTCGGCGAGCTGCGCGAGGAGGTGCCCGAAGAGGTCCTCGGGGTCGGGGTCGCGGCGCCCGGGCCGCTCGACCACATCCACGGTGTGCTGCACCGGGTCACCGGGTTCCCCGAATGGGACGGCTTTCCGCTGCGGGACGCGCTCGCGGAGCGGCTCGGGGTGCCGGTCGTCGTCGACAAGGACAGCAACGCGGCCGCCCTCGGACTCGCCGTCGGCGGCGAGAGCGGCTCCTTCGCCTATCTGCACCTCGGTACCGGGCTCGGCGCCGGACTGGTGATCGGCGACAGCGTGCACCGGGGGGCGCGGACCGGGGCGGGAGAGTTCGGGCACCAGGTCATCCAGCTGGACGGCCCCCCGTGTCACTGCGGCAACCGGGGCTGTATCGAGGCGCTGTGCCTGGCGGCGGTGGGCCGCGCGGACCCGGGTGAGGCGGCGCGGGTCCTGGGCGCCGGGGCCGCGAACCTGGCCGCGCTGCTCGACATCGACCTCGTGCTGCTCGGCGGCCGTACGATCGCGGCCGCCCCGGACACCTTCGTCCGCGGGGTCGCCGCCGTCCTCGACGCCCGTGCCCGGCGGGAGGGCAGCCTCGGTACGACCGTCCCGGTCCGGCTCGCCCCCGGCAGTGACCGGCGGGTCGCGGAGGGCGCGGCCCAACTGCTGCTCGCCCCGCTGTTCGGCCGCGCGGACGGCTGACGGCAGGGGCAGGCGGCTGACGGCGTTCGGCTGACGGCAGGGGGCTGATCGAGCGGTGTTGGTGCGCTCTCGCGGAGTGGCACCGGTGCGGTCCCGGCACTGCCCGGCATGATCACATGATCATGCGACTGAGCACGACCCTGTCCCTCTGCGTGGCCGCAGCCGCCGTTCTCGCCCCCGTGCCGTCGGCGACCGCCGCCCTCGCCGCTCCCGCCGTCGCCGACGCGTCCTGCGCGGGCGCCGACGAGCAGGGCTTCCCCCTCAGCACCCGAATCCACGACGGCCCCTCGTCCTACCAGGCCGGCGGCGGTTACGGCACCTGGTACCTCGACCTCACCAACACCACCGGCCGCACCTGCACCGACATCCACCCGGTCGTCGTCCTCGTCGACGACAAACGGGTCCTCAAGCCGTCCCAGACCGAGCTGGAGTTCTACGACGGCCCGCGCACCCGCCCGGTCAAGCTGACGGAGACCGACGAGTCCGAGTTGGTCGGCGTGTTCGACGCGGACGGCTTCCCGGGGCTCACCGTGGCGCCCGGGGCGACCGTCTCGGTCAAGGTCAGACTCGCCGTCGCCTCCGACGCCGTACCGAACGCGGTCACGGCCAACGCGGCCGCCGTGCAGCGGCGGGGCGACGACGGAGACTGGGTGGGGGAGTCGAACGACTACCGCTTCGGCATCGGCGGCGAACCGCCGCCCGCGAGCGTCGCCCCCGCCGTGCCCTCCATCGGTACGGAGGTCGGTCCGCAGACCTCCCCGGACAGCAGCCCGGACGCCAGCCCCGGCATCAGCCCCCACGCAAGCCCGGGGGCCACCCCTGAGGGCACCACCCCTGAGGGCACCCCCAGCGCGTCCCCGAGCGGTGCCCTGACCTTCGCCGAGGAGGCCGGGGAACGCGCCCGTGAACTGGCCGGCACCGGCCTCGGCGTGGCCCACGGGCTGCTCGCGGCCACCGTCGCCCTGCTCGCCGTGGGAGGAAGCGTGTTCCTGCTGGCCCGCAGGCGACGGTGAGCATGTCCGAAGACCCGTTTCGGAAGTGGAAGGCGCCGTCTGCGACCATCCCTGCGTGGACTACCCGAACGACCAGGCCCCCGGCGCCCCCGTCCGCTCCGGCATCCCGGAGCACGGCCGCATCCCGAAGTACTACGCGGTGAAGGCGCGGATCGATCATCTCGTCGGCGATCTGGGGGAGGGCAGTGTCATCCCCACCGAACGCGATCTCTCGGAGGAGTACGGGGTCGCCCGCGAGACCGTCCGGCAGGCGCTGCGCGAGCTGGTCCTCGAGGGCAAGCTGCGCCGGCAGGGGCGTGGCACGGTCGTCGCCGGGCCCAAGCTGGAGCAGCCGCTCTCCCTCGCCAGCTACACCGAGGGCGTACGACGGCAGGGGCGCACCCCCGGCCGTGGCCTGGTCACCCTCGACCGCTTCCCCTGTCCGGCCGCCCTCGCCACCGAGACCGGCCTCGAACGCGGCGAGCCCGTCTGGCACCTGGAGCGGGTGCTGCTCGCCGACGACGAGCGGGTCGGCCTGGAGAGCACCTATGTCGCCGTGGCCCGGGTTCCGCACCTCGACACCGACTTCCACCCCGACTCCTCCTTCTACGGCTATCTGCACGAGAAGGGCATCGCCTTCGGGGACGCCGACGAGCGCATCGAGACCGTGCTGGCCACCCCGCGCGAGGCCCTCCTCATCGGCACCCCGCCGGCCCTGCCGATGCTGCTGATCCACCGGGTGTCGCGGGACACCGAGGGGCGGCCGCTGGAGCGGGTGCGGTCGCTGTACCGGGGGGACCGGTTCTCGTTCACGGCCCATCTGCGCGGCTGAAGCGGCTGAGGCGCCGGAGAAATGCCGGTTTCGACCACCTCTGGATATCACGAAAAGATAACGGGTCTAGCCCAAACGTGATGACCAGTTCACGCTCTCGTTGTCAGCCGGACCCTTCCGGTTCCCAAGTCGCGAGGAGCGTGGCGGTCGTGAGAGTGACAGTCGTTGGAGCAGGCGTGGTGGGCACCATGCACGCCTGGCAGGCAGTGGAACGCGGCCACGAGGTCGTGCAGATCGAGCGCGAGGCCGAGGCCCGCGGTGCCTCGCTGCGCAACTTCGGGCAGATCTGGGTGAGCGGGCGCGCGGGCGGAGAGGAGCTCGAAACCGCCCTGCGGGCCCGGGAGCTGTGGGAGGAGATCGGCGGCCGGGTGCCGGCGCTCGGCTTCCGCGCCAACGGGTCGCTGACCCCGGTACGGGGCGCGTACGAACTCGCCGTCGCCGAGGCCGCCGTGGCCCGTGAGGACGCGGCCGCCCGCGGCCACAAGCTGCTCACGCCCGCCGAGGCCCGCGCCCTGAACCCCGCCCTGCGCGGGGCCTTCGACGCCGCCCTCTACTGCGAGCGCGACGCGGCCGTCGAGCCCCGCACCGCCCAGCTCGCCCTCCGCGCCGAGCTGCTGAAGTCCCCGGACTACACCTTCCTGCCGGGCCGTGAGGTCCGCGAGGTGACCGGCCCCGGGACGGTCCGCGACGACCACGGCGACGTCCACCACGCCGACGTCGTCGTCCTGTGCACCGGCGCCTGGCTCGGCGGCCTGGTCCGTGAGCTGGCCGGACCCGACCTGCCCGTGCGCCGGGTCCGCCTCCAGATGATGCAGACCGACCCGCTGGGCGAACCCCTCCCCACCTCGGTCGCGGACGCCGACAGCTTCCGCTACTACCCGGCGTACGCCTCCCCGGCCCTTGACGCCCTCAACGCCGAGCGGCCGCAGCAGCCCACGGCACGGGAACACCGGATGCAGCTGCTCATGGTGCAGCGCGCCGACGGCGGACTGACCATCGGCGACACCCACGAGTACGAGCACCCCTTCGCCTTCGACACCGTCGAGGAGCCCTACGAGCACCTCACCGGCGTGGTCGAGTCCCTCCTCGGCCGGCCGCTGCCGCGCGTCCGGCACCGCTGGGCCGGGGTGTACGCGCAGTGCACCGACACGACCCGGGTCGTGCACCGGCAGCAGGTCGGGGACGGGGTGTGGCTGGTCACCGGGCCGGGCGGGCGCGGTATGACCTGCTCGCCCGCGATAGCCGAGACAACCGCGAACGAACTGGGCTGGTGAGAGAGATGACCTCCATGACCGACGACATCCGGCTCGTCGTGCTCGACATGGCCGGTACGACCGTCGCGGACGGCGGGCTCGTCGAGCAGGCGTTCACGGCGGCGGCCCGCCACCTGGGCGCGGACCCCGACCAGATGATCGACCACGTCCGCGCCACCATGGGCGAGTCCAAGATCTCCGTCTTCCGGCATCTGTTCGGGGACGAGAGCAAGGCCCAGGAGGCCAACCGGGCCTTCGAGGCGGCGTACGCCGAACTCGTCGACGGCGGCAGGGTGCACGCCCTGCCCGGCGCGCGCGAGACCATCGAGAAGCTCCAGTCGGACGGCCGTACCGTCGTCCTCACCACCGGGTTCGCCCGCGCCACCCAGGACGCGATCCTCGCCGCCCTCGGCTGGCAGGGCCTGGTGCCGCTCACCCTGTGCCCCGCCGACGCAGGGGGCCGGGGGCGGCCGTACCCCGACATGGTCCTCACCGCGCTGCTGCGCACGGCCGCCGCGGACGGCGTCCGTCAGGTCGCCGTCGTCGGTGACACCTCCTACGACATGCTCACCGGCGTCCGCGCCGGCGCGGGCCTGGTCGCCGGGGTGCTGACCGGGGCGCACGACGCGGACGCGCTGCGGGCGGCCGGGGCGACCCATGTGCTGGACTCGGTCGCGCAGTTGCCGGGAGTGCTCGCATGACCAGCGGCATCCGCTTCGACTCCGTCACGGTCGCCTACGACGGGAACGTCGTCCTCGACTCCCTCGACCTCACCGTCGGGCCCGGCGAGGTGATGGCCCTGCTCGGGCCGTCCGGCTCCGGCAAGACCACCGCGCTGCGGGCGGTCGCCGGGTTCGTACGGCCCGTCTCCGGGCGGGTGTTCCTCGGCGACCGGGACGTCACCGACCTGCCGCCGTACCGGCGGGGGATCGGGATGGTCGTCCAGCAGTACGCGCTGTTCCCGCACATGCGGGTCGCCGACAACGTGGCCTTCGGGCTCAGGGCCCGCCGGGTGGGGAGGAGCGAGGTCCGCGAGCGGGTCGCCGAGGCGCTGGAGATGACCGGCATGGCGGCCTGTGCGCGGCGGTATCCGCGGGAGCTGTCCGGCGGTCAGCAGCAGCGGGTCGCCATCGCGCGGGCGCTCGCCATCCGGCCGCAGGTGCTGCTCCTCGACGAGCCGCTGTCCGCGCTCGACGCGCAGCTGCGCTCCGGGATGCTCGCCGAACTGGCCCGGCTGCACCGCGAGTTGCCCGACGTCTCGATCCTCTACGTCACCCATGACCAGGTCGAGGCGCTCACCCTCGCCGACCGGATCGCGGTGATGGACAAGGCGAGGCTGCGGGCGTGCGGGACGCCGACCGAGCTGTACCGGGCGCCTGCCGACGAGTTCACGGCGTCGTTCGTCGGCGGGGCGAACTTGTTGCCGGTGACCGTGGGGTCGGGGGGAGTGGACTTCGCGGGGGCCGCGGTCAAGGTCGAGACGGGGGGTGCGGTTTCGGGGGCGCGGGCCACGTTGTGTGTGCGGCCGCATCTGGTGGGGCTGGGCCAGGGGCCCAACCAGCTCGCCGGTGTCGTGAGGGAGATCCAGTGGCGGGGGGCCACGCATCGGCTGTATGTCGAGGTGGGCGGGCATGTGGTGATGGCCGACCTGCGGGAGTTGCGGGATCCGCCGGGGTTCGGGGACGAGGTGGCGTTGCATTTCGCCGCGGACGATGCGGTTCTGCTGCCCGCGGGGGTTGGCCATGACTGAGGTCGTACGTCGGCCGCGGGTGGTTCGCGGCTGGTCGCGCCCACGCGGCGGTAGCCGCACATCGAGTACAGCCCCGTGCCCCTTTCGGGGCGCGCTGCTCCTGCCGCCGGTTGCCTTGCTCGCCCTCTTCTTCCTTTACCCGCTCGCCCTCGTCGTCCAGCAGTCCGTGCACCCCGACACCGGGGGCACGTCCTTCCAGCCGTACGCCGATGTGTTCGCCTCGGAGTCGTTCCGCAACGCTCTCTGGACCACTGTCTGGATCGCCGTCTCCTCCACCGTCGGCTGTATGGTCCTCGGCTTCGTGCTCGCGTCGATCATTGCTTTCGTGCCCTTCCCGGGTGCCAAGGCGGTCGCCCGGTTCATCGACGTCTATCTCTCCTTCCCCTCCTTCCTCATCACCCTCGCCCTGCTCTTCATCTACGGCACGACCGGGATCATCGGGTCCTTCCAGTTCCTGACCACCCCCTGGGGGGTGCTGCTGGCCGAGGTCACCTACTTCACGCCGTTCGTGATGCGGCCGCTGCTCGCCGCCTTCTCGCAGCTCGACACGGCGCAGCTGGAGGCGGCGTCGAGCCTGGGGGCGCGGGCGCCCCGGATCGTGCGGCAGGTGATCCTCCCCGAGGCGCTGCCCGCCCTCGCGGCCGGCGGGAGCCTGGTGCTGGTGCTGTGCCTCAACGAGTTCGGGATCGTGCTGTTCACCGGCGCCAAGGGGGTCACCACCCTCCCGATGCTCGTCTACAGCAAGGCGATCCTGGAGTCCGACTACCCGGGCGCCTGTGTCGTCGCCGTCGTCAACGTCCTGATCTCCGTGGGTCTCTACGGCCTCTACCGGGTGGTGAGCCGTCGTGCTGGTGCATAGCCGCAAGGCCAGGTGGGCGGTGTGGGCGGTGTTCCTCGTCCTCTTCCTGCCGCTCTTCGCCCTCCCTCTGCTCGTCGTTCTCGGCGCCTCGTTCGCCACCCACTGGTCCGGCGTCCTGCCCTCGGGGATGACCGTCGGCAACTTCCGTTCCGCCACCCGCGGTGACGCCCTCCAGGCGCTCACCACCAGCCTCGTCACGGCCGTCACCGCGAGTCTGCTCGCGCTGGCCGTCGGCACCTGGGCCGCGCTCGCCGCCCATGCCCTCGGCAGGCGCCGAAAGGCCCTGGTCGACGCCCTGTTCGTGCTGCCGGTCGCCGTGCCGTCGGTCGTGGTCGGGCTGTCGCTGCTGGTGGCCTTCTCCAAGCCCCCGATGCTGCTCAACGGCACCCGGTGGATCGTGATCCTCGCCCACACCGTGCTGGTGACCGCCTTCGCCCACCAGTCGGTGTCGGCCGCCATCACCCGTCTCGACCCGGCGTACGAGCAGGCCGCCGCCTCCCTGGGCGCCCGCCCCGCCTACGTGCTCTGGCGCGTGCGGCTCCCCCTCCTCCTGCCCTCCCTCACCGCGGCCGCGGGGCTCTGCTTCGCCCTCTCCATGGGCGAGCTGAGCGCCACGATGATGCTCTATCCGCCCGACTGGACCCCGCTTCCCGTCCTGATCTACTCGGCCACCGACCGAGGCGCCCTGTTCGCCGGCTCCGCCGTCGCGGTGGTCCTGATGACGGCGACCCTCATCGCCCTGTTCGCCGTCTCCCGCGTCCGCAACCGAGCTTCGTACCGCTGATCCAAAGCCCTTACCCACGCAAGGAGTTAGCCTCGCCATGCCCAGAAACACACTCAAGATCGCCGTAGCCGTCTCCCTCCTCGCCACCCCGCTGCTCTCCGCCTGCGGCGGCTCCTCGGCCGCCTCCGACGAGAAGGTCGTCACCGTCTACAGCGCCGACGGCCTCAAGGGCGAGAACAACGACGGCTGGTACGACAAGGTCTTCGCCGACTTCCAGAAGCAGACCGGTATCAAGGTCAAGTACGTCGAGGGCGGCTCCGGCGAGGTGGTGCAGCGCGCCCTGAGGGAGAAGAGCAACACGCAGGCCGACGTCCTGGTCACCCTCCCGCCGTTCGTCCAGCAGGCCGACAGCAAGGGCCTGCTGCAGAAGTACGAGCCGAAGGACTCGGCGCAGGTCAGCGGTGCCGACAAGGCCGCCGACGGCACCTGGACCTCCGTCGTCAACAACTACTTCGGCTTCGTCTACGACAAGAAGGAGCTGAAGCAGGCCCCGACCACCTGGGAGGAGCTGCTCGACGGCACGTACAAGAACAAGCTGCAGTACTCCACGCCCGGTGTCGCCGGTGACGGAACCGCCGTACTGATCAAGGCGATCCACGACTTCGGTGGAAAGCAGCAGGCGCTGGACTACCTGAAGAAGCTCCAGGCCAACAACGTGGGCCCGTCCTCCTCCACCGGCAAGCTCGCCCCCAAGGTCGACAAGGGCGAACTGCTGGTCGCCAACGGCGACGTCCAGATGAACTACGCCCAGTCCAAGACCATGCCCGACCTCGGCATCTGGTTCCCGGCGGCCAAGGGCGGCAAGCCCACCACCTTCGCGCTGCCCTACGCGGCCGGCCTGCTCACGGGCGCCCCGCACACCGAGAACGGCAAGAAGCTCCTCGACTTCATGCTCGCGCAGAAGCAGCAGCAGGAGGTCAGCTCGGTCGGCGGCGGCTTCAGCGTCCGTACCGACGTCAAGGCCGTCGACGCCAACGCCATCGCGCTGACCAAGCTGATGGACGGCGTCGACATCTTCACGCCGGACTGGAAAGACATCGACAAGAACCTCACGTCGTACGTCGACGACTGGAAGTCCGCCACCGGCAGCTGACCCGCATCGGCGGGGTCGCGTTCACGCAGTCCTGACTAGGCTGGGGGCGTCGGTACGCCGTGGTTCCGGCGCCCCCAGCTCACGTATGACCGCATGTACGCCATCCGCACGCCAGGAGACGCACCACATGGCAGACCGCAAGCCCATCGAGTCATGGCTCACCGACATGGACGGCGTCCTCATCCACGAGGGCGTCCCGATCCCCGGAGCGGACGCCTTCATGAAGAAGCTGCGGGACTCCGAGAAGCCCTTCCTGGTCCTCACCAACAACTCCATCTACACCGCCCGCGACCTGCACGCGCGGCTGCGCCGGATGGGCCTGGACGTGCCGGTGGACAACATCTGGACCTCCGCCCTGGCCACCGCCCAGTTCCTTGACGACCAGCGGCCCGGCGGCAGCGCCTATGTCATCGGCGAGGCCGGCCTGACCACCGCGCTGCACGACATCGGGTACATCCTCACCGACCACGAACCCGACTTCGTGATCCTCGGCGAGACCCGCACCTACTCGTTCGAGGCGCTCACCAAGGCCGTGCGCCTGATCAACAACGGCGCCCGGTTCATCGCCACCAACCCCGACAACGTCGGCCCGTCCGCCGAGGGCGACCTGCCCGCCACCGGCTCGGTCGCCGCGCTGATCACCGCAGCGACCGGCAAGGAGCCGTACTTCGTCGGCAAGCCCAACCCGCTGATGATGCGGGCGGGGCTCAACGCGATCGGCGCCCACTCGGAGACCTCCGCGATGATCGGCGACCGGATGGACACCGACGTCCTCGCGGGCCTGGAGGCCGGGATGCGCACCTTCCTGGTGCTGTCCGGCGTCACCCAGCCGGACGACGTCGACCGCTATCCGTTCCGTCCTTCCGAGGTCGTGAACTCGATCGCGGACCTCGTCGACCGGGTCTGACCGGACCGGCACCAAACCTGTCCTCACCCGTACGGAGCAATACGGCGCCCCCCGAGGATGCGGGGGCGCCCGGTGCGGGGGAGCCTCCAGATATCTGGAGGTTCACGATGGGCTCTCTTCGCCTCACTCTCTGTACCGGATTCCTGGCCTGTGCCGCCGGTCTCTCCCCGGCGGCCGCCCATGCGGCGGACGGCCAGGGAGTCACCGTGACCCCGGCCTCCCCGGCCCCGGGCTCCGTCGTGGCGCTGCGGGCGAGCGGCTGTTCCGGTACGACCGGCGCCGCCTCCTCGGCGGCCTTCGTCGCGGACGCACGCCTCAGCGGCTACGACGGCACCCTGACCGGCGAGAGCCAGGTCCGCTCCACGATCGGCCCCGGCACCTACGCGGTGAAGGTCACCTGCGCCGGCGCTGTCGTCAGCGGCAGCGTCACCGTCGTAGGACAGTCGTCCCAGGCGCAGGCCGGGCAGTCGGACGGATCCGCCGTCCTGCCGGCCACGCCGATGGCGCCTGTGCACGCGGGCGGCGGCGGTACCGCTCCGTTCGCCTCCGTGGACCCCCGTTCGACCGGCCCCGACACCGCGCAGGCGGTCACCGGTCTCGTTCTCGCCGGGTTCGCCGCGGCCGCCGTCGGGCTGCTGGGCGCCCGACGGAGCCGGGGCTCACGCTGAGGAGACGGCACGACAATGTCCGACGACACCGAACGATCCGCCGGCACCGGACGGCTGCTGACCGGCGTGGCCTGGGCGATCCTGCTGCTCGGGCTGTGGCTGTGGGGCCGCGGGGTGACCGAGGTACCCGACGGCATATCCGGCCCCACCACGGGCGACGTGGCCGCCGTCGGCCGCCCGGCGGGCGCCGAACTGCCGCCCCCCGCCAAGCCGCTGGGCTCGGCCACGCCCGAGCGCATCGACATCCCGGAGCTGGGTGTGCAGGCCCCCGTGGTCGCGCGCGGCCTGGACGGGCAGGGCGGGATCGACCCACCGCCCTTCGACCAGCCCGGTGTGGTCGGCTGGTACGGCTCCGGGACCCGGCCCGGGGCGGCCGGCACCGCGCTCCTGGTCGGGCACGTCGACACCGAGACCCGGCCCGCGGTCTTCTACAAGATCAGCGCCCTGCGCCCCGGCGAGACGATCCGCGTGGTCCGCGCCGACGGCACGGTCGCCGAGTTCACCATCGACGACGTACGGGTCCTGCCCCGCGACCACTTCGACGCCCAAGCGGCCTACGGCACCCGTGAATCGGGCCGCGCCGAACTCCGGCTGATCACCTGCGGCGGCACCTTCGACCGGACGACCCACAGCTACACGGCGAACGTGGTCGTCTCCGCGTACCTCACCGGGACCGCCGTATAGAGCCGTGACGGCGCCCTGCCGGGCGCGCCAAGCCTGCCGTCCGCCCGTCAACCCGGGCTGTAACAGCTCACCGACAAGGCTGGGCGATCTCGTGATGAGTGCGGTGGGTATGTCACGATTGGGGCCTGGCCAAGTGCACCCAGGGGGGAATTGGATGTACGACAGCAGGGGGGCCCGGCCGCCGGCCTGGGCGTGGGCACTGGGAGCGGCGCTGCTGCTCGCCGGCTGCTCCTCGGGCGGAGGCGGCGACGACCGGCCGGACACCGCGGATCCGGGTGCGACGATCACCCAACAGCCCAAGGAGGCGGACCCGTTCTGGGTGAACCCCGACTCCAACGCGGCCCGCCAGGTGAAGGCCTACGCGAAGGCAGGCAAGGACACCGACGCCGAACAGATCCGCAAGATCGCGGAACAGCCGACCGGGGAGTGGATCGGCCCGGAGAACCCGGAGCAGGAGGCGCGCGGCTTCACCGAGGCCGCGCAGAAGTCCGACCGCACGGCCCTGTTGGTCCTCTACAACATCCCGCACCGCGACTGCGACCAGTACAGCCAGGGCGGCGCGGCCGACGGCGACGCGTACCGGGCGTGGATCGACGGTGTCGCCCGGGGCATCCAGGACCGCTCCGCCACGGTGATCCTGGAACCGGACGCCGTACTGCACCTCGTCGACGGCTGCACCCAGGCCCGGTTCGCCGAGGAACGCTATGACCTGCTGCGCGACGCGATCACCAAGCTCAAGTCACTGAAGAACACAAAGGTCTACCTGGACGCCGGTAACGCCGGCTGGGGCCACCCCGACCAGATCTACCAGCCCCTCGAACAGGCGGGCATCACCGACGCGGACGGTTTCGCGGTCAACGTCTCCAACTTCTACTCCACCCAGGACTCCATCGCCTACGGCAAGCAGCTCTCGCAGAAGGTCGGCGGCAAACACTTCGTCATCGACACGAGCAGGAACGGCAACGGCCCCTACGCGGGCGGCAACCCGAACGAACGGTGGTGCAACCCACCGGGCCGGGCCCTGGGGGAAACACCGACCACGAAGACGGCCGACCCCTTGGCCGACGCCTACCTGTGGGTCAAACGCCCGGGCGAATCGGACGGCACCTGCAAGGGCGGCCCCCAGGCAGGCAATTGGTGGCCGACCTACGCCTTGAAGCTGGCGCAGGCATCGACCCCCTAGGGGCGCGGGGCGCTGTCAACATGCGGCTCCGCCGCGTGGGCGCGACCAGCCGAAGCGCTCCCGCACCCGAAGTCCGGGCCGCGGGAGCGCCACGGCGGAAAAACCTACGGCACCTTCACCCACTGCGCTTCACTGGGCGTCCCCTGATCGTCGTCCACGAACACCATGTACCACCCCGACGGCACCAGGTTCCGATTCCTCGGCACAGTCACCGTGATCCGGTTCCCCGACGCCGTGAAATCCAGCGCGATGCTCCGTTGATCGACATCCGTCACATGCGTGGTGGCACTCGGCCGAATCAACCGCACCTTCTTGATGGTCGAAGCATGCCGGGACGTGAACGTTCCCGACCCGCCCCGGGCGATGGTCTGCGGCCCGCCGCTCAACGACGGCCGTGAGTCCCGGTAGAGATACGGCGGTGTGTAGATCTCGATCCGCTGCTCGAAATACCCCGGCTTGGTGTTCGCCTTGTCCCCGTACAACGGGTTGGAGCCGAAGAACATCACGCGTCCGTCGGGCAGCAGTATGGACCCGGAGTGGTAGTTCCGCCCCACCTCCGGGTCGGCCACCCTCTTGAACGTGTTGGCGGAAGGGTTGTAGATCCGCGCCTGCTTGATGTCGGAGTCGCCGCGCCCCCGGTAGTCCTCGGAGCCGCCCGACACCAGCACGGAGTCGTCCGGCAGCACCGAGATCTGCGGATATCGCGTGCCCTTCTCCAGCGAGGGACCGTCCACGAACTCGGGGTCGGCGTCCTTCAGGTCGATCAGCCGTGTCCTGTTCGTGGACAGCTTGGACTCCCCGACCCCACCGCCCCCGACCACCATGTACCTCTCGTCCTGCGCCGGAGGCAGCAGCACGGTCCCGGACGTCTCCAGCATGTTCGGATCGCTGAGCCCGGAGAGTTTGGTGAACTCGTTGGTGTCCACGTCCCAGATCCCGGGGTCGCGCCCGACGTCGTCCGGTCCGTAACCGGCGTTGGAGCCCGAGTAGAAGAGCTTCCCGTTCTGCAGCAGGAACAGCGCGGGATAGGTCGGGAACTGGCGCTTGTACTTGGTGTACGTCCATTTCTTCGTGGCCGGGTCGAAGACCTCGTTCTTGCCCGGCACCAGCTGCCCGATGTCGTCGAGCCCGGAGACACTGAGGACCTTCCCGTCCGACAGCGTGGTGAGCGTCGGATACCAGCGGGCCTCGTTCATCGGGTCGACCTTGATGTACTTCTCGGCGACCGGATCGAATTCGTAGGCGTTCTTGATGCCTTCGAAGTCCCGCTTGTCCATGCCGAGTTTGTTGGCGATGCCGTAGGTGTTACGTGCGTCGGCGCCGGTCAGTCCCTCGATGCCGTAGTTGTCCTGGGTGCCGGTCTCGTACCGGGTGCCCTCTTTCGGTGCCTCGACGACGACCCGCGCGTAGCCGGGGTTGTTCCGCAGGAACCTGCCGGTCTTCCTGTCGAAGACCTTCGTCGCGCGCGGGATCAGCGCCGAGTCGTCGGACAGGAACGTCTTGCCGTTCCGTTTGCCGGTGAACCTGGTGCCCTTGGGCAGGGTCATCGGTTTGTCGGGGTTCTCGTTGTAGAGGATCATGACGCCGCCGGCCTTCTTGACGTCGCCCTTGAGTTTCTCGTACTGCTTGGTGCCGCCGGCGATGAGGATGTTGCCGTTGGCGAGCTGGGTGTGCCCGGTGCAGAACAGGTCGGCCGGGGTGGGCACCTTCTTGATCGTGCCCTTGACCGGGTCCCAGATCCGGCTGTCGTAGATCTTCGCGTCGAAGTTGTCCTGGTTGTTGCCCGAGCCCGCGACCAGCAGCACCTTCCCGGTGTGCAGGAGTACCGCGTGGATGGTGTCCTGGCGGTACTCCTTCGGGAACTCGATGACGTCCCAGTGGCCGTTCTCGGCCTTGTACTCCGGTCTGTTGATCTTGTACTGGTGGTATTCCTCGGTCCCGAAGCGGTACACCCACGGCCCGTTCATCCCGGCCAGGGCGAGAACCACCGCCGTGCCGATCGCTAGACGACGAGCCCGGCGGCGGCCGGCACTGTCGTTCATTCCTTACGTCCCCCCAGCCCGCCGAGCGCGATCCGCATCGTCTCCTCCGTGTTCCCGCCGCTGCCCGCGGGCGCCCAGTTGGGCCGCTGCTGCGGGGCGTGCGCCGCGCGGGTGTAGCCGGGCGGCACGGCGTCCTCCGGCTCGGCGGCGACCGCGGGTGTCCTCTTCTCCTTGCGCAGCGTGTACTGCCAGGCGAAGATCGGGGCCGCCGTGATGAGCAGCGCCAGCGTCGCCCAGGTGAGCATCGCCGGGTGCGAGTGGCCGCCGACGAAGCCGGCGGCGAGCGAGCCGCCGAAGACCAGGATGAAGAACCAGTGGATCCGGAACGTCCCGAACAGCGTGTCCGGGCTGGCCGACTCGCCCTTGGGCGTGACCACGAACCTGCTCTTGCGGCGCAGCACGGCGTCCATCAGCGACCGGGCGTAGACCGGCGCGGACAGCGCCGACATCACCATGCCGGCCACACCGCCGGAGCCCTCCGGTTCGTGCGGGGAGACGTTGTGCCGCCGGTTCCATATGTACAGGCCGATCTGGAGCGCGGAGGCGTTGCCGTAGAGCATCAGCCACACGGTCGGGTCGATGTTCACACCCGAGGCGCCCAGGCCCAGGAACAGCGCGCAACTCAGCGCCGCGAGGATCCAGTTGAGGGCCGACATCGGATAGAAGATGATCATCATCGTGTAGTTGAAGAGCTTGCCCGGCGACAGCGTGAACAGACCCTTCCAGTACTGCTTGAGGATCGTCTCGTACGTCCCCCGGGACCAGCGGAGCTGCTGGGTGAAGAAGTCGGTCCAGGCGTTGGGGCCCTCGCCGACCGCGAGCACGTCCGGGGTGTACACCGAGCGCCATTTCCTGCCCGTGGCCGGGTTCTTGGTGCGGTGGATCTCGAAGCCGGTGGCCATGTCCTCGGTGATCGAGTCGTACAGCCCGCCGACCTGCTTGATCGCCCTGATCCGTACGGCGTTGGAGGTGCCGACGAACATGGGGGCGCCGTACCGGTTGCCGGCGCGCTGGATCAGGGCGTGGAAGAGGAACTGCTGGGACTCGGCGGCCTTGGTGACGAACGTGTCGTAGTTGCCGTACACCTGGGGGCCGATGACGAAGCCGACGTCCGGGTCACGGAAGTAACCCAGCATCCGCTCCAGGTAGTTGGGCAGCGGGACGTGGTCGGTGTCGACGGAGGCGAAGAAGTCGTACTCGTCGCCGTGCGCCTCCAGCCAGGCGTTGTAGTTGCCGTGCTTGGTCCTGGCGCGGTGCGGGCCCTTGGGCTGGTTCCACTTCTCGACGCCCTTGCGGGTGAAGTGGTGCACGCCCAGGCGCGCGCAGACCTGCTTCACCTCGGGATCGTCGCCCTCGTCGAGCAGCCAGATGTGCAGCAGGCCACGGTGGCGTAGCCGGACCGCCGCCTCCAGGGTCCGGGTGACCATGTCCAGCGGTTCCTTGCCGGGCACGAACGTGGTGATGAACGCGACCCGGGTGCCGGTCTCCGGGACCACCGGGACCGGGTCGCGGGCCACCAGGGTGGCGTGTGCGTTGGACAGTACGTTCATACAGCGGAAGAACTCGATCAGGCCGATCGACACCAGCATCACGATGTCGAGGGCCGGCAGGAAGTCGTAGGCCGGGTAGTCGCGTTGGGTCCAGTGCTCGGGCTGCAGCAGCCAGGTCAGCAGCACCAGTGACAGCAGCGGGGCCGCGCCCAGCATCAGGGCGGCGCGCAGGCGGTGCGGTTCCTGGGAGAGCAGTGAGCGGTACTGCACTTTGTACGGCGTGCTCGGGTCGGGCTGGGTGAGGGGGCCCGCGAGCCTGCTGTAGTGCTCGTAGTCGTATCTCGGCAGTGTCTTCTTGATCCGGTGCAGGGCGCCGGTGGTGCTTCGGTGTGCGGGTAGCCGGAGCTGTGTCGTCTGTGACGGGTCGTAGTCCTGTTCCTGCCGGGCGCCGGTCGGCGTCGACGTCATGAGTCATCCCCCCACACGCGCAGGTCAGCGCGTGTCTGTCGGTCCCACCGCCCGGTCAGGTCCCCCTCGACCCGGTCGGGCGCGTCAATGGCGGGGCACAGTCGTTCCACAGATATGGACACGGACCGTGACCGTCCGGTTGCATGGTGCCCCCCTCGGCACCGATTCATGACCGGGGCCCCTCAGCCCCGCAGATCTGGCAACCGGTTACCTACCCCCCAAGTGCCGCGAATCATCGGCACTTTGGACATCCAGGGTTCTACGGTGCTCAGCATGATCGCAAGAGCGAAACACGCTGTTTACCGGCCATGGGCGCTCATTGAGGAATGTGTGGTGATTGTGTGGATCAACCGTGTCGGTTGTTGACACAAGGGGGCGCATGGTACCGAAGTGGCCTCGCATGATCAGCGGGGCGTACGCCAGAAGGCCCCCCGCTGCTGCGGAGGGCCTTCTGGGTGTCTGTGCGCCGCCAGGGACTCGAACCCCGGACCCGCTGATTAAGAGTCAGCTGCTCTAACCAACTGAGCTAGCGGCGCGTGCTGACGCCGACAACTGTACCGGACCAGGGATGGTGCTCCTGACCACCGGCCACCAGGGGGACCCCCGTCCGCCCCCTGTTGTACATCATTCGGACCGTCAGCATGCGCACCGGGAAGACAGTTGGGAAACTGATCAATGTGCACAGTCTCGGACATATCCACCCGAAGTGTGAGGGGAATCGCATGCCGGCCCCGGTATTCGAGGAATTCGACCCCGCGAACGACTGCGAATGCCCCGGATGCGTCCACTGGCGGCGGGTCGGCCCGTACCCGCTGCCCGGGCGCTTCGGCGGCCACCCGGCCGCCCGGGGGGTCCTCGTCGTGGCCGCCGCCGCGTCCGCCGCCCTCGCCGCGAGCGCCCCGACGGCCGCGGCCCACAGCACCCCGCCCGCCCCTCACCGGCCCGCCGCCCCCGCGGACGGCGAGCCCGACACCCCGCAGGGCACCAAGGCCCCCCTGCACGGCCCCGGCGGCAAGCCCGCTCCCGGCCCGGTCACGACACCCCCCATCACCCGAACGGAGATCATCAACCGGGCCAAGACCTGGGTCGCCGCCCAGGTGCCGTACAGCATGTCCCTCTACTGGACGGACGGATACCGGCAGGACTGTTCGGGCTATGTCTCGATGGCCTGGAAACTGACCGGGAACGAGTGGACGGGCAGCCTCGACCAGTTCGGCACGAAGATCACCAAGGCGGAGCTCCAGCCCGGCGACATCCTGCTCTTCCACAACCCGGACAACCCCGGGAAGAGCTCCCACGTCGTGATCTTCGGCGGCTGGACGGACTACACGCACACCTATTACACGGCGTACGAGCAGACACCCCCGCGCGCCCGCCGCCAGTCCACGCCGTACGCCTACTGGAGCGACTCCGCCAAATACGTCCCCTACCGCTACAAGGGTCTGATCGCGGACCCTGGCGCGGCGGGCGCCCAGGCCGCGAGGACGGCGGTGCCGTTCCCCGGCGCGGCCTACTTCGGTCCCGGCGCCGACAACAAGTACGTCACCCTGCTCGGCCGGCTGCTGGTCGCCCGGGGCGGCGGCAGCCACTACCCCAAGGGCCCGGGTCCGGTCTGGGGCGCCTCGGACCAGCGGGCCACCCGGGCCTTCCAGCTCGCCCAGGGCTGGTCCGGCGCCGCAGCCGACGGCCTGCCGGGACCGCGCACCTGGGAACTCCTCGCCACCGGAAGGGGCAACGACATCAAGCCCGCCGTCGCGGCCCCGGCCGCCCCCGCCTCGCACGGAGTGCCCGGCTACCCCGGCAAGAACTACTTCCGTCCGGGCGCCACCAACGACTACGTCACCCGCCTCGGCAGACAGCTGGTCAAGAAGGGCTTCGGCCGTTTCTACACCGACGGCCCCGGTCCGGCCTGGGGCGAGGCGGACCGCAGGGCCGTCGAGGCGTTCCAGCGCACCCAGGGCTGGCGCGGCGGCGCGGCCGACGGCTATCCGGGGCCGGAGACCTGGCGCCGCCTGTTCCTGTAACGACCCGACGATCACGTGACGCATCTGGCGCGGAGGCTGGAGGCAGGCATGAGTACGACGACCGCACACACCCCTGAATCGGACGACCCCCTGGATCGCGGGGACAGCGGGACGCCCACCCGTCCGGTGCCCCGGCTGATCCAGAACGAGGCCACCACCGAGATCCCCGTCCACCTGCTGTTCCGCGACGACCCCGACCCGGTGTCGGTCCCGCTGCGGCCCGCCGTGGTCGGCCGCCGGCAGGGCACCGGCGAACAGCCCCGGCTGCGCCGCCCGGCCCCGGCCAAGCCCCGGCCCGTCGCCGCCGTCGACCCCGAACTGGTCGAGCGCCCCGCCCGGGTGCTGCCCGGCGCGGCCGGGGTGGCCGCCGGGTTCGGCGGGGTGGCCGGGGGGCTCGCCACCTCCTGGTGGGCCGGCGTGCTGTCCCCGCTCGCGGTGCACGCGCTGCACCTTCCGGCGTACGCGGGCGCGGGGCTCGGTCAGGCGCAGTGGGCCGCGTACGCGGGAGCCGGTGCGCTCGGCCTGTTCGGCTTCGCCGGTCTCGCGCGCGGGGCGACCGGACGGGCCTGGGTGCTCGGCCTGTTCGGCCGCTACCGGGGGACCGTACGGCGCACCGGCCTGCTCTGGGTCAACCCGCTGCTGCTGCGCCGCCGCGTCGACGTCCGGCTGCGGCACTGGCGCAGCGAGGAGATGCCGGCCGCGGACGGCAACGGGGTCGCGTTGCGGGTCGTCGTCCTGGTGGTGTGGCGGATGCGGGACACCGCGCGGGCGGTCCTCGGCGTCGACGACCACGAGACGTATCTGCGCGAGTGCGTGGAGGCCGCGCTGGCCCGGGTTCCGGTGGAGATGCCGGGCCGGATGCGGGGTTCGGTGGAGATGGCCGCGGACGCGCTGACCCGGCTGGTGGCGACGGACGCGGCCGGGATCGGCCTGGAGGTGTTCTCCGTGCAGCCGGTCCGGATGGAGTACGCCCCGGAGGTCGCCGCCGCCATGCACCGCCGCCGGATCGCCGCGCTGGACGCCCAGCAGCGGGCGGGGATGCTCGCCTCCGTCGTGGACTCCGTGGAGGACACGGTGACCCGGCTGACCGTGCGCGGTCTGGTCGAACTCGACGACTACGAGCGCAAGGTGCTGGTGCGGGACCTGACGGTGGCGTTCTGCTCGGGGCGCTCCGACTCCGCGCCCTGAGAGGAGATGTATTTGATATGGACACGGTCAACTGATGGCAATAATCTGAGACTTGGTCTAGACCTGCACGGCTCAAGGAACCTCCCCCACGTTCTTCAGGAGCGGCAGCATGCGTAAACGGACCAAGATCTCGGCCGTCGTGCTCGGTGTGGCGACCGCCGGAGCCTTCGCGCTCTCCACCGGCGGCGCCAGCGGGCACGGCTACACCGACCTCCCCATCAGCAGGCAGAAGCTCTGCGCCAACGGCACCGTGACCAACTGCGGTGACATCCAGTGGGAGCCGCAGAGCGTCGAGGGCCCCAAGGGCTTCCCGGCGGCCGGCCCCGCCGACGGCCAGCTCTGCAACGGCGGGCTGAGCCGGTTCGCCCAGCTCAGCTCGCCCACCACACCGTCGGGTGGCGCCTGGCCCACGACCAAGGTGACGGGCAGTCAGTCGTACACCTTCCGCTGGCAGTTCACGGCGATGCACGCCACGACCGACTTCAAGTACTACGTCACCAAGCAGGGCTGGAACCAGAACCACGCCCTCGCCCGTTCGGACCTCAACACCACCCCGTTCCTCACCGTCCCCTACAACGGCCAGCGTCCGCCGAGCACCATCAGCCACAGCGGCACCCTGCCGTCGGGGCTGAGCGGCCACCACGTGATCCTTGCGGTCTGGACGATCGCCGACACGGGCAACGCGTTCTACGCCTGCTCGGACGTCACGTTCTGACCGGTGTCGTTCGACGACTGGGTAACATCCGGCTGATCTGAGCTTCGCTTGAGGACCTGCCGCAGGTCGCAGGGGTACGTTCCCGCCACACGGTCAGTCGGACCGGTGTTCGGAATCGGGGGACTGCCATGGGCCTGCTGCAAGCGTTCTTCTACGTCCTTCCCGGCATCTTCGTCGTCCTCGGGGTTTTGGGGATGGTCAAGACGCTGAGGCGGTCGCGCCGGATCAGCCGGACGTGGCGGCACGGCCGTACGGCCGAGGCGCGCTGCCTGCGGGCGTACACGACGACCAGCGGTGGCGGGGAGACGGCCGTGAGCACCACGCTGCATCACGTGCTCGAGTTCACCACGGCCGAGGGGCGGGCTGTCCGCATCGACGAGAGGGGTGGGCTGTCGACCGTCGTCGAGGGTGACTTCGTGACGGTGTACTACCTGCCGGAGAGCCCGGAGAAGGCCACGGCGCAGCCGCCCGCGCGGGGGAGGCTGGCCGCGAGTACCGGGTGCGCGGTGGTGTTCTTCGCGGTGTTCATCGGGTTTGCGCTGGCCTTCATGATCAGTGTGCATTGGGGCTTCTCGCAGATGGGGACGGGGACGGGGACCGACGATTGGCCTCCGTGCGTGACGGATCAGGCCGCGGGGTGTTGATCTGACGGAGCGTCAATTACGCTGCTTCTCCATGGCCTTCCAAGGGCGCACGATCGCTGAGGCGGTGGCCGCGCGGTGGGGCGACCACCGGCCGGGGCTGTGGTTCGAGGAGCAGGTGCTGACGCATCACGAGGTGGCAGGCGGTGCCGCCGCCCGCGCGGCCCTGCTGAGGGATCTGCTGCCGCCCGGTGCCGTCCCCCACGTGGGTGTGCTGCTCGACAACACCCCTGAGTTCCCGCTCTGGCTGGGAGCCGCCGCTCTCACCGGGGCGGCTGTCGCCGGGGTCAATCCCACCCGGCGTGGGGCCGAACTCGCGCGGGACATCCTGCACACCGAGTGCCCGGTGCTGGTCACCGAGCGGGCCCGTCTCCCGCTGCTCAGCGGGCTCGAACTGCCCGGCATCCGTCTCCTCGTCACCGACGATCCGGCCTACGGCGCACTCCTCGCGCCCTATCTCGGCGCCTTCCCGGACGCCTCGCGGGCCACCCCCGGCGACCGGATCCTGCTCTACTTCACCTCCGGTTCCACCGGCGCCCCCAAGGCCGCCCTCTGCTCCCAGGGCAGGCTCGCGGCGGCCGGACGGTCGCTCGCCGGGCAGTTCGGGGTCGGGCCCGACGACGTGCACTACATCTGCATGCCGATGTTCCACGGCAACGCCGTGATCGCCGACTGGGCACCCGCGCTGACGGCGGGCGCCGGGGTGGCGTTACGGCGGCGGTTCTCGGCGTCGGGGTTCCTGGCCGACGTACGGCGGTATCGCGCCACCTACTTCACCTACGTCGGCCGTGCGGTGCAGTACATCCTCGCCACCGAGCCGCGCGCCGACGACCGGGACAATCCGCTGCGGCTCGGCTTCGGTACGGAGGCCGGGGCCGTGGACGCGGCCGCCTTCGAGGAGCGGTTCGGGGTGCGGCTGGTCGAGGGGTACGGGTCGTCGGAGGGCGGGGCCGCGATCCAGTGGTCGCCGGGGACACCCGACGGTGCGGTGGGGCGGGCGGCGCCCGGTCTCGTCGTTCTGGACGAGGAGACGGGGGAGGAGTGTCCGGCCGCCGTCTTCGACTCGGGTGGCCGGCTGCTCAACGGGGAGCAGGCGATAGGAGAGCTGGTCAACCGGGCGCCGAACCCCTTCGAGGGCTACTGGCGCAACCCCGAGGCGGAGGCCGAGCGGCGGCGGGGAGGGTGGTACTGGACCGGGGATCTCTTCTACCGGGACGGGGACGGCTTTCTGTACTTCGCGGGGCGTACCGATGACCGGATACGGGTGGACGGGGAGAACCTGGCCGCCGCGATGATCGAGAACATCGTGGCGCGGTACGAGGGCGCGGATGCGGTCGCCGTGTACGGGGTGCCGGATCCGGTGACCGGGGACCAGGTGATGGCGACCGTCGCCGGGCGGTTCGAGCCCCTGGACTTCGCCGAGTTTCTGCTGGCCCAGCCCGATCTGGGGACGAAGATGGCGCCCCGGTTCGTGCGGGTGGTGGAGCGGATGCCGGTGACGGCGACCAACAAGATCCAGCGGGCCGCACTGCGGAGGGAAGGGGTGCGATGCGCCGACCCCGTGTGGTGGCGGCCACCGGGCGAGCAGACCTACCGCAGACTGACCTCCGAGGACACCGAAGGGCCCCTCGTATCCACGAGAGGCCCTTCGGAGGGGGGTGTGGGTGGCGGAGGCCCCACCGCGCGCGGCGCAGCCGCGCAATAACAGAGAGGGCGAGCCAGGTCCGCGTCTTCTGCGGACAAAGCTCGCCCTCGTCATCGTGCGCCGCCAGGGACTCGAACCCCGGACCCGCTGATTAAGAGTCAGCTGCTCTAACCAACTGAGCTAGCGGCGCATGACTCCCGCCGAACCGTCCGATCTGAGTCTCGCGGCTGGCGACGAAGAAAATACTACCTGGTCCGCAGGGGTGCTTGTGACCGGCGTCAGATCGCGAGGGACAGCAGCACCGGGGCCGCGCTGCGGTTCAGGGCGTCGGCGGCCTGGCGGAGCCGGTGGGCGTGTTCGACCGGCAGGGACAGGGCCAGGCAGCCCACGGACGAGCCGGCCGTGATCGGCACCGCCGCGCACACCGTGCCGATCGCGTACTCCTGGAGGTCCAGGACCGGCACCGTCGGCGGCTGTGCCTCCAGACGGGAGAGCAGCAGCTTGTCGCTGGTGATCGTGCGTGAGGTGAGGCGGGCCATCTTGTGCCGGGAGAGGTGGTCGCGGCGGCCGTTGTGGTCGAGCTGGGTGAGCAGGCTCTTGCCGATCGCGGTGGCGTGCGCGGAGGAGCGGAAGTCCACCCACTCGTTGACCGCGGGGGTGGCCGGGCCGGCCGCGTACGGACCGATCCGCACCTCGCCGTCGACGTACCGGCTGAGATAGACCGCGGCGCCGACCGAGTCGCGCAGCCGGTCGAGGATCAGCTGGAGCTGCTCGCCGAGCGCGCGCTCCCGGTCGTGCGCGGAGCCGAGGCGGCGCAGGGTCTCACCGGTGACATAGGTACCGTCGGCGACCTGCTCGACATAGCCCTCGCGACGCAGCATGCGCAGCAGCGCGGCCAGCCGCTCGGGGTCGAGGCCGGTCCGGCGGGCCAGCTCGGTGTCGGTGACGCCGTCGGCGTGCCCTGCCACCGTCTCCAGGACGCGCAGCGCGTCCTGGGCGGAGTGGTACGGGGCGGTCGGCTCGTGCTTCAGCGCCACGGTGGGTCCCCCTGCGCTCGCTCGGCGATGCTGCCTCGGCAGCACTGCTTGGGCCGCGATCCGGACAGCGGATCCCCTCCACGATAACGGGCAGCAGCCGCAAACGGAGGGGGTGTTGGCGAGTTTCCGGCCCTCCCAGCTGCGGCAAAGACCCGTTGGCATATGTCAGCGGAATGAGCTGACCGCCGGACCTCGGGTGTTCGAGCGTTCACTTCCCGTAATCATGACACCGCACAGGGAATCTTTTACGACGGTTCATGGGGAGACGCTTACAGCACCGCGCTGAGGAACTCCCGGGTCCGCTCCTGCTCGGGCTCGCTGAAGATCCGCTCCGGCGGGCCGGCCTCGATGATCCGGCCCGCGTCGAACATCAGGACCTGGTCGGAGATGTCCCGGGCGAAGTTCATCTCGTGGGTCACACAGAGCATCGTGATGTCGGTGGTGCGGGCGATGTCCCTGAGCAGGTCGAGGACGCCCGCGACCAGCTCGGGGTCGAGCGCCGAGGTCACCTCGTCGAGGAGCAGCACCTTCGGCCGCATGGCCAGCGCCCGCGCGATGGCCACCCGCTGCTGCTGGCCGCCGGAGAGCTGGGTCGGCCGGGCGTCGCACTTGTCGGCGAGGCCCACCAGGTCGAGCAGCTCCCGGGCCCGCGCCTCCGCCTCGTCCTTCGACAGGCCGAGCACGGTCACCGGGGCCTCGGTGAGGTTGCGCAGTACCGTCATGTTCGGGAACAGGTTGAACTGCTGGAACACCATCCCGATCTGCTTGCGGACCTCCCGCAGCTCCTTCTCCGGCGCAGGGAAGAGCCGCTGCCCGTCGACGGTGATGGTGCCCGCGTCCGGCTTGGTGAGGGTCATCAGCAGCCGCAGGATCGTGGTCTTGCCGGAGCCGGAGGGCCCGATCAGGGTGACGTGCCGGCCCGCCTGCACGGTGAGGTCGAGGCCGTCGAGGACGGTGTTGTCCCCGAACCGCTTGGTCACCCCCTCGATGCGGATCAGCTCGTCGGACGTCGTACCGGTGGTACTCGGCTGCTTGCTGGTGTCAACGGACAAGGCGACGCTCCAGGGTGCGCAGAAGAAGGGAGGCGAGGTAGGAGATGACGATGAAGGCGACGCCGATCACCGTCACCGGCTCGGTGAACTGGAAGTGCTGCTGGGAGAAGAGCCGCGCCTGCCCGAGCATCTCCAGCACGGTGATCGACATCAGGATCGGCGTGTCCTTGAGCATCGAGATCACGTAGTTGCCCAGCGGCGGCACGACCCGGCGCAGCGCCTGCGGCAGGATGACCGCGAACCAGGTCCGCCGCGCCGACAGGCTGAGCGCCGTCGCCGCCTCCCACTGGCCGACGGGCACGGCCTCGATACCGGCCCGGTAGACCTGCATGGTGTACGTCGAGTAGTGCAGGCCGATCGCGAAGACACCGGTGGTCAGCGCGGAGAACGTCAGCCCCCACTCGGGCAGCACGTAGAACAGGAAGAACAGCTGCACCAGCAGCGGGGTGTTCCGTACGAACTCGGTCACCACGCCCACCGGCCAGCGCACCCACCTGGTCGGTGTCCGCAGCAGCAGCGTCCACACCAGCCCCAGCGAGAACGAGATCAGCGAACCGAGGACCAGCGCCTGCAGGGTGACCAGCAGGCCGTCCCAGAAGTGCGGCATGAACTCGCTGACGGCACTCCAGTCCCACTTCACGCGACACCACCGCCCGCCGCTCCGACCCCGGTCGTCTCGGCGCGCTTGAGCTCACGCGCCTGGCGCTCGGTCCCCGGGTCCTTGCCGATCCCTGCCTTCAGCCGCTTCTCCAGACCGCGCATCAGCCGGGTGATGACGAACGCGATCACGAAGTAGATCAGCAGCAGATACGTGTAGATGTGCGCGCTCTCCTGCAACGCGAGCCGCACCAGGTTCCCGCTGAACGCCAGGTCACCCATGCCGGTGATCGACACCAGCGCGGTGCCCTTGAGCAGCTCGACGAGCAGGTTGCAGAAGGACGGGATCATCTCCGGCACCGCCTGCGGCAGCAGGATCAGCCGCAGCCGCTGCCAGGGCGTGAAGCTGAGCGCGATGCCGCCCTCCTTCTGCGCCGGGTCGACCGCGTTCAGCGCCCCGCGCACGATCTCCGCGCCGTACGCGCCGTACGTCAGCCCGAGCGCGAGGGTGCCCGCCCACAGCGGCACCAGCTGCCAGCCGAAGGCGACCGGCAGCACGAAGAACACCCAGAAGATCATCACCAGTGCCGAGGTGCCACGGAACACCTCGGTGTACAGGCCGGCGAGGAACCGGACGAACACATTGCGATGCGTGCGCGCCGTACCCGCCACGAAGGACGCGGCGGTCGCCAGCAACCCGCTGAAGAACAGCAGTTGGAGGGTGGTCCACACACCCTTGAGTACGAGTTCCCACAGTCCCGAGGTCATCCGGCGCACAGCTCCTTCGCCGTCAGGTCGGTCATCTCGGCCTTGGTGAAACCGAACGGGCTCAGGATCCGGAGCAGTTCGCCGCTCTTCTTCAGCTTGTGCAGCTCCACATTGAAGGCGTCGCGCAGTTCGGTCTCGGCCGACCGGAACGCGAACGCGCCGCCGTCCACATGCGGTTTGCCGCCGAGGAGCGGGGCGAAGGGCTTGGTCGCCTCGGCCTTGGCCGACTTCTTCACGACGTCACGGACGGTGACCGCGGTTCCGGCGAAGACGTCGACCCGCCCGGCCTCCACGGCGTTCAGCCCGGCGACCTGATCCGGCACGATCAGGATGTCGCTCTCCTTGTACCCGGCCTCGACGGCGTGCTGGATCTGCGCGTACCCGGTCCCGGTGGCGAACTTGGCCTTCTTGGCCACGATGTCCTTGTAGTCGAGCAGCCCCTTGGGATTCCCCTTCCGCACGACGAAGGAGTCGAGCATCTGGTAGTCGGGGTCGGCGAAGATCACCTGCGCGCAGCGGTCGGGATTGACGTACATCCCGGCGGCCACGACATCGAACTGCTGCGAGTTCAGCCCCGGGATCAGCGAACCGAACTCGGTCGGCACCGGCTGCACCTTGTCGACCCCGAGCCGCTTGAAGATCGCCTTCGCCAGCTCCGGTGCCTCACCGGTGAGATGGCCGTCCTTGTCGATGTACCCGAAGGGGATCTCACCGGCGATCCCGAGCCGTACGACCCCCTGGGCGCGCAATCGCTGCAGCAGGTCACCGCCGTTGGTGCCGGAGGCGGTGGCCACGCGCGTGCAGCCGACGGCGGCGAGGGCGCCGACGGCGGCGGCACCCGCGAGCACCGCACGCCGGGTGTGTCTTGATTCGTACCCAGATGTGTTTGTCTCGTTCCCAAGTGGTGGAGCCATGGCGGCGCGGCTACCCGAGCGCAACCGACTTATGCACCATGGATTACATGGCCGATCGACACATCGAAGTCTCGCTGGTCAAGCGCGGGGTCAGCGCCACGGCCCGGCTCCTGGACGACCGGGCCCCGGTGACCTGCGCCGCCGTCTGGGACGCCCTGCCGCTCTCCGGCGACGTCTACCACGCGAAGTACGCCCGCAACGAGATCTACGCCCTTTTCCCGCCATTCGCGGCGACGGAACCACCCCTGGAGAACCCGACCGTCACTCCCATCCCCGGCGACCTCTGTTACTTCGCCTTCGCCGGCACGGAGTTGGGCACCAAGGCCTACGGCTACGACCGCGAGGTGCGCCCCGGTACGACGGTCGTCGACCTGGCCCTCTTCTACGAACGCAACAACCTGCTGCTCAACGGCGATGTGGGGTGGGTGCCCGGCATCGTGTGGGGCCAGGTGGTGGAGGGCCTGACGGACCTGGCCGAGGCCTGCAACGACCTGTGGCGCAACGGGGCGGCGGGGGAGACGCTCAGCTTCCGGCGAGCCTGAGGACCGGCCGGCAGATATCACCAGGATCGGGCGATGCGCGCTCACCAGGCCGGGCCGGAAGCTCCGGGTATGGCTGTCGCAGGCGGTCCGGCGATGCTGTCACGCGACCGCGCCGGGGTCCGGCGGTGGCATGGCCGGACCGGCCTCGAACAACGCGTGCGCCGCCCGTAGCACCAGGTCGTCCCGGTGCCGGGCGGCGACGAGCTGCATCCCCACCGGAAGGCCGTCCCCGTCCGTCCCCACCGGAACGGTCGCCGCCGGCTGCTGGGTCAGGTTGAAGGGATAGGTGAACGGCGTCCACCCCGTCCACCTCCGGTGTCCCGCCCCCTTCGGCACCTCCGCCCCCGCCTCGAACGCCGTGATCGGCAGGGTCGGTGTCACCAGCAGGTCGTACCGTTCGTGGAAGAGACCCATCCGCCGGCCCAGGTCCATCCGAACGTCCACCGCTGCCAGATACTCCAGCGCGCTCAGCCGGGCCCCCTGCTCGCAGATCTCCCGCAGCCCCGGGTCGAGCGACTCCCGCTGCTCGGAGGAGAGACGCTGGGTCACCCGAGCGGCGCCCGCGAACCAGAGCACATGGAACGCCTCCACCGGGTCGCTGAAGTCCGGGTCGGTCTCCTCGACGTACGCCCCCAGTTCGGCCAGCGCCGCCACCGCCCGCCGTACCGCCGCCGCGACCGCCGGGCGTACCGCCACCTGGCCGCCCAGCGTCGGCGAGAAGGCGACTCGCAGGCCCCGTACGCCGCCGGTGAGACCCGTCGTGAAGGAGCCGGGGGCGGTGCCGAGGGCGGACCAGTCGCGGGCGTCCGGGGTGCCGATCACGTCCAGCATCAGTGCCGCGTCGGCCGCGTCCCGGGTCATCGGGCCCACGTGCGACAGCGTGCCGAAGGCGCTCGCGGGGTACAACGGCACCCTCCCGTACGTCGGTTTCAGGCCGAAGATCCCGCAGAAGGCCGCCGGGATGCGCACGCTGCCGCCGCCGTCCGTGCCCAGGGACAGGGGCCCGGCACCCAGGGCGACGGCCGCCGCACTGCCGCCGCTCGAGCCGCCGGCGGTGCGGGAGGGGTCGTACGGGTTGCGGGTGATGCCGGAGAGCGGAGAGTCGGTCACGCCCTTCCAGCCGTACTCGGGGGTGGTCGTCTTGCCGATGAACACCGCGCCGTGTTCGCGCAGCCGGGCGACGGAGGGGGCGTCCTCGTCCCAGCTTCCCGCCGCTGAAATCGCCTTGGAGCCGCGCAGAGTCGGATGGCCGCGCATCAGCAGGATGTCCTTGACCGTCACCGGGACGCCGTCGACCAGGCCCTTCGGCTCGCCCCGGCGCCACCGTTCCTCCGATGCCCTCGCCTGCGCCAGGGCGTCCTCGTCGGTGAGGCGGACGAAGGCGTTGACCTCCGGCTGGATCCGGGCCGCCCGTTCCAGGGCCGCCCGGACGGCCTCCACCGGGCCGAACTCGCCCTTGCGGTAACCGTCGAGAAGCATTCGGGCGGTGAGGTCGGTGAGCTGCATGGGTGGGGCCTCCCGGCGTCAGTGACCTGGCACGTATCCGCGTTTCTTGTCGACCACGTTCACCAGGGATCTGCCCGCGGCCCACCGCTCGTACAACTCCAGGAACTGAGTGCCCAGTTCGTCCCGCCAGCCGATCGTGTCCCCGCTCATGTGCGGCGAGACGATGAGGCCGGGCGCGTCCCACAACGGGCTGTCCGCGGGCAACGGTTCGGTGGTGAAGACGTCCAGGGCCGCGGCGGCGATCCAGCGCCGGGTCAGGGCCCGCACGAGCGCGTCCTCGTCGACCAGCTGGCCCCGGCCGACGTTGATGAAGCAGGCCGACGGCTGCATCACGCCGAAGCGGTGCGCGTCGAACATGCCGTACGTCTGCTCGGTCAGCGGGGCGGCCGCGATCACCCAGTCCGCGCGGGACATCAGCCGGTCGAGGTCGTCGGGGCCGTGGATGCCGGTCCGCGGGGCGCGGCCGACCAGGGCGGTGGTGATGTCGAGCGCCTTGAGGGTACGGACGATCGCCCGGCCGATCGGGCCGGAGCCCACCACGCACGCGCGGGTGCCGCCGACCCGGCGTGCCTCGCGGTGCCGCCAGGCCCGCTCCCGCTGGAGGCCGAGGGTCTGTGGGAGATCCTTGGCGATCGCGAGGACCAGCGCGGCCACGTACTCGGCGATGGGCCGGTCGAAGACCCCGCGGGCGTTGGTGACGACCGTGTCGGACGCGGCCAGTTCGGGGCACATCAGATGGTCGACGCCCGCGCTCGCGGTGTGCACCCAGCGCGGCCGCGGCCCCTCGCCCGGCCAGGCCGCACGGACGGCGTGCGAGGTGAAGTCCCAGACGAGGAGGACATCGGCCGAAGGCAGCCGGGCCGCCAGGCCCGCCGCGTCCGTGTGCAGGATCCGTGCGTGGCCGGTGAGCCGGCCCAGCCGCGGCGGCGGGTCGGCGTCGAGGACCAGCAGGGTGGGGACGGGCGGCGTCATTCGGGGCGGTCTCCCGGTGTCCGGCAGCGTCTGACATGGGCGGATCGAACGTCTGAGATGCACGGATTGACCACGCTCGCACCCGAACCTACCTTCGTCAACACGGGCGTGACCATCGACCGTTGCCCCTCGACTTCCAGCGTGAGGCCGGTGACTTCCCATGGACGTCTCCTTTCTGGGCGGACCTCGTCCCCAGCGCGGTGTCGGAGTCGTGGCGCCCTTCGACTTCGCCCTGGACCGAGAGCTGTGGCGCTGGGTGCCGGACGACGTGTCCCTGCACCTGACCAGGACGCCGTTCGTGCCGGTCGAGGTCAGCCTCGACCTGGCCCGGCTGGTCAGCGAGCACGAGACACTCGGCGTGGCGGTGCGCGCGCTGACCGCCGTCGCGCCCGAGGTCGTCGCCTACGCGTGCACCTCCGGCAGCTTCGTCGGCGGGATCGCCGGGGAGCGCGCGATGTGCGAGGCGATGACCCGGTCCGGTGCGGTGCCCGCGCTGACCACCTCCGGTGCGCTGCTGGACGCGCTGACCGAGCTGGGCGTACGGCGGCTCGCGCTGGTCACGCCGTACACGGCCTCGGTGACGCGGGTCCTCGAGGAGTACGTCGCGGAGGCGGGCGTCGAGGTGGCCGGCTGTGCGTTCATGGGGCTGACCCGGCACATCTGGCAGGTGCCGTACCGGGACGTGGTGGCCATGGCCCGGCAGGCGGCACGGCCCGGGGCGGCCGACGCCCTGTTCATCTCCTGCACCAACCTGCCCACCTACGACGTCATCCCCCAGCTGGAGGCCGAACTGCGCGTCCCCGTCCTCTCGGCCAACCAGGTAACGATGTGGGCGGCGCTGCGCAGGCTGGGTACCCGAGCCGTTGGGCCCTATCAGGCGCTGATCGGTCATCCGGACGCATCGGCGGCGCCTGAGTGGCCCGTACTGCCGGAAGAACAGCAGGAAGGGTGGACATGACAGCGCTCGGAATCCTCTATCCGGGGCACTCCGCGGAGGACGACTACCCGCGTATCGAGCAGCTCCTCGGCAGCGACATCCGGGTGGACGTCGTCCACACCGACATCGGCGAGGATGCGCACCGGGTGGACGCGCTGCTGGAGATGGGATCGGCCCAGCGGCTGGCGGCCGGGGTGGACGACCTACGGCTCGCGGGCGCCGACGCGGTGGTGTGGGCGTGCACCAGCGGCAGCTTCGTGTACGGCTGGAAGGGCGCCCACCAGCAGATCCGTGACCTCGCCCAGGCGGCCGGGCTGCCGGCGTCGTCCACGTCCTTCGCGTTCGTGCACGCGGCGCGGGAGATCGGGGTACGGCGGGTGGCGGTCGGCGCGACCTACCCGGACGACGTGGCCCAGCTCTTCGCGGACTTCCTGCGGGCCGGGGGCCTGGAGGTCACCGGGGTCCGCCCGTCGGGGATCATTACGGCGGCCGAGGTGGGGACGTGGGGTGAGGAGGAGGTGCTGACCCTGGCGCGGGCCGCGGACGACTCCGGCGCGGAGGCCGTGCTGCTCCCCGACACGGCACTGCATACGGCGGCCCACCTGTCCCTGCTGGAGAAGGCGCTGTCCAAGCCGGTGCTCACGGCGAACCAGGTGACCGTGTGGGAAGGGCTGAGGCTGGCGGACCGCCGGGTGAACGCGCCGGGGCTGGGCACGTTGTTCGTCCGCGAACCGATCGTCCAGGCCTGAGGACACGGTCGGCCGGGCTGACTGACGCGAGGATGGAATAACCGGAGCCCTCCTCCTGTTGTCGCCCCGTGTACAGCTCACGGTCGTAAACAGGAGGCTCTCACCGTGTCGGCAGACGAGATCCGGGGCATCACGCACAGGACCGCCCCCGTCCCCCTCTCCGTACTGGACCTGGTGACCGTCGGCACCGGCAGTACCGCCACCGACGCCCTGCGCACCAGCGTGGAGCTCGCGCGGCTCACCGAGGCGCGCGGATTCCAGCGGTACTGGGTCGCCGAGCACCACTCCATGCCCGGTGTGGCCTCCTCCTCGCCGGCCGTGATCCTCGCCCATCTCGCCGCCCACACGGAGCGGATCCGGCTGGGTTCGGGCGGCGTCATGCTGCCCAACCACGCCCCGCTCGTCATCGCGGAGCAGTTCGGCACGCTGGAGGCCATGGCCCCGGGCCGGGTCGACCTGGGTCTCGGCCGGGCGCCGGGCACGGACGGGGCCACCGCTGCCGCCCTCCGCCGTACCCAGACCCTCAACGAGGGCGCCGACGACTTCCCCCAGCAGCTCGCCGAACTCACCCGGTTCCTGGACGACGACTTCCCGGACGGGCACCCGTACCGCCGGATCCATGCCATCCCCGGACCCGTCCAGAGCACCAGCCCCGGCGGTGTGCAGTCCCCGCACCGCCCGGTCGTCTGGCTGCTCGGCTCCTCCGGTTTCAGCGCCCGGCTCGCCGGCATGCTCGGGCTGCCGTTCGCCTTCGCGCACCACTTCTCCGCTCAGAACACCATCCCGGCCCTCGACCTCTACCGCGAGTCCTTCAGCCCGTCCGCCGTCCTCGACGAGCCATACGCCCTCATCGGCGTCTCCGCGCTCGCCGTGGACGAGGAGCGCGAGGCCCGGCGCCAGGTGCGGGCCGGCGCGGTGAACATGCTGCGGCTGCGCACCGGGCGGCCCGGTCTGTTCCCCGACCCCGACGACGTCGAGAAGCACGAATTCTCCCCGATGGAGGAGGAGTTCGTGCACTCCTGGACCGCCAACATCGTGCACGGCACCGCCGACGAGGTCCGCGCCGGTCTCGACGACCTCCAGAAGCGCACGGGCGCCGACGAGTTGATGCTCACCACGCACGCCCACCGAGGCGAGCTGCGCCTGCGCTCCTACGAACTGATCGCCGACGCCTACGGTTTGCCGACCGGGGTGTCCGCGTAGGTCCGGGTGCCCAGCAGCTCGGAGATACGATCCGGCGTCACCGGCCGCGAGTACAGCCACCCCTGGCCGGTGTCGCAGCCGATGTGCCGCAGCCGGGAGGCCTGCGCCGAGGTCTCGACGCACTCCGCGGTGACGGTGAGGCCGAGCCGGTGGGCCAGCTGGATCATCGCCTCCACCACGACCTCGTCGGCGGGGTTCGGGCGGTCACCCGGGTCGTCGTACTGGAAGCCCCGGACGAAGGAGCCGTCCAGCTTGAGGACCGAGACCGGGAGCCGGCTGAGGTAGGCGAGGTTGGAGTAGCCGGTGCCGAAGTCGTCGATGGCGATACGGACGCCCATGTCGCTGAGGGCCTGAAGGGCCTGCAGCGGGCGGCCCGCCGAGCCCATCACGGCGGATTCGGTGAGCTCCAGTTGGAGCAGGTGCGGCGCCAGGCCGGTCTCGGCGAGGGTCTCCGCCACGTCCGCCACCAGGTCGGAGTCCCAGACCTGGCGCACGGCCACGTTCACGCTCACGAAGATCGGCGGCTCGCCGGGGTGGTCCAGCTGCCACCGGCGGGCCTGACGGCAGGCGGTCCGCAGGGCCCAGCGGCCGAGCGGGACGATCGAGCCGTCCTCCTCCGCCAATCCGATGAACCGATTCGGCGCTAGTGTGCCGAACTGAGGGTGGTTCCATCGGACCAGCGCCTCGACCCCGCTCAGCCGCCCGTCCTCCATGCCCACCAGCGGCTGGTATTCGAGCACGAATTCGCCGCGGTCGATGGCCGGACGAAGGGTGGAGGAGAGCGCCTGACGGGTGACCAGGTGGGCGTTGCGCTCCGGATCGAAGAGCGTCCAGCGGGACTTGCCGTCGGCCTTCGCCCAGTAGAGGGTCGTGTCGGCGGCCTGCATCAGCCCGGTGGCCGTCGTACCCGCCGCATGGCGCTCCACCACCCCGATCGACGCCGACAGGGAGAGCCGCTGGCCGGCCAGGTCGAACGGCGTCTGGAGGGCGGCCAGCGCCGACTCGGCCAGATCGGCCAGCTGCTCCGTGCCCGTCGAGTCCTCGACCAGCAGGGCGAACTCGTCACCGCCGAGCCGGGCCACCAGCGGCGCCCCGGCCCGCGCGCAGCCGGCCTCGTCGGCGACCCGGGTCAGCCGTTCGGCGACGGCGGCCAGCAGCCGGTCGCCCACCCGGTGGCCGAGGGTGTCGTTGACCGCCTTGAAACCGTCAAGGTCCAGGTAGCACAGGCCGATTCGGCCCGTACCGCTCTGCTCGTAGGACTCCGCCTCCAGGGCGGCCGAGAGCCGCTCGAAGAACAACGTCCGGTTGGGCAGCCGGGTCACCGGGTCGTGCATCTGCAAGTGCCGCAGCCGGGCCTGCAGTTCGCGGCGCGCGCTGATGTCGGAGACCGACAGCAGCAGGCCCGGGGTGCCCTTCGCCAGCGGCGAGACGGTGACCTGGACCCACAGCGAGTGCCCGTCGGGGTGCTTCAGCCGGCGGGTGCAGCGCAACTTGGCCTGCCGGCCGCGCAGTACCTCGCGATAGGCGTGCCAGGTACGGGCGTCGGAGGCCAGGTCCACCAGGTCCGCGGCGATCCGCCCGGTCAGGCCGGACGGGTCGGCGCCGATCAGGGTGCCGAACGCCTCGTTGGCGGTGCTGACCAGGCCTTCGCGGTCGACGACGGCCATGGGCAGCGTGGCGGCCGCGAAGGCGTACGCGTAGGTCTTCGGATCTGTCGTCTCGTCTGTCGTCTCGCCTGTCTTCGGGTCGGTTGTCTCGTCGTACGACTTCCGACAGCTCTTGTCACTCTCTGTGACGGCGGACCGGTCGAGGTCTGCCGCGGGCGTCGGCCCTTCGGACGTTCCGCTCACCGCTCGCTCCCGCAGTGCACTCGATCTCTGTCCGTGCAGGAAAGTGTGCCGATCATAGAGGCTGGCCCGAGGGCCTTCCAGCCACTGTCCAGTGTCCACGATGAAGCACCGTTTCTGACAGATCGTTTCTGCCCGCACCTGGACGGGTTCTTGAGTCGCACGGCCACTTGTGACGTTCCGTGAGTTTCTCGGGGTGTCGGCCGTTTGGGTTTCTCACCCTTCTGGTGCAGATAAACAGGTCATAAGTAGACAGACTCACACAGGCTGGGTGCGGTGTCCCGCGAACCGCCCCCGGAGGTCCTTCCGTGCCGCGTCTCCTGCTGCGCAGCACCGCCGCCGTGTTCACCACGATGTCGGCGCTCGTCGCAACGACGATCCTGACCGGACCGTCGGCCGCCGAGCCGTTCTCCACGGCCCCCTGTGCCCTGCACCGCACCGACGCGCACCACTCCGAGGGCGTCGACACCTGGAACGCCGACTACACCCGTCCCACCCACCCGCTCGCGGCCGCGATGGTGTTCCTCTCCTTCCCGGACGCGCTCCCGCGCACCACCCCCGCGGAGCTCGCCGCCGACCACTTCCCGGCCACCAGCCGCTACTTCGAACAGGCCTCCTACGGGAAGTTCGCCATCCGGCCGCACCCGCTGACGCACTGGCTGCGGATGCCCCGGCCCTCGGTCGCCTACGGCATGAAGCGGGACTGGAGCCTGGTGCTGCGGGCCGCCTACCTGCGGGACGCGTTCGCGGTGGCCGATCCCGAGGTCGACTTCTCGCGCTACGACATCGTGTACTTCGTGGCCGACCCGGACGCACCCGGCGTCGACTCCGACGCCACGAAGGTGGTCAACCTGGACACCCCGGTGCACGTGGACGGCACGGACGTCCGCCGGGTCGTCACCGTCTTCGAGAAGCATCCGCCGGACCGGCTGGTTCTCGCCCATGAGACCGGGCATGTCTTCGACCTCCCCGACCTCTACCACCGCCCGGTGGACGGCAAGGGCGACTGGGACACCTACGTCGGCGACTGGGACCTGATGGGCAGCCAGTTCGGGCTGGCGCCGGATCTCTTCGCCTGGCACAAGTGGAAGCTCGGGTGGCTGGATCCGCGCCAGGTGGTGTGCGTACGGGGGACCGGGCCGACCCGGCTGACCCTGGAGCCGCTGTCCGCCGGGCCCGGGGTGCCGGAGAAGGGCGCCGCGGGAGCGCCGGCCTTCGGGCTCGGCGACGGCACCAAGCTGGCGGTGGTGCGCACCGGGCCCGACAGCGTGCTGGCCTTCGAGGCGCGAGGGGCGTCCGGCAACGACAGCGCGGCCTGCCGGCAGGGCATCCTCGTCTACCGGGTCCGCGACGAGACGGCCTCCGGGGGCGGCCCGGTCGAGGTGATCGACGCCCACCCGCGCACCGAGGCCTGCTGGGAGAGCTCCGTCTACCCGCCGCTGGCCGACGCCCCGGTCGCCGTCGGTGAGAGCTTCACGGTGCCGGGGGACGGTGTGAAGGTGGAGGTGGAGGGGCGGACGCCGTCCGGCGCCTGGAATGTGAAGATCACACCGGGCGGTCTGGGCTGAACCCTGACGGCACTGAGGCGAAGGGCGTCAAGGACACGGAGGGCCGGAAAAACGAAGAGCCAAGCTCACAGGAGCTTGGCTCTTCGCCTACTTCGCGTGCGCCGCCAGGGACTCGAACCCCGGACCCGCTGATTAAGAGTCAGCTGCTCTAACCAACTGAGCTAGCGGCGCCTGCTGACGTCGTAGACCTTAGCATCCTGATCGGCGGGAGGAAAAATCGATATCCGCACGGCAGCGCGGGCCGCCCGCACCGCCGCCCAGAGCAGGATTTCCGGCCCGGGGAGCCAGGGGTGCCGGGTGTCCGGGGCCACCAGCCAGCGCGTGCCGGTCGGGGCGGGGGAGCGGTCGCCGTTCAGCGCCGGGACGGTCACCGCGTCGCCGGTGCCGTGGCACAGCAGCGGCGGTACGGTCCCGCCACGGCCGCCCCACTCCTCCCAGTCCAGCAGCGACGGCAGCCGGGCGGCGGTGCCGGGAGCGGCGAACAGGAGCATCCGGCCCCGGAACACCGCGACCGGCCCGGAGCCCGGCCCCTCGTCCCATAACCGGTCCAGCATGCGGCGGCCGAAGAGCGCCGGGGCGTTCACCACGTCGAAGACGGAGCCGCAGGGCAGGACGACCGGGGCGTCCGGCCGCTCCTCCCAGAGAGCGAGCGTGCTCCGCGGATACGTTCCTGCGGAGGCGAGCCAGGCGGCTCCGTCGGAGGTGACCCCGGCGGCGTCGGAACGGGCGCCGGGGCCGGGGAGGGGCGTCTCGTGCGGTGTGCGGCTCATAGGACATTGATACCTACCGTGAGCTGCCACTTGCCGTGAGTTGCGAAAAACCGGGACGGGGCGGAGCGGAGAGGGGTATCTTGCCCGCCTGGCATATGCCGCGCGCTGTCGCCCGCGCCGAGGAGTCCGCTAGACGGGCTCTGCCGGCTCCGCGTCCTCGCTGCCCGTCAGCAGGTCCCGGCCGAACTCGACCATCTTCTTCGCGTAGTCCTCGGTCCACTCGGCCTGCTCGGCGATGTCGGCCGGGGTCAGACGGTCGAAGCGGCGCGGGTCGGCGAGCTGGGCGGCGGCCATGGCCTGGAACTCCACCGCCCGGTCGGTGGCCACGCGGAACGCCTGGGTCAGCTCGGTCGCACGGGCCAGCAGCGCCCCGGGGTCGTCGATCGACTCCAGGCCGAAGAAGTGCTCAGGGTCGGCGACCGCTTCCACTGGCTCGAAGAGCAGGGGCGCGGGGCGTAGCCGCGGTTCGTTCCGACGCGGCGTGGGCTCCGCCATGTCTGGTCCTCCTCGTACGGTTCGATGCCTACGTTTCGATGGCCACCGTCCATTCTCTCGCGCCCGCGCAAGCCCACCCCAAGGCCGCCGGCTCACTCTGTGCACGGTGTCCGTCAGGGTCGCCAGGTCACTCGGCGCTCGGCCAGGTGGGCCATGACCGCGTGGTTCGCCTCCCAGCCGTCCGGGCTGTATTCATCGGCCGCCTCCGGCGGCGTGCCGGACTCCGTCCGGCGGATGGGCCGGTGAGCCGGGTGTCCGTCAGGGTCGCCAGGTCACTCGGTGCTCGGTCAGGTGGGCCATGACCGCGTGGTTGGCCTCCCAGCCGTCCGGGCTGCATTGATCGGCCGCCTCCGGCGGCGTGCCGGACTCCGTCCGGCGGATGGGCCGGTGAGCCGGGTGTCCGTCAGGGTCGCCAAGTTACTCGGTGCTCGGTCAGGTGGGCCATGACCGCGTGGTTCGCCTCCCAGCCGTCCGGGAACTTCACGATCGTGCCCAGCTGGACGGGTTCCGTCGACGGGTAGTCGTCCAGGAGGTCGGTCACGCCGGCGCGGCAGACGACGATGCAGGCCTGGCGGTGCCGAGAGGCGAGGACGCACAGGCGGCCCGTCTCCAGGTGGAAGGCGGTGGCGTCGGGGCGGCCGGAGAGGGGGTGGAGGACGACTGTGACGTCGTACTCGCGGCCCTGGAGGCGATTCGCCGTGTCGACGGTGATGTCCGTCACGCCCAGCTCCGCCAGCGCCGCCCGGACCGCCGCCGCCTGGTCCCGGTGGGCCGTGCCGACGGCGATCCGGTCGGCGGTGAGGGGCGAAGGGTCGGGCGAGCGCTCGGAGACGGCCGCCCCGCCGCGGTCGCGGAGCCGTCGTACCACCGTCGCCACCGCGCGGACCGCCTCCGGGTCGGTGCGCGGGGTGTGCCGGGCGGGCAGCTCCAGCAGGCCCCAGCCGGACTCCGCCGCCTCGTCGATCACCCGGTCGGGTCCGGAGCCGTCGGAGGGGACGGCGAAGGTCAGCCGCCGGTCGCCGTGGTCGGTGCCGCTGCGGAACGGGGTGTACGGGTAGAAGGCGCCGGAGACGAGTGGGGCCGCCGACGCGGGCAGCCGCCAGGAGACCGGGAGCCGGTGCTGGGGGAGGCCCGGGTTGTGGGCGAGGAGAGTGGAGACCGCCGAGGCGGAGGGGTCGTACGACAGGCCCGCCCACTGTTCGCTGCCCACGGTCGCGAACGGGTCCAGCTGACCGGGGTCGCCCACGAACAGCGCCCGTTCGAACAGACCGGCCACCGCGAGCAGCGAGTCCGAGCGCATCTGGTACGCCTCGTCGACGATCGCGTGCCGCCAGGGCTCGTCCACGGTGACATGCGCCCACTTCGCGGCGGTGGACAGCACGACCGGCGCCTCCTTGAGGTCGGCCGCCTTCGCCGACTTGCGGACGTTCGGCAGGTCGTCCAGCGCCTTGTCGTACGGGTCGGCGTCACTGCTGTGCAGCCGGCCCACGGGCAGCTCCGGGTTCTTCTCGGCGAGCCTGAGGACCAGGTCGTCGACCTGCGCGTTCGTCTGCGCGACCACCATCAGCGGGCGCCCCGCGTCGGCGAGTTCGAGCGCGGCGCGGACCACCAGCGTGGACTTGCCGGCGCCCGGCGGGGAGTCCACGACCACGCCCCGGTCGGTGCCGTGCAGGGTGTCGTGGAGGATCGCGGTGGTGGCGCGGGTGGCGGCCGCACCCGGGTCGAGATCGACGTCGGCCGTCACAGCACATCCTCCTCGGTCACCGTGTCGGCCGCCTCCGGTGCGGCCTCGCCCGGCGGGCCGCCGTGGGTCCACGGGGTCGCCTCCGGGTCGGGCAGCTTCGCCCCGCCGCGCTGCTCGTGTTCGAACAGGGTGAAGGTGAGCCGGTCGCCCTTCTCCGGGACGGACCCCTTCTCCGGCTCCCTGCCCCGGCCCATCTTGTCCAGGACCCGGAGCACCAGGACCCCCTCGGCCTCGTACCCGACGAACTCCATCGACTGCGGCTTGCCGCCCAGCGAGCGGTACGCCTTCGCACGCTCCCCGAGATGCGGCCGGTCCTCCGTGCGCACGGTCACCAGCGGGCGCGGGCTGGGCCGCTTGCCCTCGCTGTACGCCATGACGACATCGAGGACCTCCCCCGCGAACGCCTCCCCCGCCAGCCGCCGCCCCGCCATCACCAGCGGATCGTCCAGTGCCTCCTGGGCGTCCAGCCGGGCCTGTTCGCGCTCGCGGGTGGCCAGCTTGTTGGCGGCGGTGACCGCGTCGTCGCGGCGCGGCTGCGGCGGCTCACCGGCGAGCACCCGGTCGCGGTGGCCGGTGAACGACCAGCGGTCGCGGGTCCACCGCTCCTCGACCCGGGCGCCCTCCGGCAGCCGGTGCAGCAGATCCAGCCCACGCCAGACCGCGTCCCAGGTGGGCCGGGTCCGGCTTGCGACGAGGTCGCGGATCTCCCGCTCGGCGGCGGTGAGGATGGCCAGCCGGTTGTCGGCCTGGAGGCCGTCCTCGGCGCCGGCCAGGGCGGTGCGGGCGCGGTCGTAGCGCTCGAAGGCGGGGGCCAGCAGCTTGTTGTCGAACGCCGGGTCGGTGGCCGGGCCGGCCGGCGGGCACAGCAGCTGCCCTTCGCCGTCCCGCGCCAGCTCGGCGTGGCGCGCCGCCTCCGCGCCCGAGGTGCCGGCCGGCGGGCTGATCCACGCGAGCAGCGCGCCCAGGTGCTGGTCCTCGACGCCGGACTGCCCGGTCGCCCAGTGCCGGGAGAGCAGGTCCGTCATGGCGAGGAGGAGGGAGGAGCCGGGGACGCGGGCGCGCTCGCCGAAGTGGGTGAGCCAGCGGCCGAGCAACGGCACCCGGGGCGGGGCCGGGTAGGGCGCCTCCGGGTCCTGCTCCGCCGTGCGCCTGAAGCGCATCGACCGCCCCAGCAGCCGTACGTACTCGATGCCCGTGCGGCCAGGGACGATCAGCTGGGGGGCGTCCGCGCACAGTTCCACCTCGACCTTGACCCGCTTTCCGGTCTCGGGATCGGTCTCGGTGCGCTCGGCGGCCTCGACGGAGTCGGCGTAGGAGTCCAGGTACGGCAGGACGATGTCGGCCAGCTCGGCGAGGAACGCGAACCGCAGATCACGGTCGCGCGGCTGCGGTACGACCAGCAGGCGCGGGGTGTCCCGGTCGGTGCCGACCAGGGCGCCGAGGGGTGCTCCCGCCTCACCCGAGGTGGTGAGCGGCACGAAGACGAGGGGGCGCTCGGACAGGTGCCGGTGGCGGACGGTCGCGGCGGGCTGGGCGGTGCCCGTGCTCACGGCTTCGAGACGGGCGAGGGTGGTGATCAGGGACACGCGGCCCCCTGGAGGGCCTCGGCGCGCAGGGCCGCCGCACGGCGCAGGGCCGCGACCGCCGGATCGCCGGGGTCGCCGCTCTCGCCGCGTGCCGCCGACAGGACGTCCTCGACGGTGGTCAGCCCGCCCAGCTCGGCCCGGACCGCGCGGCCGAGCGTGGTGACCTCGTCGGCCGCGCGGGAGCGCTGCCGGCAGTGGAAGGCCAGTTCGCAGGCGGACAGGCACTCGGGCGCGTAGGCCGCCGGGACCGCGTCGACGGCCGCCGTCAGCTGCTCGGCGGGCAGGCCGGGGGCGAAGCAGGTGCCCTCCGGAAGGGTGTCGGCGATGTCCTGGACGCGGGTGAGCCGGGTCAGTTGGCGGGCGGTGACCGCGCGCTGCTTGCGGACGTCGACGGCGGAGGCGGTGGGCAGGTTGGAGAAGTCCTTGGGGCAGACCAGCAGCACGTCGTGCCGCACCCGCGGGGCGGGGTCGAGCCGGGCCGCGACCTCCTCGAGGGCCAGCACGTACACCGCCGCCTGCCGGGCGGCCGCCCCCACCTTCGCCGGGTCCGCCGAACCGTCCAGCACCGGGAAGGACTTGATCTCCACGACCGTCCAGCTGCCGTCGGGGTGCACGACCACCGCGTCCGGCTCCAGGAACGCCGGGGAGCCGGCCACCTGGAGGGCCAGCATCGGATGGTCGAGGAGAACCCAGCCGCGTGTCCCGTCCGCCTCGCCGTCCGTCTCGCTCGTCCCGGCGGCCTCGCGCAGCGCCAGTGCCGTACGGGCCGTACGCCCCTCGGGGCCGATCGCGGACAGGTCGGGCACAGCGGCCCGCTCGGCCGGCTCGGCGCCCGGATCGAGGTGCTTGCGCACCAGCCGCAGCAACTCCGCCCCGCCGTCCGCCTTCACCCTCGCCTCGAAGGCGTTGCCCCGGGTCAGCGCGAACTGCGACTGGCCGAAGCCCGACGGTGAGCCGAGGGCGCTCGCCAGCGCGGTCTTGTCCACCCCGGCCCCGTCCAGGATCGCCCGCCGCCTGCACCCAGGGTTCGCGGCGAGCGCCGCGAGGGCACGCGCGTCGAGGGCCTTGGCGGGGACGTCGGGGCCGCGCAGCTCAGCGAGCCGGTGCCGGAGCGCCGTCCCCCGCGTCGGTGGGGGAGACGTCCGGTTCGGCTCCGGAGGCGAGCCGGGACTCGCGCTGCGATGGAATTCGCTCACCCGCCGAAGTCTGGCATCCACCACTGACAATCGGGGAAACTGCGCCGCCGGAGCGTGCTGCGACCAGCGAGGTGCCCCGGGTCACCCGGACCCGGACGAGGTCCGCGACCCGCATCACGTACGGCGAGATCAGGTAGCCGACGCCCATCACGAACACGCCCGCGACCGCGTCCAGGAAGTAGTGGTTGGCGGTGCCCATCACGACGATCGCGGTGAGCAGCGGGTAGGCCACGCCGAGCACCTTGGTCAGCCGGTTGCCGCCGTAGCGCCACAGCATCACCCCGCACCACAGCGCCCAGCCGCAGTGCAGACTCGGCATCGCCGCGTACTGGTTGGTCATGCCGCCGAGACCGCGCGGGGCGCTGGCGTCGCCGCCCCACCAGCCGTGCGAGCTGTACTGCGCCATCGAGTCGACGAAGCCGTACTTCGTGTCCAGCAGCCGGGGCGGGCAGGTGGGCAGCAGGGTGAAGCCGATCAGACCGATGAACGTGGACGTCATCAGCCAGGTGCGGGCCCGCCGGTAGGCCTCGGCGCGCATGCGGAACAGGAAGACCAGGATCACCGGGGTGACCAGGTAGTGCAGTGAGGCGTACCAGAAGTCGGCCGGTATGCCGAGCCATGCCTCGCGCGTGAACAGGCGGTTGAGCGGGTGCTCGGCGTTGAGGTGCAGGGCCTTCTCGATGCGCAGGATGGCCAGGCCGTGGTCGATGGCGGTGGCGTTGTCGCCACGGGCGAGCAGGCGGCCGGCCGTGTAGCAGCCGTACACCAGCAGGATCAGCGGCAGTTCGGTCCACCAGCGCAGCGGGGTTCGCGCAGTCACCTCGGTGCCCGGTTTCTCGGTCTGCGGCATCCGACTGCCTCCCCCTTCTCGTCCCTGTCTGCGCGGCGCCCGGCTGGCCGACCGTGACACTTTACGTTGCGCGCATTCCCGCCCATGCGGGGCGCTCAGCCCTCAAAGACGCGGAGACCGCCCGCCGGGTTGCCCGTTCCCTGCGTCTTCCCGGCGTGGGTGATGATGGAGGTGTCCCGCTTCCGAATTTCTCCCGAAAGGTTCACTCTCCATGGCACCGCGCATCCTGCTGGCCCGGCACGGACAGACGGAGTGGTCGCTGTCCGGCAAGCACACCGGCAGGACCGACGTACCGCTTCTGGAGGAGGGCCGGCGTGGGGCCAAGCTGCTGGGTGAGCGCCTGCACCGGCCGCCGCTCGACGGCCTCGCGGACGCCGAGATACGCACCAGTCCGCTGGCACGCGCGCGTGAGACCTGCGAGCTGGCGGGGTTCGGCGATCGCGCGACCCACTGGGACACGCTGATGGAGTGGGACTACGGCGCGTACGAAGGCCTGACCCCGGCCGAGATCCAGGCGTTCCGGCCGGGCTGGCTGATCTGGCGCGACGGTGTCCCCGAGGGCGAGACGATCGCGGAGGTCACCGCGCGCGCGGACGAGGTGGTGGCGTGGGCGCGCGCCGCCGACCGGGACGTACTGGTCTTCGCCCACGGGCACATACTGCGGTCGATCGGGGCGCGGTGGCTGGGGCTGGGGCTGGACTTCGCGGCGCGGATCCGGCTGAACCCGACGTCGCTGTCGGTGCTGGGGTGGGCTTACGGGGAGCCTGCGATCGAGAGCTGGAACGACCTGGGGCACCTGGCCGGCTGAACGGCGGGGTGCCGCTTACCGGCGCCGGCCGGTGCCGCTGCGCCCACCCTCCCCCGCTCTCGGCTTCGCTCGAGCGGGGGGACCCCCATCGCCCAAGCGGCACGACTGCCCGCAGATGTGTAGCGGACGCGACTACAGCGCCCCCTTGGGGGCGCGGGGAACTGCGCGACCAGCCCCCACCGGCCCGCAGTCGCCCACCGACCCCCACCACCGGTCTCGGCCCTACACCCCCCTGGGTGTAGACGCATGCCGGTCCAGGAACTCCTGGACCCCGCTCGCCCGCCGATGCGGCAGCAGCACCCGCGCCGTGCCCGCCAGCATCCCCTGGATACGGGACGACTGGACCTGGTCCAGCAGGTCCAGGACCCGCAGCCCCGCCATTGCCGCCTCGTCGGGGCGCCCCCCGCGGGCGAGGTCGTCCGCGAGCTCCGCCGTGTACAGCGCGATGTTCCTCGTGAAGTGCGGATTCTGCAGCTCGGCGGCCCTGCGCGCATGCCGTGAGGCCCGCCGCCAGTCGCCCAGCGTGGACCAGCACTGCGCCTCCAGGCCCTCCAGCTCGGCCTCTCCGTAGAAGCTCATCCACTCGGGGTCGGCGTCCGAGTGGCCCCGCTCGAAGAGGGCCTGCGCACGGGCCAGGGCCTGCTCGCAGCCCGTGCGGTCGGCGAGCCCCGCCCAGCCGCCCGCCTCGCGCAGCGCGAGCAGGGACATCAGGCGGGCCGAGCCCAGGGGCCGGCCGACCCGCTGCGCGGCCTGGGCCGCGCGCACCGCTTCCCTCGGCCGCCCCGCGTCCCGCGCGAGGAACGCCGTGTTGCAGAAGGCGTGCGCCTCCAGCCCCGGGTCCCCGGTCATCCGCGCCGTCGCCAGTGCCTCCGCGTAGTGCGAGCGGGCGTCGTCGAAGCGGCCGGAGTCATGGGCCAGCCAGCCCACCGAGATGGCCAGTTCACCGGCGCCCGAGTGCAGCCGGTCGGCGGTCGTCTGCCGGGTCGCGCCCGCGTCCAGCAGCGCGTACGCCGCGCGCAGCGGAGCCGCCGCGCGCCGGTACAGTCCGTCCGCGCCGTGCCGGTCGTCGAGCAGCCGGATCCGGCGTACGGCCTCTTCCAGGGCGGCCGCATGCGAGGACCCGGCCCGGTGTACCGGCCGGTCCGCCGCCACGGCGTCGATGGTGGACCCCAGGGGGGCCAGCGTGGCGGCGGCCACCGCGGCGCCCCCGCCGGTCATGAATAGGCGACGCAGCACGTCGCTCTCCTCGTAGTTGTCGTGCGTCTCGTACGTGTCCTGCGGGTGATACGTGTCGTGCGGTTGAAACCTGTCCTGCTGGTCATACGGCTCGATGGCGCCCTGTGCCTCACCTCTCGCGAGCGCGAGGGAGAGGGGCGCGTCCTCGGGCGGCCGGGCCCCGCGTCCGCGGACGGACGAGCGGGGCGCGAAGCCGAGGTCGGCGAGCGTGCGACCGGGGAACATGTGCAGGAACACCCGTTCGTACGCGTAGTTCGGGCAGCGGATCTCACCCGCCTCGACCCGGCCGATGTAGCGCGCGTCACAGCTCACCCGCTCGCCGATCTCGCGGGCGGCACGCCGAACCAGCGCGGCGAACTCGGCCGGCGAGTGCCGGCCGCGCAGTTGCCGGAAGGCGAGGTTCGGCCGTACCGGCCGATCGGGCTGAGACGGGGTCGTGGTTGACGACGCCATGGCCGGGTCCTCTCGTGCGAACCGTCGAACCATGCCGGGCTCATGGTGAGTTGTCCGAGTGGACCCTTGATTCCGGCGGGCAAGAACGTACCTGCTGTGTCGGACCCATGACGCTGCGTTTGGCTACAAACCGGATATCTCATGCACGATCTGCCATGAACTGCCATCCTTTGCGGCTGACTTCCGCCGTAGCCGTTGACGCGGTGGCGCGTTGGACGTCATGGACCACAAGAGGGCTGCGCGGTGGAGGCCGGGATGGAGACCAGCCAGAGCAACGACCCTTGTACGCCGTCGAGGACTTCGGCGGCAGACGATGCGGGATGCGACCTTGTGACGGTGCCGGCCCGGCAGGGCCTGGAGGCGGTCGACATCCTGCGCCGGGGGGCCGGGGACGCGGTGGGGCCCGTGCTTCACGACGACGGGGCGGACACGCTCGGCTTCGTGGTGCCGGCCGGTACGGCGGCGGGCTGGGACGTACCCGGCAGCACCTGTACCGGGACCGACGGGCGCGGACTGCGGCTCAACCCCGAGCCGCCGGTCGAGGGCTCCGACTGGCTGCTGCCCCCCGACGAGGCCGACCTCGCGACGGACCCGGCGCTGCTGCGCCGGGCGCTCGGGGAGGCGGCACGGCTGATCAAGGCCGCGGACAGCTGCTGCTGAATTTCCCGTACGGCCGCTGCCTGCGAAAATGGTTGGATGGGCAAGTCCAGGAACTCACGGCGCCGGTCGGCCGCCGCTGCCGAGGCCGTGGTCGAGGCCGTCGACGGCGGCCTCGCCCAGCTCATACCCGACCCCGAGCGCAGCCGCGCCTGGACCCTGCTCATCGACGGTGCCCCGCAGTCGCACGTCGACCTCGACGATCCCGCGTACCTCTCCTTCGAGTACCAGCGCCGCCTCGGCCATGTGATCGACCTGGTGGCACCGCCGGGCAAGCCGGTGCAGGTCCTGCACCTCGGCGGCGGGGCGTTCACGCTGGCGCGGTATGTCGCGGTGACCCGGCCCCGGTCCACGCAGCAGATCGTGGAGCGGGACGCGACCCTCGTCCAACTGGTGCGGCGGGAGCTGCCGGTGGATCCGACCGCGCGGATACGGGTGCGGTCCGTGGACGCCCGGGAAGGGCTGGGCAAGGTGCCGGAGGGATGGGCGGACCTGGTCATAGCTGATGTGTTCAGCGGGGCACGCACGCCCGCGCACTTGACGTCCACGGAGTTCCTCGACGAGGTACGGAGGGTGCTGCGGCCGGGGGGCGTTTACGCGGCGAACCTCGCGGACGGGCCGCCGCTCTCGCACCTCAGGGGGCAGATCGCCACGGCGGTGGCGCGGTTCGCGGAGGTCGCGGTGGTGGCGGATGCGGGGGTGTGGCGGGGGAAGCGGTTCGGCAACGCGGTGCTGGTCGCGGCCGACGTCCAGCTGCCTGTGGGGGAGCTGACCCGGCGCTGTGCTTCCGACTCTCACCCCGGGCGCGTCGAACACGGGCGGGGGTTGAGGGACTTCACCGGTGGGGCGGTCGCCGTGACGGATGAAGTGGCTGTGGCTTCGCCCTCTCCGCCGCCTTCGGTGTTTCGGTGAGCGGTCAGTAGGTCTCGACCTGCACTTGCGGCGGGCCGTCGTGCCATGTGCAGAACACCGACACCCGGTCCGTGGTCTTGGCGAACTCGATGCGGATCCAGGACTCCGTCTTCCACACCTGCATCGACCAGCCCGTCCCCGGTGTCGCCGAGACGAGGGTCGCGCTGGTCTTCCCCAGATCGAAGACCGCTCGGCCACCGTCCGTGTCGTAGGCCTTGACCTCCCCGGACGCGGTGGCGGACGGGGTCGGGGTGGCCGCGGGAGTGCGGGAGGGCGTCGGGGTGGGAGTCGCCGACGGGCGGGGGGAGACGGTGGGCGAGGGGCTCGGCGGGCGGGACGTGGCCGACGCCGGCGGCTTGGAACCCTGCGTCGTCGGGTCGTCGTCCACCGCCATGACGGGCAGGGCGCGCGGCGGGTCGTAGGCCGTGCCCGCCATCACCGTGTGGACCCCCCACCACGACAGCGTGACCGCCGCGCCCGTGGCGAGCAGCCAGGCCAGTACGTGTACGAGTCCTCTGCGCATCGCGGGCCATACTGCCTCAGGGGTACCGCCGTGCGCACTCGTCCCGAGTTATCCACAGGCTCCGACCGGCGCATGCCGCATGGCGTACGGTGCGGCGCATGGCAAGTGTGCTCGTGGTCGAGGACGACCAGTTCGTACGCTCGGCGCTGATCCGGCATCTCACCGACGCCTCGCACACCGTGCGCAGCGTCGGTACGGCACTGGAGGCGCTGCGCGAGGTCGCCCATTTCCGTTTCGACGTGGTCGTCCTGGACCTCGGACTGCCGGACCTGGACGGCTCCGAGGCCCTGAAGATGCTGCGCGGGATCACCGATGTACCGGTGATCATCGCCACCGCCCGGGACGACGAGACGGAGATCGTCCGGCTGCTCAACGCCGGTGCGGACGACTATCTGACCAAGCCCTTCTCCGTGGAGCACCTGTCGGCGCGGATGTCCGCCGTGCTGCGCCGGGCGCGGTCGGGCGGGGGAGAGGCGGCGCCGTCCAGTGTGCTGCGGGTCGGCGGGCTGACCGTCGATCCGCTGCGCCGGCAGGCCGAGTTGGACGGGGTACGGCTGGATCTCACCCGGCGCGAGTTCGATCTGCTGGCGTTTCTGGCCGGGCGGCCCGGGGTCGTCGTACCGCGCAAGGAACTGCTGGCTGAGGTGTGGCAGCAGTCCTACGGGGACGATCAGACCATCGACGTGCATTTGTCCTGGCTGCGGCGGAAGTTGGGGGAGACGGCGGCCCGGCCGCGTTATCTGCACACACTTCGGGGAGTCGGTGTGAAGCTGGAGCCACCGGGCGGGGAAGCGAGGCCGGTCGGATGAGATGGGCACTGGTCAAGGTCTGTCTGGCGGTCACCGCGATGGTCGTGGTCGCCTTCGCGGTCCCGCTCGGTCTGGTCGTCAAGGAGATGGCCCGGGACCGCGCCTTCTCCAACGCCGAGCGGGAGGCGGCCGCCGTCGCCCCCGCCCTGTCCATCACCACCGACCGGGACAAGCTGGAGCGGGTGGTGGCCTCGGCCGGCGCCGACCGGGGCATGGCCGTGCACATACCCGCGTCGGGAGACGGTGCCGCCGTCGACATAGGCCGGCAGCGCGCCGCCGACGGGGACATCGCGACCGTACGGAAGCTGGGGCGTGCCTCCACGACCGGGGTGGCGGGCGGCTCGACCCTGTTGCAGCCCGTCGCGCTCAGCTCCGGTGCCATCGCGGTCGTCGAGGTGTACGTCCCCGAGTCCGAGGTGACCAACGGCGTCTCCACGGCCTGGGCTGTGCTCGCCGCCGTCGGCCTGGCGCTGATCGTCGGCTCGGTGGCCGTCGCCGACCGGCTGGGCGTACGGATGGTGCAGCCGGCCCAGCGGCTGGTCGAGGGCGCACATGAACTGGGGGAGGGCAAGCTGGGGTCGCGGGTGCCCGAGGAGGGACCGACCGAACTGCGGCTGGCGGCGGTCGCGTTCAACTCGATGGCCGACCAGGTCGTACAACTCCTGGCGAACGAGAGGGAGCTGGCAGCCGATCTGTCGCATCGACTGCGGACCCCGCTCACCGTGCTGCGGCTCAACACCGCCTCGCTCGGGGACGGGCCGGCCGCCGAGCAGACCCGGGCCGCCGTCGCCCAGTTGGAGCGTGAGGTCGACACCATCATCCGGACCGCACGGGAGGCCAAGCCGCAGACGGCGGCCGCCGGGCCGGGCGCCGGATGCGACGCGGCAGAGGTGGTGCGGGAGCGAATGGAGTTCTGGTCGGCGCTCGCGGAGGACGAGGGCCGCAAGTGGCGGGTGGCCGGTGTCGACCGGCCGGTGCGCATACCCGTGGCCCGCGCCGACCTGGCCGCCGGGCTCGACGCGCTGCTCGGCAATGTCTTCCGGCACACCGCCGAGGGCACCGCCTTCGCGGTGGACGTGCACAACGGGGAGGACGCCGTCATCGTGCTGGTCTCCGACGCCGGGCAGGGCATCCGGGACCCGGAGGCGGCGATGGCCCGGGGGCGGGGCTCGGGGTCGGCCGGGTCGACCGGGCTCGGCCTGGACATCGTGCGCCGGCTCGCCGAGTCGACCGGCGGGGATGTGCGGATCGGCTCGTCGGTGCTCGGCGGGACCGAGGTGCGGATCTGGATCCAGCTGGACGGCAGGAAGCCGGAGCGGAAGGGGCATCGGGGGTCGGTGCGCAGGCGCCGTTCGCGCAGGCAGCCGGGGGAGGCGGGCAGGAGAGGAACCGGGGAGACCAAGAAAATTGGTCTCGACCTTTAATCGGTCCCGATCCCTTCCTTAAGCGCACCCTAAGATCCCCAACGCCCGTCCCTATCAGGATGTTTGTCCGTTTCCCGGTCGCTAGCGTGCTGCCGCACCCCCCATTTCGGCAGGCGAAGGCAGGCACGCGCATGAGCACGCACCGGCGCAGCATCAGTGGCAGGAACAAGGCGATAGGCGGTCTGGTCGCCGCGGCCGTGGTCGGTGGCGGGGCGATCCTGTTCACCGGGATCGCGCAGGCGGCCGGGGTCGGCGCCGCGTACACCAAGACCAGCGACTGGTCGACCGGGTACACCGCGCAGTACGTCGTGACGAACAACAGCGGCGCGACGGAGAAGGACTGGACCCTGGAGTTCGACCTGCCGGCCGGCGCGAAGCTCAGCTCGCTGTGGAACGCCGAGTCCACGGTCAGCGGTCAGCACGTGACCGTGAAGCCGGCGAAGTGGGACACGGACGGCCTCGCGGCCGACGAGTCGGTCACCGTCGGCTTCGTGGTCAACGGCAGTGGGGACCCGACCGGTTGCCGTATCGACAACGCGAGCTGTTCGGCGGACGGCACGGCGATCCCGGAGCCCAGCGGCCGCCCGACGCAGTCCACCACGCCGACCGCGACCCCGACCGCCACTGCCTCCGCCACCTCCACCCCCACCGCGACGGCCACCCCCACCGCGTCGCCCACCCAGAGCAGCGGCACCGGCACCACCGCCTCCGCCGGCTTCGCCCCGTACGTCGACACCTCCCTCTACCCGGCGTTCGACCTTCTCGCGGCCGCCGACGCGACCGGTGTGAAGAACTACAACCTCGCCTTCATCACCGACGGCGGCGGCTGCACGCCGAAGTGGGGCGGGGTGACGGACCTGGCCAGTGACGGTGTCGCCTCCCAGATCGGCGCCCTGCGCGCCAAGGGCGGTGACGTCCGGGTCTCCTTCGGCGGCGCCTCCGGCTCGGAGCTCGCGACCACCTGCTCCTCGGCGGACGCGCTGGCGACGGCGTACGGCAAGGCCGTGGACGCCTACAAACTGACCAAGGTCGACTTCGACGTGGAGGGCGGCGCGCTGCCCAACACCACGGCGAACACCAACCGCGCGAAGGCCATCGCCAAGCTCCAGGCGAGCCACCCGGACCTGGACGTCTCCTTCACCCTCCCGGTCATGCCGGAGGGCCTCACCCAGGACGGCGTGAACCTGCTGTCCAACGCCAAGGCCAACGGTGTGAAGATCAGCACCGTCAACATCATGGCGATGGACTACGGCGCCTCGTACAACGGCGACATGGGCACCTACGCCACCCAGGCCGCCACCGCCACCCAGGCCCAGATCAAGAGCGTGCTCGGCCTCTCCGACGCCGCCGCCTGGAAGACGGTGGCCGTCACCCCGATGATCGGCGTCAACGACGTCTCCGCCGAGGTCTTCAAGGTGGCCGACGCCACCCAGCTCGTCGACTTCGCCAAGTCCAAGGGCCTCGGCCGGCTGTCGATGTGGTCGGCCACCCGCGACAAGCAGTGCGACGGCGGCGCCAAGCCCACCGCCGACGCCACGTGCAGCTCGATCGCCCAGGACAAGTACGCCTTCTCGAAGGCGTTCGCCGCGATCGGCTGACGCGACCGACAGGGCCTGGAAGACCCCCGGCCCTCCGAAGCCCCCGAACCCGCCAGGTCCGCCCGGCCCGCCCATGGGCGGGCCGTGGTGGTGGAAGCCGTCGAGGATCGCGTCGGCCAGGAGCATGCCGCCAACCCCCGCCGCGCCCGCGACCAGGGCCGTCTTCCACCAGGCGCTGTACCAGCCGCCGGGGACGGTACGGCCGCCGACCGTACCGCCGGGGTAGTAGTACGGAGTCCCCGTGCCGAGGCGGTCCGAGGACGTGTACGTCCGGCCGCCCACCGTCACCTGCCGGCCCGCCGCGGCCACGCCCGTCGGCGGCAGCGCCGGACCCGGATCGAGGCCCAGGGCGGTGCGGGCCGCCCGTACGTGGTGCAGGCCTTCGACGGCGGTCTGGGTGACCAGCGCGTACTGCGCCGGGGTGTACGCCGTCGCCAGCCGGCCCTGGGCCGCACGATGGCGTTCCGCCGCGTCCGCCAGTGCCTGCCGGGCCGCCCGGTCTTCGTCCGCCTGAAGTGTCGCGATACCGCCGCCGAGCCGGTCCACCCAGCGGGTGGCCTCCGCCCCGGCGTCGGCGGTGAGGTCCTGCCATGCCGGCTGCCCGGCGCCGCCCGCGGTCCGCTGCCGGCTTCGGGTGACGAAGGCCGTCACTCCGCCGATGACCAGCGCGCCATCACCAGCGCGATGAAACCCATGACGCCTCGGTCGTCCCCTGTCCCCGAAGTTCGATCACCTCGTACGTCCTGTGGGACGCCCGGGAGTTGAGAGACCGCTGATCGGTGCCTGAGCGGTTGCTGTGAGGTGCCCAGAGGGACGCAAGAGAGGCGCGGCAGGGGAGCAGGACCGTCGTTGCCGTACCCGACGGTGGCTCACATGCTGGGTTCGGTGCCCGTCGCGGAGCGCCGGAGAGAGGTGGTCAGGTGTCCGTCGGGACGAGTGACGAGGTGTCCGTCGAGACGAACGGCCCAGCCAAGCCCGGGCGTTCGGGCCGCTGGGGTGCCCTGCTGACCCGGGTGTCGGTGGGCGTGGCCGCGGGCTGGCTGGTGCTGCTTGCCGTCCGCCCGCTGCTCGGCGGCCGGGTGTGGTGGTGGGTGCTGGTCGACCTGCTGCCGCCGCTCGCCCTGCTCCTGGTGCCGGCCGGGTTCCTGGTGGCTGAGGGTGTGGTCCTGCTGCGCCGGCGCGGCCGTCCGACCCGGCGGCACCGCTGGCTCGTCGGGCTGGCCGCGCTCGGCCTGGCCCTCGCCGTCCCGCAGTCGGGAGTGAACTGGCGGGCCCTCGGACCCCACGACCGGGCCCCTGCCGACGCGCTGAAGGTGGTCTCCTGGGACACCCTGGAGTGGCACCAGGGCAATGACCCCGACGCCTTCTACCGCTATCTGAAGAGCAGCGGGGCGGACGTCTACGTGCTTCAGGAGTACATGGAGATACGCGACGGCGAGCCGGTACCCGTGGACGACTCCGCCCGGCTGCGTGCGGCCTTCCCCGGCTATCACTTCGCCTCCGCCGGGGAACTGCTCACCATCTCCCGCTATCCGATCACGACCCGGACCGTCGTCCGGGCGCCGCTGCCCGCACCTCTGACGTCCTGGGACGACTACTGGAACATCAGGGCGCTGCGCACGGACATCGAGGCCGACGGCAAGGAGATCTCCCTCTACAACGTCCATCTCCCCGACCAGTTCTCGCTGGAGTCCAGCCCGCTCTCCACCGGGTTCTACCGGATCGTCGACGACCTCGACCACCGCCGCCGCGCGGTGCTGCGGGCGCTCCAGGAGGAGATCGCCGGCAACCCCCGGCCCAAGCTGGTGGCCGGTGAGTTCAACGTGGTGCCGGGCTCCGGCGAACTGCGTTGGCTGGACGGGCTGACGGACGGGGCGCACTCCTCGCGTTCCCTGTACCCGGTGTCGTTCTGGGTCGGCAAGCTCCAGGCCTGGCGGCTGGACTGGGCCTTCTCCGGCTCCGGGGCCCGGATCGACGAGTACCGGCTGACCGATCCCGGGGCGCTGTCGTCGCACCGGGCCCAGGAGTTCCGCTTCTCCGGCTGAGGGTCGAGGGCCGAGGGCCGAGCAGCACGCGCCGACGCCGCAACGGCCGTACGACATCGACGTCGTACGACCGTTGCGGCGTTGCCGTCTCTCAGTCCGTGCCGTCGGCGGACTCCGGCGGCAGCCAGCGCACCCGGCCGAGGTCGAGCCGGGCCGTGCCGTCGGTGTAGAGCATGAACGGCACGTCCACATGGCGGAGATCGGAGCCGATCGCGCGCAGCGCCTCCACCGGCACGGTCACCGTCGACCACTCGCCCGTGGGCAGTTCGGCCAGGGTGGTGGAGATGTCCACGGCCGGCTGGGCGGGATAGTCGTCGTGGCAGGCGAGGTAGAGCGACTCGGACGGCGCCTCCCACACCCGTACCTCGGCCTCGACCAGCGCCCCGGCGTCGGCGTACCCGCGCAGGTCGGCGGGGTCGCCGGAGGCGAACTGGGCGTAGACGAAGGCCGGCAGGCCCGGGCCCTTGAAGCGCAGCGCGAGGGCGTTCGGCCGGTCCGGCTCGGTCAGCGGTTCGCTGCCCACCACCAGGACCTCCGTCGGTTCGGCGAAGGAGATCTCCGGGCGCGACCAGGTGTTGTGGCCGCCGATGCGGTAGACGACGTCGGTGCCCGTGCCGCCGTGGATCTCCAGCGGACCGGTGACGGGGGGCACGGGGGTCGTGTCCTGGTAGGTGTCCTCGGGCAGCGGGCCGGCCGGTGAGCTGTCGGTCATGCTCAGGCCGTAGCCGTACGGGAAGAGCGGCTCGTGTTCGCCCTCGGGGGCCTGTTCCTCCGCGGGCACCCGATAGCCGGGGATGTGCGGCGGGACGCGGTTGACCGCGTGCGAGCGGGTGGTGCGCGGCCAGGAGGAGCCGAGCCTGCCCTGGAAGTCGTGCCCGGTGCCGCCGTCGGCCGCGCGGAACAGCACGTCCGTGATCCCGCCGGCCTCGGTGCCCGGCAGCCAGGCCGCCACGAAGGCGTCCGAGAGGTTGATCTCCTTGGTGAGGTAGAGCGCGCGTCCGCCGAAGTAGATCGTGACGACGGTGATCCCCTGCTCGCGCAGGCGGCGCAGGATGTCCAGGTCGCGGGCGTACGACTGCTTGAGGCCCGCGTACGACAGGGTCCCCCACGGTTTGATCGTGCCGCGCATCTCGGCGTAGGAGTCCTCGCCCAGCACCATCAGGGCCACGTCGTGGCCGGCCAGGTCCGCGGTGTTCAGGCCGGGGTCGACCGTGCAGTTGGCGTCGCCGACCACCGTGCGGACCGCCTGTGCCACGGTCGTCGCGCCGGGCAGGTCGTCCAGGTTGACGTCGTTGCCCTGCCAGGTGAGGGTCCAGCCGCCGGCCTGCTTCTGGATGTCGTCCGCGCCGCTGCCCGTGACGAGCACCCGCGCGGAGCGGGACAGCGGCAGCGTTCCCGCCCGGTGCTTGAGCAGGACCAGCGACTTGCGCACCGCCTCCCGGGCCAGCGCCCGGTGCTCCGCGCAGCCGAGCACATCGGTGCGCACGGCCAGCGACCGCTCCCGGGGCCGGGGCTTCTCCCACAGCCCGGCCCGCGTCTTCACCCGCAGCACCCGGCGTACGGCGTCGTCGATCCGCTCCTCGGGGATCCGGCCCGCGCGGACGTGTGCGCAGGCCGTGCGGTGCACGGACTGCCAGGCGTCCCGTCCGGCGACCATCAGCACGTCGATGCCGGCGTTGATGGCGTACCCGGCGTCGCCGACGGTGCAGCCGGCGACCTCCGCGTGCGCGTCCCAGTCGCTGATGACGATCCCGTCGAAGCCCATCTTTCCCTTGAGCACGTCGGTGATCAGATAGCGGCTGCCGTGGACCTTGTGGTTGTAGGCAGGGCCGGTGTCCGGGCTGTGGTCGTAGTTGGCGGGAGACTCCCAGCTGCTGAAGGAGACCATCACGGACTGCGCGCCCGAGGCCAGGCCGGAGAAGAATCCCACCGCGTGGATGTTGCGGACCAGGTCCTCGGCGCAGACGGCGGTGCCGCGGTCGGCCCCGTGCACGGTGCCGCCGTCGGCGACCCAGTGCTTCACACAGGCCACCACACGGGTGTCGGCGGTGAGTTCGCCCGCCTCGCCCTGCAGACCCCGCACCATGGCCGGCGCGTAGTCGTGGACGACCTCCGGATCCTCGGCGTAGCCCTCGTAGTAGCGGCCCCAACGGCGGTCCCGGGGAGTGGTGACCGTGGGGGCGAACGTCCAGTCCATGCCGGTGGCGGCGATCTCGCGGGCGGTCGCCTCCCCGATCCGGCGCAGCAGGTCGGGGTCGCGGGCCGCGCCGAGGCCGATGTTGTGCGGAAAGACGGTGGCGCCGCGGACGTTGTTGTGGCCGTGCACCGCGTCGGTCGCCCACATGAACGGGATACGGAACGGCCGCCCCTCGTACCTGCTCTCGGCCGCCTCCCAGAAGGCGTCGACGGTCTTGATCCAGTCGGCCTGGCCGGCCTGCCGGTTGCCCTCCGGCCAGATGCCGGCGCCGTTGAGCGCGGAGCCGATGTGGTAGTCCCGCACGTCCTGCGCGGTCAGTTCGGCCAGTTCGGGCTGGATCATCTGGCCGATCTTCTCCTCCAGCGTGAGCTGGGCGAGGATCTCCTCGATGCGCCGCTCCCGCTCGGGCGGCAGCGGGATCGCGGAGCCGGCCTTGGGCCAGTCGGTGTGGTGGGTCAGTCGGCTCATACTCGTCTCCTGCTGCGTGTGCTCAGTGGTCGGCAACCCAGAACTCCTCGATGTCGCGTTCGCAGACCCGCTCGACGAACTCCGGGGGCACGACGGTCCGCGTCTGGCCCGGCGCGTAGAGGTCGACCTGGGTGCGGTGTTCCTGGAGCGCGGTCCGTTTGACGGGCAGCTGGGGCGCGATGTCACGGACGAGGAGCCGCTCGTCGGTCCTCCGCTCCGGGGCCGGCTCGTTGCGGTTGACGAACACGAACTCGGCCTCGGTCCGCTCGTCCCACACCACGTACTTGTGGATCCGCGGGGTCATGCCGAGGGTGGCGAGGCAGTCGAGGACGATCTCGCCGGTGAGCCGATGGTCGGCGTTCAGCTCCTTGACGTCGTGCGGTAGATAGACCTCGGCCACCTCGCGGTTCTCCGCGAGGAGTTTGAGGACCTGGGCGCGGAAGTCGGGCAGGCTGTCGGCCAGGGCGGTGTCGGTGAACCCGAGGAAACGCAGGTCGGCGTCGTCCACCCCGAGCCGGCGGGCGGCCGCCCGGGCCTCGCCCTCGCGGATGACGGTCAGCTCCTCGGGGGTGGGGGTGTCCATGCCGAGGACGGCGGAGTGCGAGCGGGAACCGTCGGTCGAGTAGACGATGCCGACCCGTCGGCCGCACGCGGTCCGGCGGGCGATGGTGCCGCCGCAGGCGATCACGTCGTCGTCGGGATGCGGCGCGAACACCAGGACGGAACCCGCCTCGGGGTCGGCGGAGGCCAGGTACTCGGGGCAGGACGGGAGCCGTCGCTCGGCCACGATGTCGTTGATCTCGAAGAAGTGGTTGTCCGGGACCAGCCGGGTGATCGGGGTGTCGAACTTCTCTGCGAAGTAACGGTAGTTGGCGGCGACCGCCCGCATGTTCTCGCTGTAGCTCTTGGGATGCGGCACATGGATCGCGGCGGCCGCCCGGTTCAGCACGAAACGGGCCCCGGTCCGGTGCAGCCGGTAGCTCAGGTCGATGTCCTCGGCGCCCCAGGCCCGGTAGGCCTCGTCGAAGCCGCCCACTGCCCGCAACCGGTCGGTGCGCGCCGAGACGTTGCAGGTCCACCAGACCAGCCAGGGCGCCGGCAGCCCGGCGAAGTCGTCGCCGTACTTGGCGTAGAACTCCTCCCGGATGTCCAGCCAGCGGCCCCGCCCGGCGAGGTCCGCCATGGTGGCGTCCGGGTCGGCGTAGTCGATGGCCCGCTCGATGAGCGCGCCGTCCTCGTTGTCCTCGTTGAAGCAGTACACGTATCCGCACACGGCGACCGGTCCGGCCGGGTCGCGGTGGCTGTCCAGGTGCGCGGCGAGGGCACCCGAGTGCAGGATCACCCCGGAGTCCACGAACACGGTGACGGGCGCCTGGGCGTGGGCCAGCCCCAGGTTCCGCGCGGCGGCGACCCGGTAGCCCTCGTCCTCCTGGCGCAGGTAGCTCAGCCGCAGCCGCTGCCCGAACTCGGCGGCCACCTCGGCGCTGTCGTCGCTCGACCCGTCGTCGGCGACCAGCACCTCGAAGTCGTCAGTCGGCAGCGTCTGCCGGGTCAGCGACTCGAGGGTGAGCCGCAGCAGCCGTGCCCGGTTGTACGTCGGCACGACCACGCTGCACTGCGGTGTTGTCGGTTCCATGGCCCCTCCCGAGAGCGAGTAGCAGGGTGGCCGCCGCCGCCAGCAGGGCGCACACCCAGAAAACGTTGGTGAAGCCGGCCCACTCGGTGACCACCCCGGTGGTGGCGCCGCCCAGCAGGATCCCGGCCTTGAACGCCCCGGAGTACAGCGAGGAGGCGACCCCCACGCGTTCGGTCATGGCGTCCTGGAGGATGGTCACGGGGACGCTGAGCACGACCGAGGTCCACAGGGCGTTGAGCAGTTGGAGCGCGATCAGTTCGGCCGCCGACCGGGCCAGCGGCAGCAGACAGAAGAACAGTGCGGCGCACGCGGCGGCGGCCGCCGTCACCCGCCACAGCCCGAGGCGTTCGGCCCGCGCCCCGAGGACGAACATCACCGGCACCTCCAGCGCCGCGGCCAGGCCGAGCAGCACCCCGGTGAAGCCGGTGCCGAGGCCGAGGTCCCTGGTGACGAACAGGGAGACGTCGATCTGGTAGGCCTGGTTGACGGCGAGCAGCAGCACGATCGCGGTCAGCAGCAGCCAGATACGGCGCCCGAGACCGGCGTACGGCCGGCGCACCCGGTCGCGGTCGCCCAGGGCCAGGTTGGGCAGCCCCCACAGGCACACCGCCCCGGCCGCGAGATAGAGCAGCCCGGCCGTGCAGAACAGCACGGCGAAGCCGCGCGCGGCGATGAGGAAGAACGCCAGCGGCGGGCCGACGATCCAGGCGACCGAGGTGACCGAGCGCAGGGCCGCGTTGAAGAAGGCCGGATCGAGCGCCCGGTGGTCGGCGAACTCCCTGGTGTAGGCGAACAGTTGGGAGAAGCAGGCGCTGCCGAGACCGAAGAAGACCGCACCGGCCGCGAAGAGCAGGTAGTAGTCGCGCAGCACCATGTAGCTGAACGCCCCGGCCGCCGACAGCGCCGAGCAGATCGCGAGCAGGGTGCGGCGGTTGCCGATCCGGTCCGACAGCACACCGACCACAAGGTCGGAGCTGATCTCCAGGACGGCCCGGCCGGCGAAGAACAGGCCGATCAGCAGCGGGGCCGCCCGCACGTCGTCGGCGAGGAAGAGACTGACCGACGAGGTCACCATGGCCCCGCCGACCCCGATCAGCCCGGTGGAGCCGACCAGCCCGCCGAGCGCCCGGTCGCCGAGCAGTTCGGCGGCGCCCGCGCGTACGGCGGCGAACCGCCCCCGCGCGGGCACCCCCGGGTCGGCCGCCGCGCTCACCCCCGGCCCCGCGGTGCCGCGCCCGCGAACACCTCGTCCGCCGCCTCGCGCTGGCGGTACGGCAGCTCCGGGCCGATCCGGCGTCCGGGCGGAACACGCTCGGCCGCGCCGGCCTCCTCGGCCGTGATCTGGCCGCAGGCCAGCAGGCCGGCGCGCGCGCCTGCGGGCAGTGCGGCCAGCACCCGGTGCTTGAGGGCCGCCGGGTCGAACAGGGCGTGGTCGTGTGCGGCGGGCCGCGGCTCGGGGCCGTCCGGCCGCAGCCCGGCCGGGTCGACCTGGTGGGAGACGATCCGCCAGTACGCCGTGAAGTCCCGCTCGGGGTCGGGCAGGGTGCCGGCGGCCAGGCCGATCCGGACGGTCTCCAGCCAGCAGTCGTAGTAGCGCCGGTCGGTCAGCCGGTCCATGTGCCGCGCACACCAGTCGGCCCGCTCCGCGAGCGGCGGCAGCACGGCCTCGCCGGTGAACACCCGCAGCGCCCAGCCCGCGATGGCCTCGAAGTAGGGGCAGGCGGTGCCGAACGCCTCGGTGTCGACGGGGGTGTTGATCACCGCGAGGGTCGGGTCCGGCAGGTGGAAGAAGTGCTCGTACAGCTCCTCCCTGCGCAGCTCGGGCACGAAGTCGTAGTTCGGCATCCCGTATCCCATGCAGAGCAGCACGGTGTCGTAACGGCCCTCGAAACCGTCGGTGAGAACGACCCGGCCGTCCTCCTCGAAGCGCTCGAAGGCGGGTACGACCGTCACCGCGCCGCTGTGCACGGCGGGCACGATCCGGTCGTTGACGTGGACCGCGCCGTGGAAGCCGCTCTCGGGCAGCAGTCCCGTCGCCCGGTACTGGGCGAAGTACTCCGGCAGCAGGCTCTCCAGCCACTTCAGATAGTCCTGGTAGGACAGCTCCTCGACGGCGACCCGGCCGATGTAGGAGAGCAGGGCGTCGTTGTAGTGGTCCCCGCACCAGCGGGGCAGGAACAGGGCGCGGCGGCGCACCGACCAGTCCACCGAGGTGCCGTGGGCGGCGAGTTCGGCCGCGATGTCGGCGCCGCTCACCCCGCCGCCCACCACGAGCACCCGCCGCCCGGCCAGGTCCTGCGGCCGCCGGTAGTCCTTCGCGGTGAGGACCCGTACGCCGGTCGAGGCGTCCGGGACGAAGGCGGGCCGCCGCGGCTCCCACAGTTCGCCGCTGGCCACCATCACCGCGTCGAACGCGTCGGTGGCCGGGCCCCGGAGGGAGTCCGCCGTCACCTGCCAGGCGCCGTCCCGCTTGACCACCTCCGTCACGGTGTGGCCGAACCTGATCGTCTCCAGCGCGCCGGACCGCCGCGCGTAGTCGCGGAGGTAGCCGTGGAGTTCGCCGCGGGTGGCGAAGTCCGTGCCGAAGCCCGGCGCGAAGTCCGAGTACGGGAAGCTCATCCGGGAGCTCTGCATGCGGACGCCGTCGTAGGCGCCGCCCGAGTCGGGGTTCCAGATGCCCCCGACGGTGTCCGTCCGCTCGTACAGGACGACCCGGTGTCCGGCCGCCAGCGCCTGCTTGGCGCTGGTCAGTCCGGCCGGACCCGCGCCGATCACGGCGATTCGCACAGCGGTGCCCCTCCTTTCCTTCGGTGCGGGAACGGGTCAGATGAAGGGATCGAAGTCCGGCACCAGCGTGTGCGGCCGGTTCCGCGGCTCGGCGAGGTCGCCGATCGCGGTGTTGGTGGCGTGCCGGGCGCACTGGAACCGGCAGTCCTTGCGCGGGTCGATGACCGTGGTGTCGGCCTGCCGCCACAGTTCGGCGAAGGACGTCTCCCTGATGTCGCCGATCCGCCCCTTGGGGTTGCCGCGGTGGTAGGGGCAGACGTAGACACCGGTCGGGGTCACCGTGGTGCGCAGTTCCGCGACGGCGCAGGTGGCGTACTCCTTGGGCTGGTAGGGGTCCGCGCCGTGCCGCACGGCCTCCCAGTTGGACGACCGCAGCAGGTGGAACGAGTCGTCCTCCAGTTCCTTCAGCCGCTCCCACTGCTCGTTGACCCGGTCGACGTACTGCTCGTCCTGGTTGACCGTGTAGTGGTCCTGGTCGAGCATCGCCTTCAACTCGAAGTAGTCGCAGCCGGTCTCCTTGGCCAGCCGGCCCGCCGTGTACACCTCGTCGTAGTTGGAGGCCTCGACGGTGCCGTCCTTCCCGAAGCGCTGCATCAGCAGGAACGAGTAGCCGAGCCGTCCCGCCTTGCGCTCGGCGAGCAGCCGCATGTTCCCCACCACGAGCGGAAACATGCTGCGCCCGCCGCGGCTGGGACGGAACTTCGGGTACGTCTCCTCGGTGCCCGCGTCCACCGACACCCGGACCCACGACAGCATCCCGGCGAGCCGGTCGATGTGCCGGTGGATCTGGGTGCCGTTGGTGACCAGACCGATCCGGATACCGGCCCCGTGCAGGGTCTCGATCACGGTGCCGATGGCCCGGTGCAGCAGCGGCTCACCGCCGCCGATGAGGATGACGGCCCGTACGCCGGTCCGGGTCAGTTCCTCGGCGAGTTCGACGATCCGGTCCTTGGACAGTTGCCCGTGGTGCAGCACGTCGGCGCTGATGCACTCGGGGCAGGCCAGGTCGCACACCGTGGTGGGGTCCAGGTCGACCACCAGCGGCGAGTCCAGGCGCTCGCTCCTGGCGACGCTGAGCACGCTGGGGAAGACGGACTCCTGGTAGATCTTGCCGACCAGGTCCAGGTTGTCGGCCACCTGAGCGGTCGCGAGCGGCACGGCCGGCCGCTGTGGCGCTTCCGGCTGTTGCGGGGTTTCGGGCCGCGACGCGTCCGGAGCACGGGGCTCGTCGGGGTGGTCAGGGACGTCGGGCCCGTGCTGGGCGGGCGCCGTCGGTTCGGCCGGGTGCTGCTTCCCCGCGAGCCAGGCGGCGCGCAGTGAGGCGCCGTGGGTGAATGCGTTCCCTGCGGGTGCGGGATTTCGTTCCTTGGGCATGGATGTAGTCCCCCTGTGGATACCTCTGGACCTCTGGATCGGCCGGTCGGTGAGCTGCGAGGACCGGCCAGGTGAATTTCTGGGCAACCGTGCACGGCCGCGCGAGGAACTCGCTCGGTGACTTCCGCCATACGAATGCCGTAAGAAGTGGAATAACCGGTGTCAGGTGCTGACCTGGAGATCCCGGTAGTCGATGCGATCCAAATTCTTGGGTCTTGTTTTGATGATTTCCTGCTGCAACAGGGTGAGCCGCGCGGACGGTTCCAGACCGAGTTCCCCGACGATGCGCTTGCGCAGCGAGTGATAGGTCTCCAGCGCCTCGTTGCGCCGGCCCGCCTGGAAGAGGGCGATCATCAGCTGTCCGTGCAGGTTCTCGTGGAGCGGGTGGCTGGCAGCCAGTTCGCGCAGATCGCTGAGGACCTCGAGATGGTTGCCGAGCCGGAGCTCCAGCGAGATCAGCTTCTCGGTGACGTTCAGATGCGACTCGTCGGCGCGGTCGACCCACACCCGCAGGACGGGGCCGCAGTTGATGTCCGCCAGGGCCGGCCCGCGCCACAGCCGCAGCGCCGCCCGGTAGTGCAGAACCGCCTGCTCCGCCTGGCGGGCGTGGCGGGCCGCGTCCGCCTTCTCCAGCAGGTCGTGGTACTTCGCGGCGTCGTGCAACTCCGGTGCCACCCGCAGCAGGTAGCCGCCGGGGTGGGTGGTCAGCACCCGCTCCGAGACGTCCTGTGGGGCGGCTTCGAGGGCCCGGGTCAGGGCGCGGCGCAGTTGGCCGACATAGGTCTGCACGGTGGCGGCGGCTGTACGCGGGGGTCGGTCTCCCCACAGCTCCCGGTAGAGGTCTTCGGCGAGGGTGAGCCGGTTGGCCCCGACCGAGAAGAGGGCCAGAACCTGGCGCTGCTTCGGGGCGCTCGGTGTTGCGTTGCGCTGTGCCGCTGAAACCACTAAGGATCCCAGAACGTTGGCTGATATTTCCATGACGAACTCTCCCCGTTGTACTGGCCCGCAGGACCCGTGACACCGTTGTCGTGGCCCTGCAGCGCCGTAACGTGACGTGCTCGAGATCGTGTCGCTGGACCAGCTCCCCCTCGTCGATCAATGCCTGGAAACTATCATCCCTCGATAGTGGGGGGCGATAATTTTTCGCTTCTCTGGAATTGCTTTACGTTGGCTGGATCGGCTTCTTTTTCGGGCGGTTCCGCCGCGGACTCCAGGGATATTCAGGTGTCTCCGGGTGCGGAATTTCAGATTCCCTTGGGTCGCGCTGTGCGGATCCGGGGGGCGCCCGCCCGGGCCGGTCGGGTGGCGGGGAATGATCGTCCGCTGCCGGGGTGATCGCGGTGGACGCGGCATTTGCGCTGGTGGATGTGTGGGGCGAGCGGGTCCGGTGGGGGCGTGGAGGAGGGAGCGGGGCACGGGAGCGCTCCCACCGTATATGGGAGCGCTCCCCTTCAAGGGTCGGCCACCGACCGGCCGACAGACGTCCGTCGACTTTCGGCCATGTGTTCCGCGCGCATTGTGACGCGAGGGCGACGATCACGCCCGGACTGCTTGCCAGAATCCCCTACAGTGCCCACGCCCTATCGGCGAGGAGAGGACGAGGACAGCGCATGAGGCAGTTACGGATCGGCGGGGACCGGGGTTTGGACGTCAGCGCCCTGTGTCTGGGAGGCATGCATTTCGGGACCTCGACCGACGAGGCGACGGCGTTCGCCGTGCTCGACCGGTTCCTGGAGGCCGGAGGCACCTTCATCGACACCGCCAACACCTATGCCTTCTGGCCGGAAGGCGGCACCGGCGAGGAGAGCGAGGAGCTGATCGGCCGCTGGCTGCGCAGCCGCGGGGTCCGCGACCGGGTCGTCCTGGCCACCAAGGTGGGCGCCCTGCCGGTGCCCCTGGACGCGCCGTGGCCGGAGGCCGCCGAGGGGCTGTCGGCGGAGGTGATCGGGCGTCAGGCCAAGGCCAGCCTGGAACGACTGGGCACCGACCGGATCGACCTCTACTACGCGCACATCGAGGACCGGCACACCCCCCTGGAGGAGACGGTCGCGGCCTTCGGCGAGCTGGTTGAGCACGGCACCGTCCGGCTGCTCGGCTGCAGCAACCACGCGGCCTGGCGGATCGAGCGGGCCCGCACCCTCGCCCGGGAGGCGGGGGTGGCCGGCTACACCTGCGTCCAGCAGCGGGCCACCTACCCGCGACCCCGGCCGGGCGCGGACTTCGGCGTCAACCCGCACGTCAGCGACGAACTCCTCGACTACGTGGCCGCGGAGCCGGACCTGACCCTCCTCGGCTACTCCACCCTGCTCGGCGGTGCGTTGTCGCGGCCGGACCGCCCCGTCCCGGAGCAGTACGACCACCCCGGCACCCCGGCACGGCTGGCGGCGCTGGCCCGGATCGCGGACGAGGTCGGCGCCACCCCCAACCAGGTGGCCCTGGCCTGGCTGATGAGGGGCACACCCGCCGTCCTTCCGGTCATCGGCGTCAGCTCGGTGGCCCAGCTGGAGGAGTGCCTCGCCGCGGTGGACCTGGAACTGGACCCCGGCCACCTGGCACGCCTCGACGCGGCCTGACGGTCCCCGAGGCACCCCGGCCCGACCCGCTGCCCCGCGCCGCACTCCGGCCGGGGCAGCGCCGTGTGCGCCGCCCGGCCGACGCCCGCAGCACCGCACCAGCCGCGGGTGTGGCGTGGCCGCAGGCGTTCCAGAGCCGGGGCGGGCGGCGGGCTGGAGAGCCACCAGAGGACGACATGCGGAACGCCTCAGGGGCGGTCGGCCGCCCGGTCCGGCGTCGGTCCGGAAAAACGTTTCCGACCGGGGAGTTCGTGTTCGGCGGGAGGGGCGGTGGTCGGGGGGCGGCGGACCGGGACCGGTCGGGGTGGGGCCGGGCGCGGCGCGGGGAGCGTCCTTGTCGGCCTCCGCACGGCAGTGCAGTCTCGGCACGTCTCCCCGGAGCCGACCGCGCCGGCCACGGCCGTACCCCGGCCGGCGCGGCACGGCTTCGGCGGTACGACCAGGGCCGTCCCCCCGGTCCGGCACGGCCACGGCCACGGTCGTACGGCCACGGTCACGGTCACGGTCGTACGGCCACGGCCACGGCCACGGCCACGGCCACGGCCACGGTCACGGCCGTACGGCCACGGCCACGGCCACGGCCACGGCCACGGTCACGGTCACGGCCACGGCCACGGCCACGGTCACGGCCACGGCCACGGTCGTACGGCCACGGTCACGGTCGTACGCCCCCGGCCGGTGGCCATGGCTTCGGTGGTCGGACCGGGGCCACGGCCGTGGCTTCGGCCGTCGGAACACGGCCACGGCCTTGGGCGTTCGACCGCAGCCGCAGCCGCAGCCGCAGCCGCAGCCGCAGCCGCAGCCGCAGCCGCAGCCGCAGCCGCGGTTCCCGGCCCCGGATCCACCCGGGCCGGTGCTGTGACCGCCGTGTGCCGCGGCCGGCCTTGTTCGCATGCCCGTCCGTAACTCCTCCCTTCCCCGGCGTCGCGCGAGTGCGCGTTCGGCCGGGCCGCCCGCAAAGGAGAGTCATGACCATGCGCCACCCGCTCGCGGCCCCACCCGTGAGCCGTTTCCGCCGAGCCGACTCCGGTTGGGCGCCGCGATGACCTTCACGGCGGAACCGCGCCTGCGCGAGCCCACGGCCGCGCGCACCGGCCGGGCGCGGGATCTCCTCCGGCTGCTGCGCCCCCGCCAGTGGCCGAAGAACGTGGTCGCCGTCTCCCTGTCACTGGCCGGCGGCGGCCACTGGAACTGGTACACCCTCTCCCGCACAGGCTGGGCGATCGGGGTGTTCGTACTGGCCTCCTCGATCGTCTACGTCGTCAACGACGTGGCCGACCGGGAACGCGACCGGCTGCACCCCGTCAAGCGGTCCCGGCCGATCGCCGCCGGCCGTGTCTCCGTCCGGCGGGCCCTGCTGTGCGCGGTGGTGCTCGCCGCGGCGCTGGCCGCGCTCGCCGCCGTGGGCCCGTGGCGGACCGCCTGGCCGGTCGTCGGCTACGTCGTGCTCAACGTGCTGTACAGCCACCGGCTCAAGCACATCGCCCTGGTCGACGTCTTCGTCGTGGCGGCCGGCTTCGCACTGCGGGTCGTCATGGGCGCCCTGGCGGGCGGTGTCCCGCTGTCGGTGTGGCTGGTCCTGTCCGTGTACGCGGCCTCGGTGATGCTGAGCCTGGGCAAGCGGCGTCACGAGCTGGAGCTGGGAGCCGGCGCCGGCCGCCACCGTCCAACCCTGGAGGGGTACTCGCGCCCGCTGCTCGACCAGGCGGTGCTGGTCAGCGCGGGCGTCGCGATGCTGGGCTACACCTGCTTCCTGCGCAGCGACGCGACCCAGCCCTTCGGTCAGGTGGCCCTGCTGCTGACCATTCCGTTCGTGCTGTACGGGCTGTTCCGCTACCTCCAGATCGTCATGGTGGAGGGCGGCGGCGGTGACCCGGCGGAGACGCTGTTGCGGGACCGCCCCGTGGTCGTGAGCGCACTGCTGTGCTGCGCCTGCCTGGCCCTCACCATGCTCCTGTCCGCGCATCCGGGACTTGTCGCCGGACTTCCGAGCCACTGACCCATGCCCCGGAGAAGCCCTGGGAAAGGCGAGATGCGACCCGAGAAACCGACCGTTTCCGTCATCATCCCCAACTACAACTACGAGAAGACGCTCCCGGCGTGCCTCGACGCCGTCTTCGCCCAGACCCTCCAGCCGCTGGAGGTCATCGTGGTGGACGACGCCAGCACCGACCGCTCCAGGGACATCATCCGCAGGTACTCCTGCACCCTGATCGAGAACGCCGGCAACAGCGGTGTCTCGGCGGTGCGCAACCGGGGCGCGGCGGCGAGCCGCGGAGACATCCTCTTCTTCGTCGACTCCGACGTGGCGCTCGCCCCCGACGCGCTGGAGAACGCGGTCCGTGTCCTCACCGAGGACCCCGGCTGCGGCTTCGTACACGGAGTGCCCGCCGACCGGCCGCTGTACGACGACGGTCCCGTCGAGCGCTACCGGGTGCTGCACGCCCACTACTTCCACCGGCGCAGCGTCGGCGTGGTGGACTCGGCGTTCTTCATGCTCGGCGCGGTGCGCCGGGAGGTCTTCGAGGCCGTCGGCCCGCTGAACGAGCGGCTGCGCGACTCCGAGGACCTGGAGTACAGCGACCGGTTGCACGGCCGCTGCCGGATCCGGCTGACCGAGACCGTCACGGGCCGGCACGACGACGCCGACCGGCTGTGGGGCCTGCTGCGCGAACAGGCCCGGCGCGCCCAGCTGCTCATCCCGTTCGCCGCCGCGCACCGGGCCCGGAAGAACGCGATCCGCGCGCACAGCATGACCGGTGTCCTCGGCGCCGCCCTGACCATGGCGACCCTGCCGCTGGTCCCGTTCGCACCGCTCGTCCCGGCCGCGTGCCTGGTGGTCGCCGTCTGCTCGGAACCCCGGCTGTCCCGCTTCGTACTGAGGGAGCGCGGCCCCGCGTTCCTCGTCTACTTCACCGGCGTCCATCTGCTGGTGCGGTCGGCGATCGCGCTGGGCGCCGCCTGGGGCGGGCTGCGGATGCTCACCGACCGCGGCTTCGGCCGGCCGTCCCTCGCCCCGCCCGGCCGGGACACCAGGGTGTCGGCATGACCACGGCCACCGAGTCCGAGACGGTCGGCCAAGGACGGGGGATCCGGCGGACGGTGCTGTCGGCGGTGTTCTTCCTGGCGGCCACGGCAGGGCTGTGGCTGTCGCTGCACGACCGTATCGGCACGTTCGCGGACCTGGCGCTGCGCCCGCACTCCGTGCCGTACCTGCTGGCCGCCTTCGCCGTCAACGGGGTGGGCGTGCTGATCTCCCTGCTGACCTGGCGCGCCCTGCTGACCGGCCTGGGACCGCCGACCCCGCTGCCGGTCGCCGCCCGTATCTACTTCACCTCCTTCCTCGGCAAGTTCGTCCCCGGCCGGGTCTGGGGCCTGCTCGCCCAGCTCCGGCTGGGCCGGGCCGCCGGTTTCTCCAACGCGGTCATGACCGGGGTCTTCCTGCTGAACCTGATGGTCGGAACCCTGACCGGGCTCGCCCTGGGCCTGGTCTGCGGTCCGGCGCTGCTGGGCGGCCGGGTCTGGTGGCTGGCGCTGCCGACCGGCCTGCTGGTGGTGTGGTTCGTCCGGCCGGCCCTGCTGGGCCGGTTCGTGCGGGCCGCCCTGCGCCTCGCGCGCCGCAGGCCGCCCGAGGCGTTCGCGACCGACGCGGGCATGCGGCGCAGCATGGCCGCCGCCACCTCCTCCTGGCTGGTGTCCGGGCTCCATCTGTGGCTGCTGGCCATCCTGTTCGGCGCCGACGTGCCACGCGCACTGCCGCTGTGCGTCGGCGGGTTCGCCCTGGCCACCGCCCTCAGCAGCCTCGCCGTCGTCCTGCCGGACGGCTGGGGCGCCCGCGAGGCGATCCTCATGCTCGCCCTCTCCGCCGTACTGCCGTGGTCCACGGCCGGCGCGGTCGCGCTGACCAGCCGGGTCGTCTGCACCGCGAGCGAGGTCGCCGTCGCCGGCGGCGCACTGCTCTACGCCCGCACCCGCACCGGAGGCGGTACCGCCGCCCGCCCGGATCCCGCTCCCGTACCCGAACCTCACTCACCGCGAGGGGAACGATGACCAAGCTGCTGTCCATCGACGACGCCCAGGCCATGACGGCGAAGCAGGTCCACGACCTGTACCGGCGGCATGTCAACCGCAGTCAGGTGTCCTTGATGACCTCCTTCGGGTTCGGCCGGGAACTGGTCGACCACGCCGAGGGCGTCTGGCTCCACCAGCGCGACGGCCGCCGCATCCTCGACTTCACCGGCGGGGTCGGCGTCCTCAACCACGGCCACAACCACCCGCGCATCCTGGCCGCCCGCCGGCGCTTCCAGGAGGAGCACCGGATGGAGGTGCACAAGACCTACTTCTCGCCCTACGTCGCCGCCCTCGGCCACAACCTGGCCCAGCTCCTGCCCGGCGACCTGAACATGTCGTTCTTCCCGAACTCCGGCGCGGAGGCGGTCGAGGGCGCGGTCAAGCTCGCGTACAAGTACCACAACGGCACCCGGCAGCGGGTCCTGCGCGCCGACATCGCCTTCCACGGCAAGCTGCTCGGCTCGGGCAGCCTCACCGGACAGGCCCAGGAGACCTTCAGGTTCCCCGGGATCAACGGCGTGTCCGTCTTCCCGTACGGCGACCTGGACGCGATCCGTGCCGAGGTCCGCGCGTCCCGTACCCGCGGCGGCGAGAGCGATGTGTACGCCATCCTCGTCGAGCCCTTCAGCGCCTCCACCATGCGCTGGTGCTCGGAGGAGTTCCTGCGCGGCCTGCGCGCCCTGTGCACCCAGGAGGACATCGTCCTGGTCTTCGACGAGATCTACACCGGCTGGGGCAAGACCGGCAGCCTCTTCTACTTCATGCGCTACCCGGACCTCGTCCCGGACATCGTGACGACGTCCAAGTCCTTCGGCGGCGGCAAGTCCTCCGTCTCCGCCTACGTCGCCCGCGAGTCAGTCTTCCGCAAGGCGTACGACAACATGATGGACGCCCTGCTGCAGAGCACCAGTACCACCTACTACGGCTTCGGCGAGGAGACCGCCACCGCCATCGAGGCCGTCAACATCGTGGTGGAGGACGACTATCCGGCCCGCGCCCGCGCCATCGAGCGGGTGCTCGGGCCCGGTCTGGAGCGCATCGCGAAGGAGCACGCGGAGACCGTCGACGACGTGCGCGGCGCCGGGGCACTGCACGGCGTCTTCCTCCGGGAGGGCCCGAAACTCCTGGAGCTGGCGGCCCGGCTGGTGCCCGGCGGCATGACCAAGGACCCGCGGTTCCTCACCAAGCTGATCACCTCCTCGGTGGTCAACGCCTTGTACCGCGAGCACGACATCTATGCGTACTACACCCTCAACGGGAAGAACCCGCTGGTCGTCGGCCCCTCCCTGATCGTGGAACAGCCCGAGCTGGAACGGTTCCTGGAGGCCCTCGACCAGACCCTGGCCAAGGGACTGCCCCGGCTGCTCACCAAGTTCGTCCAGGAGAAGGTGTCGTCGCTGTGGTGAACGCTGTGGTGAACAAGGTGGTGGTGACCGGCGGGGCCGGCATGCTCGGCGGCACCCTCATCGGCCGGCTGCTCGCGGAGGGGCACCACGTCCGCTGTGTGGACCTGCGCGCCCCCGACCCCTCCCGCTGGGCGGGCACCACCGGTGAACTCGCCGTGACGGTCGCCGACGTCCGTGACGGCGCGGCCATGAAGGACGCCCTCGCGGACGCGGACGCGGTGGTGCACTGCGCCGCCGCGCTGCCCAGCTACCCGGCGGACCAGATCCGCTCGGTGATAGTCGGCGGCACCCGCAGCGTCCTCACCGCGGCCGCCGCCCAGCGGGTGCCCCGCTTCGTGCACATCTCCTCGACGGCCGTCTACGGCCTGCCGACGGTGGTGCCCACCCCCGAGACCTACCCGCGCCGCCCGGTCGACACCTACAGCGCCGCCAAGGCCGAGGCGGAGGAGGTGTGCGAGGAGTTCCGCGGCCAGGGCATGTGCCTGCCGATCCTGCGCCCGAAGACCTTCCTCGGACCGGGCCGGATGGGGTTGTTCGCGATGCTCTTCGAGTGGGCCGAGGAGGGCCGCAACTTCCCCGTGCTGGGACGCGGCGACGTCCGTATCCAGATGTTCGACGTGGACGACCTCGTCGGTGCCGTGGTCACCGCGCTGCACGCCTCCGCCGAACTGGCCGACGACACCTTCAATCTGGGCGCCACCGACTTCGGCACCATCCGGGAGGACTTCCAGGCGGTCCTGGACGCGGCCGGCCACCGCCGCCGTGTGGTGTCGCTGCCCGCCCGGCCCGCGCTGGCCGCGCTGCGCCTGCTGGAGCGCAGCCGGCTCTCCCCGGTCTACGGCCGCCTGCTGCACAAACTCCTCGACGACTCCTTCGTCAGCACCGCCAAGGCCCAGGAGCGCCTGGGCTTTCGCCCCCGCTACTCCAACCAGGAGTCCATCCTCCGTACCTACGACTGGTGGCGGCAGCAGCGGCGCCGCACCGGGCCCGCCGACGGCCGCAGCCCGGCAGCGGGCGGCGTCACCAGCGTCGAGCCCTGGCGGCAGGGCGCCCTCTCCCTCGCCAAGGTCTTCTTCTGACCCCCGTCCACCGCCCCCGTCCGACCGCGAATCGAAGGGCAGACCCTTGTCCGACCATCAGCCCCTGGTATCGGTCATCGTGCCGAACTACAACTACGCCCGCTCCCTGCCGCTCTGCCTCGGCGCGATCCAGGAACAGGACTACCCCGCCATAGAGATCGTCCTGATAGACGACTGCAGCACCGACGACTCCGTGGCGGTCGCCGCGGCCATGGGAGTCACCGCGATCAGCACCCGCGGCAACGGGGGCGTGGCGGTGGCCCGCAACCTCGGCGCGGAACGGGCCACCGGGGAGATCCTGGTCTTCGTCGACTCCGACGTGGCCCTCGCCCCCGACGCCGTCTCCCAGTCCGTCCGGCTGCTGCTCGCCGACCCGTCCCTCGGTGCGGTCTGCGGCATCTACCACCCCGACCCGCTCATCCGGGACAGCCGCATGGAGGAGTACCGCTGCCTCCAGCAGTACTACGCGCTCATCGAGTCCGAGGGGCGCATCAGCACCGTGCACACCAACACCTTCGCCATCCGGGCGGAGGTCTTCGCCGAACTCGGCGGCTTCAACCCGCTGCTCCGGCACACCGAGGACCAGGACTTCGGGCTGCGGCTCTCCTCCCGGTACGCGGCGCTGAGCACCTCCGCCGTGGTGGGCCGGCACGACAACGACGACACCCTGCGGCTGGTCCTGCGCAAGGTGTACCAGCGCACCTACCTGGCCATCCCGCTGTATCTGCGGCGGCGCGGCCTGCCCGGCGGATACGCCACCGGCCCGCGCGCCTGGGCCAGCGCGGTCACGCTGCTGTGGGCGGCCACGCTGCCGCTGCCGTTCCTGCTGGGCCCCGCCTGGTGGGTGCTCCCGCTGCTCCTGCTGGTGGCCGCCCTCGCCTGCGACACCGGCCTGTACCGGTGCGTGCTACGGCACCGGGGGTGGGGCTTCCTCGGCTTCTTCGCCGCGGTCAACGTCCTGGTGAACCTGGCGGTGGCGGCCGGGGTGATCGCGGGCGGCCTGGGCTGTCTGTTCTCCCGCCGGTTCCGGGCCGTCTACGACTCCGCGCTGACCGCCGGGGTGGCGACGCCCGCATGACACCGTTCGACGCCGTGCTGACGGCCGTCGCCGTCGGCTGGCTGCTCTTCCAGCTCGCGGACCGGCTGCTGACGAACGGGCCCTGGTGGTGGGCCCTGACGGACGTCCTGCCGCCGCCGGTCTTCCTCGTGGTGCCCGCCGCTCTGCTGGCGGGCACCACGGCGGCGTCGGCCGGCGTCCGCCCGTGGACCGCCACCCTCGCGGTGCTGTCCCTGCTCCTCGGGGCACGGCACTGCGGACTGAACCCACGGGCACCGCTCACCCGCCGCACCCCCGCCGGCGGCGTCCGCGTCGTGTGCTGGAACACCCAGCACTGGGACGAGGAGGTCGACACGGAGGCCTTCTACGCCTTCCTGCGGCGGCTCGACGCGGACGTCTACCTCCTCCAGGAGCACATATACGACGCGGGAGTGCACGCACCGCCGGTGCCGGTCGACTTCCGCGCCCGGCTCGAGCGGGAGTTTCCCGGCCACCGGGTGCTGATCCGGGGGCAGTTCGTCACGCTGTCCCGCTTTCCCGTGGTGGCCGTCCCCGACCTGGGGGCGCCCGAGGTGTTCCGGGTGGACCTGCGGGTGGACGGCCTGCCGGGCGCGCCGGTGCTGTCCACCTACAACGTGCATCTGCCGGTCCACGTCTTCCTGGAGAACCCGCTGCGCCGGGCCCTCCGCCAGGAGGTCAAGGACCGGCTGGCCAGCCGCAACCGGCAGCTCGACCGGCTGATCGACGACCTCCGTGACAACGGCCTCCCGGCGGTGGCGGCGGGGGACTTCAACCTCAGCCGGTCCCAGGGCGACATCGCCCGCCTCTCCACGATCGCCACCGACGCGCTGCGCGCCTGCCCCGCCGCCTACCCGCTCAGCTGGCACCGCGGCACCTGGTGGCTGCGCTGGTGGCGGCTCGACCTCGCTTTCACCGGCAACGGCGCGAGCGCCCACCGCTACCGCTTCCTCGACCCCCGTGGCCTGTCCGACCACGCCGTGCAGGAACTGGTCCTCGGGTTGGGCAAGGACCCCTGACCGGCGGGGCGTTCCGGAGGACTCCCCACTGTCCCCCGGAACGCCCCGTCCCCGGACTCACGCCACCGGAACCTCCGGCAGCGCCCCCGTGCGGGCCACCTCCCCGTACCAGCGGGCGCTCGACTTCGGCGTCCGCTCCAGCGTCGCGAAGTCGACGTGCACCATGCCGAACCGCTTGGCGTAGCCGTACGCCCACTCGAAGTTGTCCATCAGTGACCACAGGTAGTACCCGCGGACGTCCGCCCCGTCGGTGATGGCCCGGCGCACCGCGGTCAGATGCGCGCGCAGATAGGCGATGCGCTCCGGGTCGTGCACCCGGCCGTCGGCGTCCACCTTGTCCTCGTAGGCCGCGCCGTTCTCCGTGATGTACAGCGGCAGACCGGGCGCCTCCCGCGCGTACCGCATGATCAGCTCGTGCAGGCCGGACGGGTCGACCGTCCAGCCCATCTCGGTCCGCTCGCCCGCCGTCTGATGGAACGCCACGTCCTCGGCGCCCGGCCACGGCGAGAAGGAGCTGGCCCCGTGGCCGTCGGCGCGGGGGCCGTCCGGGGCCCCGTCCGCCGCCGACACCAGCGTCGGCGTGTAGTAGTTGAGCCCGAGCGCGTCCAGCGGCTGCTGGATCGTACGCAGATCGCCGTCGAGGACGTACGACCAGTCGGTGACCGTCGAGGTGGCCTCCAGCAGCGTCGCCGGATACGCCCCGTGCAGCACCGGCCCGTGGAAGACCCCGTTGGCGAGGTCGTCGATCCGGCGGACCGCGGCCAGGTCGGCGGGGCTTGGCGAAAGCGGCCGTACGACCGAGGAGTTGAGGCTGATCGCCACCTGGTTGCGGGCCGGCATCACCGAGCGCAGGGCCGAAGTCGCCAGTCCGTGCCCCAGGTTGAGGTGGTGCGCGGCGCGCAGCGCGGCCGCCGGATCGGTCCGGCCGGGGGCGTGCACCCCGGAGCCGTACCCCAGGAAGGCGCTGCACCAGGGCTCGTTGAGAGTGATCCACTGCTCGACACGGTCGCCGAGCGCCTCCCCGACGATCTGCGCGTACTCGGCGAAGCGCTGCGCGGTGTCCCGCTCCGGCCAGCCGCCCGCGTCCTCCAGTTCCTGCGGCAGATCCCAGTGATAGAGGGTGAGCGCCGGCCTGATGCCGCGCGCCAGCAGCTCGTCCACCAGCCGGCGGTAGAAGTCCAGCCCCACCTGGACGGCCGGACCGCGCCCCGTCGGCTGCACCCGCGACCAGGAGACCGAGAACCGGTAGGCGTTCAGGCCGAGTCCGGCCATCAGCGCCACGTCCTCGGGATAGCGGTGGTAGTGGTCGACAGCGATGTCACCGTGGTCACCGTCGGCGGTCTTGCCCGGGGTATGGCTGAAGGTGTCCCAGATGGAGGGGGTGCGGCCGTCCTCCCGCACCGCCCCCTCGATCTGGTACGCGGAGGTCGCGGCGCCCCAGACGAAGGCGGGGGGAAAGGTCACCGGGGTCGCCGGCTGTGCGGAATCGGACATGGAAGCGCTCCCATGAGGGTCGTGGAAACCGACGGACAGGATGGGGATGGGACGAACGGGGGCCGGGGCGGCGCTGCCCCGGCCCGGGCGAGGCGCGGCTCAGCCCTTGACCGCGCCCTGCATGATGCCGCCGACGATCTGCTTGCCGAAGATCGCGAAGACCAGCAGCAGCGGCAGCGTGCCGAGCAGCGCACCCGCCATGATCAGGGACTGGTCGGGGGTGAAGCCGCGGCCCAGCCCCGCGATGGCGACCTGCACGGTCGGATTGCCGTTCTGGGACAGCACCAGGAACGGCCACAGGAAGTCGTTCCACGACTGCACGAACATCAGCATGCCGAGAACGGCCATCGCCGGCCGCGCCGCCGGGAACACCACGTGCCACACCACGCGCCAGCTGCTCGCACCGTCCACCCGGGCCGCCTCGATCAGCTCGTCCGGCAGCGCCTGCAGCAGGTACTGCCGCATGAAGAACACACCGAACGCGCTCACCAGCGACGGCAGGATCACCGCCTGCAGCTGGTCGGACCAGTTCAGCTTCGCCACCATCATGTACAGCGGGATGATGCTGAGCTGCGGCGGCACCATCATCGTGCCGATCACCACCAGCATCAGTCCGTTACGGCCCCGGAAGCGCAGCTTGGCGAAGGCGAACCCGGCGATGGTGGACAGGAACACGATGGTCACCGCCGACACCCCCGCCACGATGGTGGTGTTGAGGAAGGCCTTGCCCAGATTGGCGTCCGACCAGGCCACCTTGAGGTTGTGCATCAGGTTCGAGCCGAACCAGAACGGCGGCGGGGTCTGCGCCAGCCGGTTGTTGTCGCGGGACGCGGCGATCGCCGTCCACACCAGCGGGAACAGCGAGCCGATGGTGAACAGCACCAGGACCGCATAGGCGACGGGACCGGCGTACGACTGGCCGCCGGCCCGCCCGGCCTTGGTCCGCCGTACGCGCGCCGCCTTGGGCGGCGCCTCGCCGGAAGGGTTCGTCAGGGTCGTCGTCACGGCTGGTTCTCCTAACTGCTGGCACGCAGCCGGCGCGAGATGACGTAGTTGACGACCCCGATCACGATGAGGATCAGGAACATCGTCCAGGCGATCGCGGAGGCCCGGCCCAGGTGCTGGTTGATCCAGCCCTGCTCGTACAGGTACAGGCCCAGGGTCTGGAACTGGTGGTTCGCACCGCCGGACGCGCCCTTGATGGAGTCGAACATCAGCGGCTCGCCGAACAGCTGGCTCGCGCCGATGGTCGACACCACGGCGGTGAACAGGATCGTCGGCCGCAGCTGCGGCAGCGTCACATGGAAGAACTGCTGCCAGCGGTTGGCGCCGTCCAGCGCCGCCGACTCGTACAGGTCCTGCGGGATCGCCTGCATCGCCGCCAGGTAGATCAGCGCGTTGTAGCCGGTCCAGCGCCAGATGACCACGGACGAGACCGCGATCTGCGAGGACCACTTGTCGTTCTGCCAGTCGATCTTGTCGATGCCGACGAAGTGCAGCGCCCAGTTGATCACGCCGTAGTCACGGCCGAACAGCAGCACGAAGACCAGGGAGGCCGCGGCGATCGAGGTGGCGTACGGCGCGAGCATCGCGACCCGGAAGAAGGTGGAGCCGCGCAGCTTGTAGTTGAGCAGGTGGGCGAGTCCCATCGCCATCAGCAACTGCGGGACCGTGGAGATGATGCCGATGGTCAGGGTGTTCTTCGCCGCGTTCCAGAAGAAGTCGTCGTCGAAGATCCGGGTGTAGTTGTGCAGGCCCGCCCACTGCATGTCGGTGGGCGCGGTCAGCTCCACCGTGTGCAGCGAGGCCCAGCCGGTGTAGATCAGCGGGAACAGGCCGAACGCGGCGAAGAGCAGGAAGAACGGGGAGACGAAGGCGTACGGGCTCCAGCGCATGTCCCGCTGCCAGCGCCGGGACAGCCGTGACCGGCGCTTCTCCTCCGTCGGTGCGTCGGGTGCCGCAGGACCGCGGGCGGGGGCCGCGCCCCTGTCCTGCACAGGGGGCGCGGCGGTGTCGTGCCGGGACATACCGGTCACTTCTCCAGGTTGTTGTCGATCGTCTTGGTGGCCGTCTTCCAGGCCTCCTCGGGAGACGTGCCCTTGGTCACGAGGATCACTCCGTTGTCACCCAGACCGGCCCCGATGATCTGGTCCTTCGGGCCGATGGGCTGGAGCGGGATGGCCTTGGCGGCGTCGGCGAAGATGGTGCCGATCGGCGAGTCACCGGTCATCGCGTTCTTGGCGTCCTTCACCTGGGGCAGGTCGTAGGCGGCCGGCGCGCTCGGGAAGCTGCCCTGGACGCTGAAGAGCTTGGCCTGCTGGGCCGGTGCAGTGAGCCAGGCGGCGAGCTGCTCCGCCTCCTTCACATGCTTGCCGCTCTTGGGTACGGCGAGGAAGGTGCCGCCCCAGTTTCCGGCCTGGGGTGCGGCGGCCACGTCCCACTTGCCGGCGGCGTCGGGCTTCGACTGGCCCTTGAGGTAGCCGAGCATCCACGGCGGGCAGGCGACCGCGGCGAACTTGCTGTTGGCTATCGTCTGGTTCCAGGACGGCTGGAACTGGGTCTCCGAACCGGCCAGTCCCTCCTTGGCGGCCTTGGCGGCCAGGTCGAAGCTGGTCTTGACGGCCGGGTTCGTCTTGTAGACGACGTTGCCGGAGGAGTCGTAGAACTTCTCCTTCAGGCTGGAGAGGATCGCGTTGAGCAGACCGCCGGGGGAGTCCATGAAGTAGGTGCCGCTGGGGGCCTTCTTCTTGTACTGCTCGCCGACGGTGACGAGCTTGCTCCAGTCGCCCGCCCACAGCTTGCCGACCGCGTCCCGGTCGGTGGGCAGACCGGCCTTCTGGAAGAGGTCCTTGCGGTAGCAGATCGCCATCGGGCCGATGTCGGTGCCGAGGCCGATGGTCTGGCCGTCCTTGGTGGTGGCCTGCTGCCACTTCCAGGCCAGCCAGCTGTTCTTGTTCACCCCGGCGACCTTGGAGAGGTCCTCCAGCTTGCCCGCCTGGGTCTGCACGACCTCGGCGATGTTGCCGACCTCGACCGCCTGGATGTCCTGCAGTCCGCTGTTGGTGGTGAGGTGGTTGACCAGCGCGGGGTAGTAGTTCTCGTTCCGCTCGGTGACGTTCTCCGTGATCTTGATGTCGGGGTGGAGCTTCTCGTACTCGGCGTACAGCCCGGCCTCCTTGAAGCCCTGCGTGCCGAAGAGACCCATGCTGATCGTCGTCTTGCCGCTGCCTCCGCCGCTGGTGTCGTCACTGCCGCCACCACTGTCGTCGGCACAGCCGGCCAGCAACGCTCCGCCCAGCGACACGACGGCCGCCAGTACGACCGCCCTGCGGGAGGCGGTTCGGGTACGTGCTCGCATTACGTCCTCCTGTTGCCCTGACGCGCCGACCCCCCGGCCAACTGCATTGTTGGGCCCGTTTCTCGCTGCGGCTCGGGCGGGGAACGTGCGGGATGTGTATGAGTCAGGTATCGTGGGAGCGCTCCCACCGGTGATGTGTTGAAGAGTCGTCGGTTCGAGGCGGGGTGTCAAGGGAGCGGGCACGGCGAACCGGCTTCAGTTATCGGCCTGTTAGCTAACTCCGGCGGGTGACCGAACAGGCGGAACATGTCATGACAACGGCCGCGATTGCACCGGCGGACGGCACTGTTAGATTCCAGGCCAGCGAGTTGAACGTCGGTGAGGAGGGCAAAGCCCATGGCAAGCCACGGAGCGCGGGGGCGTAGCGGTGGTCGGCCCACCCTCGAAGAGGTCGCCGCCCGGGCCGGGGTGGGGAGAGGGACCGTGTCGCGGGTGATCAACGGCTCGCCCCGGGTCAGCGACGCCACCCGGGCCGCCGTCGAGGCCGCGGTCGCCGAACTCGGCTACGTTCCGAACACCGCCGCCCGCGCCCTCGCGGCCAACCGCACCGACGCCATCGCCCTCGTCGTCCCCGAGCCGGAGACCCGGTTCTTCGCGGAACCGTACTTCTCGGACATGCTCCGCGGTGTCGGCGCCGAACTCTCCGACACCGAGATGCAGTTGCTGCTGATCTTCGCGGGCAGCGACCGGGAGCGGGAACGGCTCGCCCAGTACCTCGCGGCTCATCGTGTCGACGGCGTGCTCCTCGTGTCCGTCCACGCCGACGACCCGCTGCCCGACCTCCTCGCCCAGCTGGAGATCCCCGCCGTGATCAGCGGCCCGCGCTCCGCCGCCGAGACGCTGACCTCCGTCGACTCCGACAACTACGGCGGCGGCCGCTCGGCCGTCGAGCACCTGCTGGCCGGCGGCCGCCGGACGATCGCCCACATCACCGGCCGCCTCGACGTGTACGGCGCCCAGCGCCGCGTCGACGGCTTCCGCGACGCCCTGCGTGACGCCGGCCAACGGGTTGACGAACTCCTCGTCGAGCCGGGCGACTTCACCGAGGAGGGCGGCCGGCGCGCGATGACCCGGCTGCTGGAACGCGAGCCCGCCCTGGACGCCGTCTTCGCCGGCTCGGACGTGATGGCGGCGGGCGCCCGCCAGGTGCTGCGCGAGCTGGGCCGCCGGATCCCCGACGACGTGGCGCTGGTCGGATACGACGACTCGGCCATCGCCCGCCACATGGACCCGCCGCTCACCAGTGTCCGCCAGCCCATAGAGGAGATGGGCCGCGCGATGATCGACCTCCTCCTCGCAGAGATCGCCGACCGCCGCCCGGCCGCGTCCCGGGGCCTGGAGCGCCGGCAGGCGGTACTGCCGACGAAACTGGTGGCCCGCGCGTCTTCGTAGTCCGGGCGGGGCGGGCGGTGTTGCGCCTCCCGGTCCCTGCCGGGTCCGTGCCGCGCTGCGGTTGTCAGCCCCTGTCGCCGCCGGGGCGTACCGCGTCCCAGCCTCGTTCCAGTAGGTCGAAGGCCGTGTTGACGGCGGCCACCGGGTCGGGTGAGGGGGCCACCAGGGCGCGGGCCTCCAGTGCGAAGTGGGCCAGGGCCGCGCAGGCGGGGTCGTCGGCGGCGGCGCCGAGCTCGGCGGCGATGGCCTCCGCCAGGGCGCGCTCGTGCCGCATCCACATGCGGCGGTGGTACTCGACCAGCGCCGAGGTGCTGTTGACCAGCCGGTGGAAGGTGGCGAGCTGCTGGGCGTACTCGGGCCGGAAGCTGCGTGCGCTCAGCATGTGCGTGCGCAGCGCCTGCGGGATCGAGGTCCCCGGTGCCCGCTCGCGCACGGCGGCGACCAGGGCCGCCTCCCGGTCCGCGTCCATGTCGAAGACCAGCGCTTCCTTGCTCGGGAAGTGCTTGAACAGCGTCGTCGTGGAGACGTCGGCTGCCTCCGCGATGTCCTTGACGCTGACCTGGTCGTAGCCGCGCTCCAGGAACATCTCCAGTGCCGCGTCCGCCAGCGCCTTGCGGGTCGCGGCCTTCTTGCGTTCCCGGCGGCCGACGAGGGGTGTCGTCTCGCTCATGGCAGCAGAGTACTCGGTAGGTGGTCGCGATGAAAAAGTTGGGTCGTTGCACTTATTTAGTCGGTGTGCTTTTCTGATGGCATCCCACTTCCGAAAAACCGACAGGGGGAGCCCTCTCATGTCAGTCGCGAATGTGCGCTGGACACTGCTCGGCGTCATGCTCGCCATGCTGCTCGGCATGCTCGACAACAACATCGTCGGTACCGCGATGCCGACGATCGTCCGTGATCTGGGCGGACTTGGGCACATATCCTGGGTGGTCACCGCGTACACCCTCGCCACCGCCGTCGCCACGCCGATCTGGGGAAAGCTCGGCGATCTTCACGGCCGTAAACGGATGTTCCAGGCCTCGACCGTGGTCTTCCTGGCCGGCTCGCTGCTCTCCGGGGCCGCCCACTCGATGACCCAGCTGATCGAGTTCCGCGCCCTTCAGGGCATCGGCGCGGGCGGGCTCGCCGCCGGGGCGTTCGCCCTGATCGGGGTCCTCGTACCGCCCCGCGAACGCGGCCGCTACCAGGGCATGACCACCTCCGTGATGGCAATCGGCGTGGTCGGCGGCCCGTTGGTCGGCGGTCTGGTCACCGGCCACCTCGGCTGGCGCTGGGCGTTCTACGTCAACCTGCCGCTCGGCCTGGTCGCCCTGGTCTGGGTCCAGCTGATGCTCCGCCTCCCGGCGACGCCGCCGCGCACCAAGGGGCGCTTCGACTGGGCCGGCATCGGCGTCCTGACCGCCGCCATCAGCGCGCTGGTCCTGGCCGCGACCTGGGCCGGTACGACGTACGCATGGACGTCCTGGCAGATACCGGCCCTGGCCGCGGTGGCCGTCGTAGGGCTGCTCGCGTTCGTCGCCGTAGAGCGCAGGGCGCCCGAACCGCTGCTGCCGCTCCGCATGTACACCGCCGACCGCAACTTCGCGCTCGCCACCGTCCTGTTGCTCGCCGTCGGCGTGGTGATGTTCGGCTTCGCGCTCTATCTGCCGCTGTTCCAGCAGACGGTGCAGGGGGCGACGGCGACCAGCTCCGGGCTGCTTCTGCTGCCGATGATGGTCCCGGTGGTGATCGCCTCGAACACCGCGGGCAAGGTGATGTCCCGCACCGGCCGCTACAAGGTGTTCCCGGTGCTGGGGGCGGTGTTGCTGACGGCGGGCTCGCTGGCGCTGGCCACGATGGACACCGGGACCTCGCGGCTGCTGGCCGGCTGCTGGATGGTGCTGGTCGGCCTCGGGCTGGGCTTCACCATGCAGATGGGGTCGACCATCGCCCAGAACAGCGTCGAGACGCGGGACATGGGCGCGGCGATGGCGGCGGTCAACCTCTCCCGGACACTGGGCGGTTCGCTGGGGGTCGCGGTGTTCGGCTCGCTGTTCACCCGCGCGGTGCCGACGACGGCGACGGCCTCGCCGGCGGCGGTGGTGACCGGCACGCAGCACATCTTCCTCACGGCGGCCGCCATCTGCGTGGTGGGCTTCCTGGCGGCGATCGCCGTGAAGGAGGTCCCGTTGCGCGGCAGGCCCGCCGAGCCGGTCAGCCCGGCGGCGAAGGTTCCGTCAGCGACCTGAGGGCCGGGCGCAGCAGCCCGGCGATGCGCTCGGCGGGCGCGTCGCGCAGCACGGGCAGGGCGAGGAGCTGGTGACCGATGGTGACGCCCACCAGGGCGGTGACCACGAGGGCGGCGCGCAGCTCGGCATCCTCCCCGCTCTCCCTCTCGCTCTCGGGGAGGGCCGCGGCGATCGACTCGATCTGCCGGCCCATGGCCCGGCGGGCGTGCTCGGCCGCGTCCGGGTCGGTGAGCATCGAACGCAGGGTCGCGAGCGTGCCCTCGGGCAGGCCGCCGAGCTTGATGTCGAGGGTGGTCAGCAACTGGTCGACGAGAGCGCCGGTGTCGGTTCCGGTATCCGTCGATTGTGCCGGGGCCGCCTGGACGGCCTCGGTGAAGAGCTCGCGCTTGCTGCCGAAGTGCTGCATGACCAGGGCCGGATCCACCTGCGCCGCCGCGGCCACGGCCCGGACGGTGGTCCGCTCGAAGCCGCGCTCGGCGAACAGTGTACGGGCGCTGTCGAGGATGCGGACCCGGGTGGCTTCCCGGCGGGCGGCACGGGAGGACGGGGCGGGAGAGGCGGGACGGTCGGGCACATGGTCACTCTACAAGCGCTCGCTCTACAAGCGTTGACCGAAGCCGTGGGCGGCCCTAGGGTCTTCGCTCAACAGATGTTGAGCGAATGAGGGTGATCGCCATGCCGGTGTCCGAACCGCCGCTGCCCCGCACGCCCCGTGAGGTGCTGGCGCTCTACCGCCAGGCCATGCGCGACAAGTCGGCCGACGACCTGGCGGAGCTGTACGCCGTGGACGGGGTGCACGAGTTCCCGTTCACGAGCCCCGGCTTTCCCGCGCGGTACGAGGGCCGGGAGGAGATCCGCGCCGGATATCGGGCGGCCTGGGGCGCCGGTCCTGTGCGCGTGACGGAGATCAAGGAGTCCGCCGTCCATGAGACGACCGACCCCCAGGTGATCGTCGCCGAACAGACGGTGATCGTCGGCCCGCCGGCGGGCGGGGAGCACTTCGACATCCCCGGAGTGCTGGTGCTGCGAGTCCGGGGTGGGCGGTTGGTGCGGGTCCGTGACTACATGGACGGGTACGGGGTTGCCAGGGCCGGGCGGGGAAGTGGCTACTGAAAGCAAGTCAGCCGGTGACCTGTCTTTCGACGAGGCCACCGGCTGACGGGGCAGGGTGAGTGACGGGACTCGAACCTGTTTCGTATCACTATCGTGACCTGCGCCTTTGCTGTACATGTGGGCAAATCCGGGCATGCGGGTGACGGGTGATGACGTTGGATGACACTGTGCGGCATCTGGTTTGGCCATGGCCAAACGCTCCTGTCGAGGACGGCGGGTGCGCGTGAAGCGTGGGATTCGTGTCCATGCGTGCCGCCTGCCGGTGTTGCCCGGCCGGTGTTCTTGGGTGGCTAGACGAGTCTTTCCGAATGCTTGCGGGCGCGGGGAGAGGGTGTCCATGATCGTTTGTGACGACGAACCTGGACACCCTCGTGACCGCACTCTACGTAAAGATCGATGACGAGCGAGCGGGTATCGCGCGATTGCCGGGTCGGCCGGCGAAGCTCAGCCACTCCGAGTTGCTGTGTCTGGCGGTCATGCAGGCGATGCTCGGCTTCCACTGCGAGGCCCGGTGGCTGCGGTACGT